>JALYUQ010000209.1 GCA_030853685.1 Actinomycetota bacterium | reverse complement strand
CACGTCGGGGTTCGCACAGGTCAGTAGCCCCTGTCGCAGGGCTCGGCCGAGCTTGCCGGGCAGCGGGATTGGGATCGCGATTGCGTGCTGGCCAGTCGCCGCTCGCCATATGCGACTGAGGGAGCGCAAGTCCTGAACCTCCGGTCCCGCGACGGTTGTCCGCGCTAGGCGGGGCGCGCCGATCGCAATCACGGTTACCGCAGCGGCTACCTCGTCCACGTCGACGGGCTGAAGTAGCGCTCTGGGCGCCGGCAGGACGTGCCGGCGCCCGGCCGCCGACAGGACCGCTCCGAGAAGGTCGTGGAATTGCGTCGAGCGCACGATCGTCCACGGCACGCCAGCGCTCTCGACGACGCGCTCCTGCTCGAGCTTGACGCGGTAATACGCCATCGGCACGTCCTCGATTCCCACGATCGACACGCACACGTGATGACGAGCTCCTGCGCGCGCCTCAGCCTCGAGCAGGCGACGCGATCCTTCGACGAGCACCGCTCGCGCCTTCCGTGACGGCGGTCCATTACTCGCATCGACGACGACTTCACAGCCCGCGAGCGCCGCTTCCAAACCGGCTCCGGTTATAAGGTCGACGGGGTACTGAGCGGCGCTGGGGCTGAGCACGCGACTCTCGTGGCCGTCGCGCGAGAGAGCCGCGGCTATGCGGCGCCCGATCGTTCCCGTTCCACCAACCACAGCAATCCTCATGCCGCTCACAGGATGCCGGATCGGGGCGATCCGCCTGTGCCTCGTGAGGAGAGGCAGGCGCGGCAGCGGCGTCTCATGCACCCGTCATCGGCGTCGCCGCGCACCGAGCCGAGCATTCGGTGCCAATGCGTGGCGCTCGGCTCGGTGGCGCGACCACAGCCGCGAAGTCGCGGTCTCACGCGGAAAGCGGGGCGCTCAGCGCTGCTCGACGACTATCAGCGAATGGCCGGTGGGATCGCGGAACCAGAACATCGGTGGCACCGGGTCACCCATCCGCGACACCTCGGGGTCGACGTCCACCCCGCGGGACTTCAGCTCGGCGTGAGTGGCGTCGATGTCGTCGGTGGTCAGGGTGATGCCAGTCTGCGTCGGCGCGACCTCCTGTCCGGTTGGCGGCGGCGCCAAGGCGATCCCCGTCGCCCCTTCGGGCGGATAGATCTCCACCCAGCGGTACTTGTCCCCAAATGATGTGTCGGTGCGCTTCTCGAACCCGACTGACTCGTAGAACTCGATCGCGCGGTCCTGGTCAAGCGTCGGAACGCACACTAGGCTGATCTGGCGGATTTTGGTCGCCGTAATACTCATGCTTCATCCTCCTGGAGTTGTGGTTGGCAGGCATTGAGACCCGCCCCAGGCCAAAACTAATCGCTCAGCCCGTCGCCAGTCGCCAGTCGCCAGTCGCCAGCAGACCGAAGCGCGACGCCGCGGTCGATGAGCTTGCGGGGTCGTGACCGTCTCAGAACCAGAGCACCGATCGGACGAGAAGGAGGACGCCTCCGACATGTCGATGTCTCTGGACGGCTTCATAGTCGATCCCAACGACGGGGTGGACCGCGTGTTCGCTTGGTAGAGCTCGAAGGGCCAACAGTGAACGAGGGCAACGGCGTGACGCACCTGTCCTACCGGGTCACCTGACATCCGTAGGTGCGCCGGGACTGGCAGTGCCCTTTGGCCTGGCGTAAAATGCGTCCATGTCCGCCTCGCGGGTCAGCGCTCCGAGCGCCGCCGATCTGGAGCTTCACCGTGGCGCCCTGACTGGCTACTGCTACCGGATGCTCGGCTCGCCGTTTGAGGCGGAGGACGCGGTGCAGGATACGTTTCTGCGCGCGTGGCGGAGCATGGACCGCTTCGAGGGCCGGGCGTCGCTGAAGTCGTGGCTGTACCGCATCGCTACCAATGTGTGCCTGGATCACCTCGATGGCCGCCGGCGCCGTGCGCGCCCCATGGATCTGGGCCCCGCCGGGGAGGCCCAGCTGGCCAACCTCACTGCCCTACCCGACGACGCCTGGATCGAGCCGGTGCCCGACACCTTGATCGCTCGGGAGCCCGGCCCCGACGCGGTAGCGGTGCGAAGAGAGAGCATTCGCCTGGCCTTCGTCGCTGCGTTGCAGCAGCTCCCAGCTCGCCAGCGCGCGGCACTGATCCTGTGCGAGGTTCTGCAATGGAAGGCCTCGGAGGCGGCCGAGCTGCTCGACACCAGCGTCGCCTCGGTTACCAGCGCGCTGCAGCGGGCCCGGTCCACGCTGGCCGCCGGCCAGAGCGACACCGCTACCCGCGCGGCTGACCTCGACGCTCCCGATCAGGCGTTGCTGGCGCGGTATGTCGAGGCTTTCGAACGCTATGACATGGACGCCCTGACTACGCTCATCCACGAGGATGCCACCCAGTCGATGCCGCCCTATGAGCTCTGGCTAGCCGGCCGAGAGAACATTTTCGCGTGGTGGGTGGGCCCAGGCAACGGCTGCCGCGGCTCGCGCGTGCTCCCCACCGTCTCTGCCAATGGCTCGCCTGCCTTCGGCCAGTACAAGCCGGCCGCATCGGGGCATGGATATGAGCCCTGGGCGCTGCAGGTGCTCGAGCTCGATGGAGAGCGCATCGGAGAGCTCACCTTCTTTCTGGGCGCTCGGGCGCTGTTCCCGCTGTTCGGCCTGCCGCTCGAGCTCGGCCTCTGACCCGCGGTTCGGGCGCTGACCCGCGGGTCAGCTCCGGTTCAAGTTTCCAGCACCTCGTCGAGCCCCATCAGCGCCGGCCACTCAGCCCCAGCACCTCGTCGAGCCCCATCAGCCTCAGCAGCTCGCGCAGCTCACTTGCGGCCCCGTGCAGCGCGATCTGACACCCCTGGCGCCTGGCCCCCAA
>JALYUQ010000192.1 GCA_030853685.1 Actinomycetota bacterium | reverse complement strand
TTGCTAGATGCCGGAGGAGGGACTCGAACCCCCGACACGCGGATTATGATTCCGCTGCTCTAACCGACTGAGCTACTCCGGCGGGAACGGCGAGCTTATCGAGACTCGACGCCTGGTTGTGCGCTGGATTGGTTCCAGCAGGGGCTGCCGGTTGGGCATTGTGAGGGTCACGGAGACGAGCTCTAGACGCCTCATCTTTGGGCAACGGTCGTGATCCGAGCGCCAGGCCAGATGTGTCATCGGCACACGCCGTTTCCAGTCTGCCTGACTGTGGCCGGTGACGCGGCCGATCTGCGAGCATTGACCGTCGACATGACCACGGCGACCCGTCGTACTCATCTGGATGCTGCGCCGCGGGGTCAGTCAGGCCGTATGTCCGGTCGGTACCGAAATAGAGCGGACCCCAAACAGCCGAAAGTGAGGGCGGCAGCATGAGTTGGCGCATGAATCCTGATCAGTTCTGTACCGAGGAGGGCTGTAGGCGCCCGCGTGCGGTGGGTTCCGATCTCTGCCTGGCGTGCCAGCAGGGCATTGGACTGGCCAGCCGGCGCATCGCGGAGCGAGAGGAATCGACTACGCCGATGATCGACTTAGAGAATTGGCCCGTGCTGCCCGAAAGCTATGAGCATCTCTGATCGCCCGTATCCCGATCCCTCGTTCGGAATTGGCAGTCTCGCTCAGCGGGTAGGCGCGAGTCCGTCAGCGGGTAGGAACGAGTCCGTCAGCGGGTAGGAACGAGTTCGGGACCGCCCGGAGTTGTAGTGCCGCGTTCATGGCAGCAGCACGACCTTGCCATGGCTATGGCGCTCGGCTAGCTCGCGGTAGGCTTCGCGAACCTGATCCAGCGCGAAGGTGCGCGCGATCGGTATCTCGAGGCTTCCGTCGGCGACCAGTGCAGCAAGCTCCGCGAGCCGCGGTGCGCTGGCGATCGCGTGGGTGCCCTGCCCGTGGATGCCGAGTCGCTGCACCGCCTCGTAGTCGATGATCGTGTTGATCCGCTGCGCAGGTACACCCAGCCCGATCGCAAGGTCGACGTAGCCGTCCCCGAAGGTATCGATGAACGCGTCGATCGTGCCGTGGGCCGCTGCGCGGATACGGTCGGCTTGCCCATCGCCGTAGGTCACCGGCACGATGTCGTGGCGGCGCAGCCAGTCATGGTTGTGCTCGCCGGCCAGCCCGATCACCGTCGCCCCGGTGCGCCGCGCGAGCTGGACCGCGACCGAGCCCACCCCGCCCGCCGCGGCTGAGACCACGACCGTCTCATCGGCCTGCGGAGCGACCGCCTGCACCGATGCGTAGGCGGCGAGCGCGACGACGAACAACGACCCCGCCACCTCCCACGGGACCGACGCCGGCTTGACCGTGAGCTGATCGGTCGCCACCACCACAAGCTCGGCCTGGCTCGCCCGTTCCTCGGTCCAGCCCAGCACCTCGTCCCCGGCCGCGAACCCGTTCACGCCATCGCCCACTCTCTGCACCACGCCGGCAAAGTCGCTGCCTTGGCCCGAGGGGAAGGACGCCGGCCACCGCTCGTGAAGGCGCCCCTCGCGGATCGCGATCTCACCGGGGTTGATCCCCGCCGCCTTGACCGCCACCAGCACCTGCTCCGACCCTGGGACGGGATCCTCGACGTCGCGGACCCCCAGGACATCGACCCCGCCGTACTCGTCGAATCGCACTGCTCTCATGTCGTCTCCTCGGTCGTCGCGTGCTCACGACCATACGCCTCACAGGTTTGAGCGCTCTCACAACTTTGAGCGCTTGCTTTGAGCGACTGCTAAAGTCTTGGCCGTGCAATCGCCATCGCCGGCCGGGCATCGACGAACGAACCCTGTCGCTGCGGGAGGCCTGGCCGGCACGAAGCTGCAGATCGTCGAGGCTGCGCTGGAGGCGCTGAAGACGAAGGGCTTTGCCGGGGCGAGCGCACGGGCGATCGCGCGCGGGGGTGCCTTCAACCAGGCGCTGATCTTCTACCACTTTGGAAGTGTGCGAGCTTTGTTGCTGGCCGCCCTTGACCTGATCAGCGACCGCCGGATGAGCGACTATGGGCCGGCGTTCGAAGCCGCTGCAACCGCGCCTGAGCTGGCTCGGCTGGCACGCACGATCTATGACGACGACCTCGAACGAGGGAATATCACCGCGCTTGGGGAGATGGTGAGCGGCGGGGTCTCCGACGCCGCACTGGGAGCCGAGGTGGCAGCACGGATAGAACCGTGGATCGGGATGGTCGAGCGCAAGCTGGAGCAGTTGCTTGGCGACTCGCTGCTGCGCTCTCTGGGTTCCCCGCGAGATCTGGCGTTCGGGATCGTCGCGGCCTATTTTGGCGTCGACATGCTCAGCCACCTGCAGCGCGACCGCTCACGGGCTGAGTCACTACTTGATCTCGGTACGCGCCTGGCGGTGCTCGCCGACGCGGTCCTCCCTCCAGCGCGACAGGAGCTGTCATGAGCGACAGCACGTCCACCGACCTGGGGCTCGCGCAATCCGGCGTGGACTACTCCATCGTCAGGCCGACGTGGATCTTTGGCGGCCACCGCGACGTGCTCGCCAACAATGTCGCCTGGATCCTGCGCCGAATGCCGGCCTTCGCGCTGCCCGGTAGCGGTTCCTACGAAGTACAGCCAGTCCACGTCGATGACCTGGCGCGGATCTGCATCGAGGCCTCGGGCTTCGGCGAGAACCTGGTAATCGACGCGGCGGGACCCGAAACGATGCGGTTCCGCGACCTTGTCGCGCTCGTCCGCATCGCGGTCAACACTCGCTCGCCGATCATCCCTATCCCCCCGCGCCTGATGACGGCCGCAGCCCGCGCGCTTGGTCTGCTCGTCGGCGATGTCGTGCTCACGCCGGATGAGATCAGCGGCCTGATGGCCGGGCTGCTCGTCTCACACGACCCTCCGCTCGGCCAGATCGCGTTCAGCGAATGGCTCGAGGAGCACAAGGCGTCCGTCGGGCGCTCCTACGCCAACGAGCTACATCGCCACTTCGTGCCTGAAGCAACCGCATAGGTGTGCGCGTCAGGACTCGCTTGCGTGTCCTCGTGTGCGGCAAATCCATTCACCAAAGAATGGGTCTGAGAGCGTTGCGCGTCCGTTGTCCAGGGCGCCGCCTCCATATCATCCGCACTATGCCCGACCTCACTCTCGCCGTGAGCACCGTGGTGAACCGCTGCCTCGCAGTCCAGGCGGGCGAGGATGTGCTCGTAATCGTCGACGAAGCCACGCGCGCGGTCGGGGAGGCGCTCCGTAACGAGGCGGCCGGCGTGGGAGCAGACGCCGTGCTCGCGGTGATGGACGAGCGCCCGACCGATGGCAGCGAGCCTCCGCCTCCGCTGGCGGCTGCGCTCGGCGCGTGCGACGTGTTCATCGCTCCCACCAGCCGCTCGCTCAGCCACACGACTGCGCGTAAGCGAGCCAGCGACGCCGGCGCGCGCGGCGCGACGATGCCGGGAGTAACCGCCGAAATGCTCGCGCGCGTGATGGCGGTCGACTTCGGGGTCATGGCGGCACGCTTGCGCGCGGTGGTGGCGCTGCTGGACCAAGCCGAAGCTGCCCACCTCACCTGTCCTCGCGGGACCGAGCTGACGATCGATCTCTCAGGACGCTCCGGGATCTCCGACGACGGTGACCTGAGCGCCAGGGGCGCATTTGGCAACCTGCCATGCGGAGAGGGCTTCATCGCACCCTGCGGCGGGGAGGGACGAATCGTCGCGAGGAGCCTGGCGCCGCTCGGCCTCACGCCAGAGCCCGCGACGCTGAGCGTCCGTGATGGCCGGATCGTCTCGGCGCTGGGTGGCCTCGGGCCCCGCTACCTGGAGCTGCTGACGGTGCACGGCGCGCGCGGGTGCAATCTCGCCGAGCTTGGCGTCGGGACCAACGATCGCGCGACGCTGACCGGCAACGTCCTGGAAGACGAGAAGATCCTCGGCACGGTGCACATCGCGTTCGGGGCGAGCGCCGGGATCGGCGGCACGGTCTCGGTGCCGATCCACCTGGACGTGGTGGTGCTCGACGCGAGCCTCGATGTGGACGGGACTCCGGTGCTCGGAGCGGGGCGCTTCGTGCTCGGCGACGCCCACGCATCCCCCAAAGGTGACCCGCGCCACCCCGCACCGCGCGCGACTTGCCCTTGACCTTGCTCGCGGTCCCCAATGTCTCTGAGGGCCGCGACCACGCGGCAATCAAATCGATCGGAGCCGCATTGGCCACCGCGAACACCCGCCTGCTCGACGTCCACTCCGACCCCGATCACCACCGCAGCGTGTTCACGCTGGCAGGAGCGCCCGGGACGTTGGCAGGCGCCGTCCTGGCCGGTGCCCGCGAGGCCAAGGCGCGGATCGACTTGAGTAGGCACAAGGGCGCCCACCCGCGGGTGGGCGCCATCGACGTCGCTCCGATCGTGTACCTGCGCGACTCCGACCGCGGCGCCGCATGCGCGGAGGCGCTGGTGCTCGGCGACCTGCTCGGGCACGAGCTCGGCCTTCCGGTCTTCCTCTACGGTCCGCTCGCAGACGATCGCACCCGGTCCGAGCTTCGACGCGGCGGTCCGGCGGCGCTGGCGGCGAGGGTCGCGGCGAACGAGCTGCGCCCCGACTTCGGCCCGCGTGAGCTGCATCCAAGTGCCGGTGCGGTGCTCGTCGCCGCCCGGCGCCCGCTGGTGGCGTTCAATGTCGAGCTCGAGCCGCCCGCGACGCTGCAGGACGCCAAGGCGATCGCCGCGAGCGTCCGGGAAGGTGGCCCGGGCGGCCTTCGGTCGGTCCGCGCGATCGGGTGCTGGCTCGAGCACCGGCGCGTCGCTCAGGTCTCAACCAACGTCGAGGATCACCTCGCTACGCCGCTGCGCACGGTGATCGAGGCGATCTGCGCCCGGGCACCCGTCGCGGGTGCCGAGCTCGTGGGTCTCGCTCCGCGGGCGGCGTTCGAGGACTTCCCGCAAGGGGTTCCGGTCGCCGGACGGGCTCTGATCGAAGACGCCCTCGACGCCGGCGGCCGGCCTGTCGCGCACGCCTGCGCCCCCACCGCGTGAGCGCGTAAAGCGTAAGCTTCCTGGAGAAAATGGCTCAGACCAAGCGCAAGCGCCAGACCAAGCACCGCGGAACGGCCGCGGGCACGATCAAGACGCGCGGGCGGACGGGCCGCCAGCCGACGCCTGAGGAGCGCAAGAAGCAGGAGCGCCGGGACGCCAAGGAGCGGCGGCTGAATACGCCGCCAACATGGCGATCCTCGCTCAACCGTGCGGGCATCGCGGCGGTTGTTATCTTCGCGCTCGTGCTGTTCACCACGAAAGGCAAGAACCGGATCGAGCCGGCGATCCTCTTCGCTGCGGTCATGATGGCGATCTATGTACCGGGCGGCTACTACCTGGAGCTCTTCATCTTCCGCCGCCGCCAGCGCCAGCGCAGCAAGACCTCGATCAAATGATCGCTCCCACAGGATGACCCCCGGTAGCTGTATCGACGTCCGCATGTTCACCGTCGGCCCCCTGCAGGAGAACTGCTTCGTCGTGCGCGAGCAGGGGTCGCGCGCAGCGCTGATCGTCGACCCCGGCGAGGAGGCCGAGCGGCTCCTGGGCGCGCTCGGCGAGCTCGGGATCGAGCGCCTGGAGGCGATTCTGCTCACCCACACGCACTTCGACCACATCGGCGCGGTGGCCCCGATCGCGAGGGCTACCAAGGCTCCGGTCTACTGCCCCGCGCTCGAGGCGGAGGTGCTCGCGAACATCATGGACTTCGTCCCCGCGGGTGGGGTCTTCGCCGGGCTTGGCCCGTTTGAGAGCTACGAGGCCGACCACACGGTCTCAGGCGGCGAGACGCTCGAGCTCGCGGGCTTGACGCTCGACGTGCTCCCGACCCCGGGCCACAGCCCGGGGCACGTCACGTATGCGGTCAGGGGTCAGGGCGCGCTCTTCTCAGGCGATGTCCTCTTCCAGGGCTCGGTCGGCCGGGTCGACCTGCCCGGCGGCGACTGGCCGACGCTGCTGAAATCGATCGAGACGCTGATCGATGCGCATCCGGATGAGACGACGGTCTACCCGGGTCACATGGGGATCACGACGCTCGCGCGCGAGCGCGCCACCAACCCGTTCCTGCGCGAGCTTGCGCAGAACACGTGATCCAGGCCCCCCGCGGCACCTTCGACGTGCTTCCCCAGGACGCCGCGCGCCGCGAGCTGGTGCAGGCCCATGCGAGCAAGGTCCTCGGCGCCGCCGGCTACAGCCGGATCGAGACGCCGGCGTTCGAGTCGACCGAGCTGTTCGCACGGGGGGTGGGGGAGGCGACCGACATCGTCCAGAAGGAGATGTACACCTTCGACGACGGCGGCGGGCGCTCGCTGACCCTGCGCCCGGAGGGGACGGCCCCCGTATGCCGCGCGTACATCGAGCACGGGATGCACAAGCTCGCGCAGCCGGTCAAGCTCTGGTACCTGTCGAGCTTCTTTCGCAGCGAAGCCCCGCAGAAGGGGCGCTACCGCCAGTTCTGGCAGGTCGGCGCCGAGGCGATCGGGTCCTCCGCGCCGGAGACCGACGCCGAGCTGATCGTATTGCTGGCCGAGCTGCTCGGAGCGCTGGCCGTGCACGATACGCGGCTGCACCTCGCGAGCCTCGGCACGCCCGAGACCCGGGCGCGCTACCGCGAGGAGCTGACCGCCTACCTCCATGCGCATCGAGATTCGCTTTCGTCCGAGGTCCAAGGCCGGATGGAGCGCAACCCGATGCGCGCCTTCGACTCAGGCGACCCATCCACGCGTGAGACGATGAAGAGCGCCCCCAAGCTGCTCGACCGCCTGACCGGCGAGGACGCCGAGCACTTTAGGCAGGTTCGCGCGCTGCTCGACGATGCGGGGATCGGCTACGAGCTCGACCCGACCCTGGTGCGTGGACTGGACTACTACACCCGGACCGTGTTCGAGTTCTCGAGTGACGCCCTCGGCGCGCAGTCGGGCGTCGGCGGCGGCGGGCGCTATGACCGGCTGATCGAGCAGCTCGACGGACCGCCCACGCCCGCGTCGGGGTGGGCTGCGGGTGTCGAGCGGATGCTGCTCGCTGCCGATGAGCAGCCGCTCGCGCCGGCCCTTGTCGACGTCTTCATCGCCCTCGCTGCGCCAGGGGCGGCGCGCACCGCGTTCGAGCTGAGCCGCTGGGCGCGCCGCGCGGGGCTGAGCGCGCAGCTCGAGCTGGCTGGTCGCTCGCTCAAGGGTCAGCTCAAGCACGCCGACCGCATCGGCGCACGCTACGTCGCGATCGTCGGCGACCCGGGCAGCGCGAGCCTCAAGGACATGGAGTCCGGCGAGCAGCTCGAGCTGGGGCTGAGCGCTGTGATTCCGGCGATCCTGCGCGGGAGCAGGTTGGCATGAACCAGCCTCTCCGCCCGCCGAGCGAGCTCCGGACCCGATGAACAACCCTCCCCGCCCCAACCGCTACCGCGATACCTGGTGCGGCGAGCTGAGCGCTCAGAGCGCGGACACCGACGCCCGCGTCGCCGGCTGGGTGCACCGCCGGCGTGACCACGGCGGCCTGATCTTCATCGACCTGCGCGATCGCTCGGGGATCCTGCAGCTCGTCCTGCACCCTGAGAGCGCGCCAGGCGCCCATCAGCAAGCCCACGCGCTTCGCTCCGAGGACGTGATCAGCGCGGCCGGGACGATCCGCCGGCGCGAGGCCCAGAACGTAAATCCGAGCCTGCCGACCGGCGAGATCGAGCTCGCGGTCGCCGAGCTCGAGACTCTCGCCGACGCCGACACGCCGCCCTTTCCGCTGGACGAGGACGCCTCGGTCGACGAGGCCCTGCGCCTGCGCCACCGCGCGCTCGACCTGCGCCGCGCCCCGATGCTCAGCGCGCTCGCGCTGCGCCACCGCGTGATCGCGACGATGCGCGGGGTGCTCGACGCGCGCGACTTCATCGAGGTCGAGACGCCTTACCTGACGCGCTCGACCCCGGAGGGCGCGCGCGACTACCTCGTTCCGGCCCGCATCCAGCCCGGCTCGTTCTACGCGCTGCCCCAGTCGCCGCAGCTCTTCAAGCAGCTCCTGATGATCGGCGGCCTCGAGCGCTATTACCAGATCGCCCGCTGCTTCCGAGACGAGGACTCGCGCGCGGACCGCCAGCCCGAGTTCACCCAGCTCGACGTCGAGCTGGCGTTCGTCCAGGAGGACGACGTAATCGAGTGCATGGAAGCGGTGATGGGGGCCGTGTTCGAGCGCGAGGGCTTCGACGTGCCCCCGCCGCCGTGGCCGAGGCTGCGCTTCTCGGAGGCGGTCGGACGCTTCGGAATCGATCGGCCGGACACGCGCTTCGGCCTCGAGCTGCGCGACCTGAGCGAATTGCTGGCCGGCTCGCAGTTTCAGGTCTTCGCCGGGGCGCTGGCCGCAGGCGGGGTCGTGCGCGGCCTGAACGCGGGCGCGCGCGAGCTGCCGCGCTCAGATCTCGACGCCCTCACCGAGCTGGCCAAGCGCCACGGCGCCAAGGGCCTGGTGTGGGCGTTCGTCCAGGAAGACCCCCCGGGACTGCGTTCGCCGATCGCTAAGTTCCTCTCCGAGCAGGAGATCGCCGCGATCACGCAGCGGCTGGGAGCTTCGCCCGGCGATCTGCTGCTGATCGTCGCCGACCAGGCCGCCACCGCGGGCCAGGCGCTGAGCACGCTGCGGCTTGAGCTGGCGCGGCGCTTTGACCTCATCCCCGCCGGGCGCCACGAGATTCTCTGGGTGACCGAGTTCCCGGCCTTCTTCTGGTCCCCCGAGGAGCAGCGCTGGGATGCCGCCCACCACCCGTTCACGGCTCCCACCGGCGACCTGGAGGATCCGGGCAGCCTCGAGTCACGCGCCTATGACCTCGTGCTCGACGGCTCGGAGATCGGCGGCGGCTCGATCCGCATCCACCAGCGCGAGGTCCAGGAGCGCGTCTTCCAGCTACTGGGGATCGACCCCGAGCAGGCCCGGGCCCGCTTCGGATTCTTCCTCGACGCGCTGCGCTACGGTGCGCCTCCCCACGGCGGGATCGCGATGGGGATCGACAGGATCGTCGCCTTGATGGCGGGCGCGGACTCGATCCGCGACGTGATCGCCTTTCCCAAGTCCGCCAGCGGCGCCGACCCCCTCACCGGCGCCCCGGCCCCCGTCGATGCGCGTCAGCTCCGGGAGCTGGGGCTGCGGCTGACGTAGACGTAGGCAGTACTCACGTGGGCGTTATTTATGCGCGGCCTTGCGGCCGCGTGGTTTGTGGGTTGCTCATCGACGGAACGTAGCCGCGGGGCGGGTCGCCGTACCCTGAGAAGAAGCAAATGACAGCCCGAACCCAACAGGAAGGTGGAAGTCAAATGCTCGAGCACCTGACCTATCCGTGCTC
>JALYUQ010000017.1 GCA_030853685.1 Actinomycetota bacterium | reverse complement strand
CGGACCGGTGATCCACCGCCGACTCTCGCACGGCAATCAATCCGACGACGGCGAACGGTTCACCGAACGATCCCTCTCCGCATCGGTCACCTGCCGCCTCCAGAAACGCTCGCTCTTCGCCTACCTCCGCGAGCTGCTCACCGCCCACCAAACCGGCGGTGCGCTCCCCGCCCTGCTCTGAACCCAGGCTCCCCGGACCAGGGGAACTGAACGCCTACCAAAAGCCCGGCTTTAGCGGGACTTTTGCTCAAATAGCGGGGGCAGGATTCGAACCTGCGACCTTCGGGTTATGAGCCCGACGAGATCCGACCAATTCCAGCAAATACAGGCGATTTAGAGGGCGTAAAAGCCCGTAAATACGGTGTTTTTAGACCAGTTTGTTAGCGAGTCTGTTAGCGAAGCGATTCTCGCTAACAAACTCGCTAACAGCGTATGCTCCATTCATGAGCCCGCCGGAGAACGCCAGACCGGTCTCTCTGGTGGTCCGCGGCAACAAAGCTGGACCGGTCTATGACGCGGTATTCCGCGGCGACGCTGGCGAGCAGGTTTGGCGCAGGGTCGGGCCCGCCTGGGTCGACAAGGACGAGGCGGGCAAATGGCGCCCACGGCGCGGCCGCGTTCGGGACGGCTACTACGACGAGCGGCGCGGCTATGTCAAGGCCGCGGAGATCGTCGCCGCCTACGAGGACGAGGCCTCAGAACACCGCAAGCTCCGCGCCCAGGGTCCGACCTTCAGGGAGGTTGCGCACGCTTACTTGGACTGGCTTGAGCGCGTCAAGGGTGCGGCTCCGTCGACGCTGCGCCAGCACCGTTCGGATCTCGCCGAGCCTGGTGTCCCATACAAGCGTGGCGACAGGGTTCTCGCCGGGCACATCATGCGCGCGTTCGGGAACAAGCCGGCGGCGAAGGTGACGACCGCGGACGTCGAGAAGCTCCTCGCGACGGTGGGGAAGACGGGCGCTGCCCCAAGGACGATCAACCGCTACCGCGAGGTGGTCTGCGCCGCGTTCAATTTCGGGATGAAGTCGACGAAGTTCACGCTGCCGGCCAACCCCGCCAAGGACGCGGACCGACACCGTCTGCCTGCCGCCGGCGCGCTCCTCTACTACGCGCCCGAGGAGATTGAGGCCATCGCGAGGGCATTGGAGGACGGACTGCACCGAGAGGTTCACGAGCGACACTCCCGCGCTTGTGCCACCCGTTCGGGAGCCCGCTGCAACTGCGTTGCGACGTACCGGGCGCGCGGGATGACCTTCTCGACGCTGAAGGCGGCTCGCCTGCATAACCGCGAGGCGCGCGAGGAGGATGAGCTGATCGACGATCGGCGCGACGCCGACGCGGTCCGCGTAGCCGCTTACGCTGGGCTGCGGATGGGAGAGCTCCTGGCCTTGCACGTAGAGGACGTGGACTGGGCGGGCTCGTCGTTGATCGTCAGCCGGGCGATCTCGGCCGGGATCGAGCGGGGAACCAAATCAGGCCGGGTCCGACAGGTCCCACTAGCCGACCATGCGGGCGGAGCGCTCGCGCGGGTGCTGGACCGCGAAGACTTCACCGGCCGCAGCGAGTTCGTCTTTTGCAACGCCTACGGCCGGCGGCTTGACGGGTCGGCTCTGCGACGGCGGTACATACGCGCGCGCGAGGCGATCGGCCTGCGGCCGCTGCGCTGGCACGACCTCCGTCACACGTTCGGATCGCTGCTCGTCGCCGGCGGCATCGACCTCGTCAGCGTTAAGGACGCGATGGGCCACGCACAGCTGACGACCACCAGTCGCTACCTGCACGCGCGTCCAGCGCGAGAGCGAGCGGCGGCGTTCACGGCCGCGTTCGGCGCAACCAACGTTCCGGGCACCAGCACGGCCGAGACCTCGACGCGCGGAAACTGACCGCGTGACGCAAGCGAGCATCGTCGACACACGCTTCAAGCTGTGGCTACGCGCCTGCCTCGCATATGGCTTCACCGTGACCCCTTCGCTCACAGCCAAGGCGTACGCACAACTTCTGCCGGGCGTCGTACGAGTCCATGCGAAGCGATCTGCCGTGGTCGACGGCGAGCGCGTCGCCATCACGCTAGACGTCGACGAGTACTGGATTCCGGGAGATGATCCGGACTTGCGTGAGGATCTCAGCTCGGAGGGTTGTTTCGTCGCAGCGCTGCGATGGCACGTCCAAGCCGGAGCCACGACAGGCGCCGTCGGCAGCGAGCGCCTCGACGTCGTTGAGCGCACCGATGCAACCCACCCCCGGGTCCACCGCCACCCCTTCGGCTGCCCAAACCACATGCGCGAGGCGACCCACGTCACGCCGCCGGAACAGTGGCTCAGCTTCGTCGACACCGTCTTAGCCGGGGCTCTCGGCGACCACCTGCTGACCTGGGATCAGGACGCTGAAGACTAGCCGTACGGAACAGACGAGTTGGACGTTCTTGCCAAACTAGACGTGCTGTACAAGCCGCGGTACGATGTACCCATGTCCATCGCAGACGACACCTATCTGACGGTCCCCGACGTCGCAGCGCGACTGGAGATGACCACGGACGGCGTCTACAAACTGATCCAGCGCGGCCACCTGGCCTCAGTGCGGCTATCCGCGCGCAAGCTACGAGTTCCCGCCGCCGCGCTCCAGACCTACCTGGAGCGCGAGGCGATCGAGGTCAAGGCGCTGCGCGGCACCGACGAGGCGTCCGACTCCGCCAAGCTCAGAGATGAGTTCATCACCCGCACCAACTCCACCCCGGAGGCATGGCTCGAAGCATGGAAACGAGACCAGCTCGAAGACACGCCCGAGAACATGGAGCTCCTGGTTCGCGCCGTCGCGCTCCGGGGCGCCGCGGCGAACGTGCCGCTCTCACACCCAGCCGTCGCATCCTGGGCACGAGCGGCGTTCAGCTCGTCCTCGCGCTGACCGCGCCACCAACCGACGAGCGGCTGGTCGCCGAGTGCCGGCCCGCCGCCTCCGCGATGACGCCGGCCGGCCGCCCGGGCATTCCTCCGGGCGGCCGCCGTTGGATGCCGATCACGGCAGCTCGCCAGGTTGATGGGCTTTTGGGGTGCCCGTCGTGTCGGGGGGCGTTGGGCCCGTCAGGATGGGCGCGGGAGCGGGTGCTGCGCTGCCGTTCGGGGGATCGGGTGCTGGTGCCGCGGCGGGCGCGGTGTCGGGAGGCTGTTTGGGGACGCATGTGCTGCTGCCGGATTTGGTCCTTTTGCGGCGTCATGACGAGGTCACGGTGATCGGCATCGCGATCGAGCGGAAGGTGGCTGGTGAGGGGTATCGCCGGATCGCTGAACGGTTGCGGGTGCCGGCGGACGCGACCGCTACGCGCGAGTGGGTCGCATCGCTCGCCCCAGCACGTCCCGCGTGACCGGCACCCCCTCCACCCTCCAACAAACGGATCAGCACCGGCTTCAGCCGTATCTACGTAGCGCTGAGCTGGCAAGCCGGCCTGTCAAGCCGGAGGTCGCGGGTTCGAGTCCCGTCGCTCCCGTAACTAGGTCTTCACGTTTGACCTCGGTTGATGTTCACGTTTGGGTCGGACGGAACCGGAGCGGCCGCGTGAGGGTGTGGCGCGAGCGCGGGGTTGGTCGTGGGCGGCCTTGGAGCGGCGGCGGGCGGCGAGATCAGCGCGGATGTGATCGGCGCCTGGCTGGCGGAGTGGTGTGACTGGTTTTGTGGT
>JALYUQ010000190.1 GCA_030853685.1 Actinomycetota bacterium | reverse complement strand
CTCTTCAGATCAGGACCATCGCCGGGGCGCCAAACGAACTTTGACGCGCTGCCACTTGGCGCCCCGACTGACACGCTGGCGCGAGGCCGAACCCTCCTCACCCGCCGGGCAGCAGACCCCGAACCCTCGCCGTCAGCGCCTGGATCGCGTCGGCCGGATGGGCCTCGCGGCTCAGGCGCAGCTTCTGTGCCGGCAGCCCGTGGGAGCGCAGCATCTCGAGGTCGCCGAACGCTTGGGCGTTCTTCAGCGCGTTGAAACCGAAGGGTCGAGTCGGGATGTCGACCTCATCGGGCCCGTCGTGGACGAGGACTAGGAAGCTGCCGGTCTTCGGTCCGCCCTTGTGATACTGCCCGGTCGTGTGCAGGTAGCGCGGGCCGTAGCCGAACGTCGTGGCGGCCCTTGTCGTGTCGCGGACGGCGACCCGCAGCTCGGCGACGGCTTTGTCGACGCGGTCGCTCGGCGCGATGTAGGCCAGGATCGCGACGTATGCGGGCGGCTCCACCGAAAGCAGGGCGCATAGCGCGTTGTCGTCGGCGTCGTCGGGCTCGACGGCGGCGCCGCCGTCGCCGATCGCGTCGAGCACGCGCGCGGTCGCGTCCTTGGCCTCCTGGACGTTGGGCTGGTCGAAGGGGTTGATGCCCAGCGCCCAGCCCGCGACCGCGGTCGCGAACTCGGCGAAGAAGAAGATCCGGCCGAGATCCTCGGGCCCGGCGGCCGTCAGCGTCAGCGTCGGCTCGTCGCTGTCGGCAAGCGCCCTGATCGCCTCGTCGAGGTGCTCATCGGGGTTCTCGGCGTCGCGCAGGTAGGCGAAGATGCGGTCTTCGCCGTAGACATCGGGCGGGCCGACGGGCTCCCCGGCGATCGGCAGTACGCCGTTGCCCTGCTTGCCCGTCGACTCCGCGACGAGCTGCTCGGCCCAGATCCCGAACGAGACGATCGGGTCGTCGAAGACGAACGTGAGCTTGTCGCGGCCGGCGAGCGCGAGCGCTCCGAGCGCTGCTCCGAGCCACAGGCCGCTGTTGTCGTGGCCCGGGCGATAGCCGGCGCAGGTCTCGGCTGCGACGCCCGCGCCATCGAGTAGGCGCTGCACGTCGATGCCCATGAGCGCCGCCGGCACGAGCCCGAAGAACGTCAGCGCGCTGTAGCGCCCGCCGACGTCGGCGTCGTTGAGAAACGTCCGCCGGAAGCCGCGATCGGATGCGAGCATCGCCAACGACGAGCCGGGATCGGTGATCGCGACGTACTGCCCGCCGCGCGGCTGCAGCGACCAGAAGTGCTCATAGAGCGACATCGTCTCGATTGTCGTGCCGGACTTCGTCGAGACGACGAAGATCGTGTGATCGAGCGAGATCGACCGCTGCACGGCGAGCACGGCGCCCGCGTCGGTCGAGTCGAGCACCTGCAGGCGCAGGCGGTCGTGCCGGCGCTCGCCGATGCTCACGCGCAGGAGCTCGGGCGCGAGGCTCGCACCGCCCATCCCGAGCAGGACGGTGTCGGTGTAGCCCTCGGCCGCGAGCTCGGCCGCGAACGCCTCGAGGTCGCCGATGTGCTCGGCGTAGGTCTCGTGCGCGTCGAGCCAGCCGAGGCGGTTGGCGATCTCGGGCTGGTCGCGCGGGCCCCACAGCGTCGCGTCCTTCTTCCAGATGCGGCGCGCGACCTGCTCGACCTCGGCACGGCGCACAATCTCGGCGACCGGCGCCTCGAGCTCGAACGGCAGCGACGCGTCGATCGTCTCCGGGCGGCCCGTGAAGATCGCCTCGCGCTTGGCCTCGATGCCCGCCAGCAGCTTCTGCATCGGCGTCACGAACGCGTCGATGCCCTCGCGCAGCAGCTTCGCCGTTACATCGGCCATGTCGATCCCAGCCTCGGCGAGCGCCTCGAGCGCCGGCGCCGGGTCCTCGTGCAGCGTTTCGCCGGGCACGTCCAGACGCTCGCTGCAGGCCAGCAGCGTCGGCATCGGCATCGTATTGACCGTGTCGGGTCCGACGAGCTCCTCGACGTACATCGTGTCGGAGTAGCTCGGGTTCTTGACCCCCGTCGACGCCCACAGCGGCCGTTGCACGGGGGCACCCGCGGCGCGCAGGTCGGCGAAGCGCTCGCCGCGAAAGATCTCCTCGAAGCGCGCGTATGCGGCACGCGCGTTGGCCACCGCGGCCTGGCCTTGCAGCTCCGTGCGCCCCAGCGTCTCCAAGCGCTTGTCGATCTCGCTGTCGACGCGCGAGACGAAGAACGACGCGACCGACTGCACGTCGAGCGACCGGCCCTCCGCGTAACGGCGCTCGAGCCCGCGAATGAACGCCTCGGCGACCAGCGCGTAGGCATCGACGGCGAACAGCAACGTGACGTTGACGTTGATCGCGTCGTAGATCGCCTGCTCGATCGCCGACAGGCACTCCGGCGTGCCCGGGATCTTGATCATGACGTTCGGCCGGTCGACGCGCGACCAGTATTCGCGCGCCTGCACGATCGTGCGATCGGTGTCGAACGCGAGGTCCGGGTCGACCTCCAGCGAGACGAAGCCGTCAGTGCCGGCGGACCCGTCGAAGACCTTGCGCAGCTTGTCGCACGCCTCCTGGACGTCCTGTATGACGATGTCCTGATAGACCGAACGCGTGTTCAGGCCCTCGCGGGCGAGCCGCTCGATCTGCTCGTCGTAGTCCTCGGAGCCGAGGATGGCCTTCTCGAAGATCGCCGGGTTGGAGGTCACGCCACGCAGCGACTCCTCCTCGACGAGGCGCTCCAGCTCACCTCCCTGCGTGAGCGAGCGGCGGATCTGGTCCAGCCACACCGACGTGCCGGCCGCGGTCAGCGCCGCAAGCCGCTCGTTGACGTTCAGCACCTGGCTCACCAGCCTACCTCCCAACCCTCGCGCTCCTTGATCAAGACCCCTTCCGACACACCGCACATAGTCCTCATCGCACGCCCACCTCGTGCGCGTGGGCGGCTTCCTGGCTTGCGAGCAGCGCGGCACCGCGCACGCCGGCCTGCGAGCCGTAACGCGCTCGGCAGATCTGCGTCTTGGTGCCGACGCCGGTCAGCACGTGGCGCGCGGCCTCCTCGCGCGCGGGACCGAGCAGCAGTTCGCCCGCGAAGCAGACGCCGCCGCCGATGACAACGAGATCGGGGTCGAAGGTGTTGATTGCGTTGGCGATCGCGACGCCCAAGCGCCGTCCCAGCAGATCCAACGCCGCAGCCGCGCCGGGGTGGCCGTCGCGCGCTGCACCGACGACCGTGCCCGGTGGGATGCCGTACACGCGCGCGAGGGCGTTCAGCGCGATACCGGACGCCAGCAACTCGACCGAGCCTAGCTGCGGAAAGCCCTCGGCGTGGGTGAACGGCGTGAGGCTGAGGTCGGCTCCGACGATCGTGTGGCCGAGCTCGGCCGCGGCTCCGGTCGCGCCGCGGTAGACCCGTCCGTCGATGACGATGCCGGCGCCGGCGCCGGTGCCGATCGTGAACATCACGAGGTGGCGGGCGACGAGGGCGCCATCGTCGTCATAGGCTTCGGCGAGCGCGGCGCACGTCGCGTCGTTGTCGACGACGACGGGAACTCCGATGCGCTCGCGCAGGATGTCGCGCAGCGCAACGTCGGCCAGCGGCACGTTTACCGATGCGCGCACACGGCCGCTGGCGAAGTCCACGACCGACGGGACGCCGACGCCGACGGCGTCCGCCGGCCCCGCCTCGACGATCGCGTCGACGAGCTGGTCGAGCAGGTGCGCGGCATCGCTCGTGTCGGTCGCGAGGAGCCGCGGTTCGCGCAGCGTCGAGCCCTCGAGCACGGCCACGGAGGCCTTCGTGCCGCCCACGTCGACGCCGATCACCCGGTCGCGCATGAGGCCACCCGCTCCCCGCCGCACAGCCGATCTCCGACGCCTCGCACCCGTCGACCGCGATCCCGCTTCAAAGGAACACCATGTCGCAGACCGTATGCGCGCTGCGACGGCCTGTCGATGGCCATCTGTCCCAACCTGTAGGGGCCGTTGCGTCGAGGTCGAAGGCAGACCGGCGCTCGACACGCCAGCAGGAGTCCCATGGAAGAGGTCGACGCCGTCGCGGCGAGAGCGCATGCGAGCTCTGATCCCGCGCCGGATCCGACGTGGCGTCCAGGTCACAAGGACATGGGGCCAGAGTGGGGCCAGAGTCACAAGGACATGGGGCCATATGAAGGCGGGAGACCGACGATTAGTGTCGGGGCGGCAGTATCAACTGCCCCGAACGCGGCGGCGGGAGCCCATGATGTCGACATCCGGAACCACAGCGACACAGGCCGATCGGCCGCCCGGCGCTGCGGACGGCGACGCACACGTGGACGCCGGGACCGCCGCGCCGCAGGCGCGGGCAGACGAGAAGCGGACCGCGACGCATTGCCCGTACTGCTCGCTGCAGTGCGGGATGGCGCTCGTGCAGATGCCCGGCGCTCCGTTGTCCGTCGCAGCTCGCGACTTTCCGACCAACCGCGGAGCGATGTGTCGCAAGGGCTGGACGGCGGCGACGCTGCTGTCGCGCCGTGACCGCCTCACGACGCCGTTGCTGCGCAATCGCCGCGGCGAGGATCTGCGCCCTGTGGGCTGGAATGAGGCGCTGGACCGTGTCGCCGACGAACTGCGCAAGTGCCAGAGCCGCTACGGGCGTGACGCGGCGGGCGTCTTCGGCGGTGGGGGCCTGACCAACGAGAAGGCCTACATGCTGGGCAAGTTCGCGCGGGTCGCGCTACGTACGTCGTCGATCGACTACAACGGGCGCTTCTGCATGTCCTCCGCGGCGACGGCTGCGCAGCGAGCGTTCGGACTTGATCGCGGAATGCCGTTTCCCGTCCAGGACATCGCCGCGACCGACGCGATCCTGCTGGTCGGCAGCAACCTCGCGGAGACAATGCCGCCTGCGGTCGCCTATCTCGACGACCAGCGCCTGCACGGCGGTCGGCTCGTCGTCATCGATCCCCGCGCGACGCTCACCGCTCGTCGCGCGACGTTGCACCTGCAGAACGTGCCGGGAACCGATCTGGCGCTGGCCAACGGCCTGCTGCACATCGCCATCAAGGATGGCTTGGTCGACGAGGAGTTCGTGCGGCTGCGCACGAGCGGCTTCTCGTTCGTCGAGCAGCGCGTGGGCGCGTACTGGCCGGACCGCGTCGAGCGGATCACCGGCGTCGCGGTCGAGGACATGCGGCGCGCCGTGCGCCTGCTGGGCGAGGCGCCGACCGCGATGGTGCTGACCGGCAGGGGCCCAGAGCAGCAGAGCAAGGGCACCGACACCGTGCAGGCGTTCATCAACCTCATGCTCGCGCTGGGCCACGCCGGCAGGGCGCTGTGCGGGTACGGCTGCCTGACCGGTCAGGGCAACGGGCAGGGCGGCCGCGAGCACGGCCAGAAGGCCGATCAGTTGCCCGGCTACCGGCGCATCGACGACCTCGCGGCGCGCCGGCACGTCGCCGGCGTGTGGGGGGTCGATCCCGACGAACTGCCCGGCGTCGGCCGCTCGGCCTGGGAGATGCTCGATGCGATGGGCCGCGACGGGGGCGTGCGGGCGCTGCTCGTCATGGGCTCGAACCCGCTCGTCTCGGCGCCGGACGCCGCGCGTGTCCAGGAACGCATCTCGCAACTGGACTTCCTCGTGGTCTGCGACTTCTTCATGTCGGACACCGCGCAGCGCGCCGACGTCGTGCTGCCGACCGCCCAATGGGCCGAGGAGGACGGCACGATGACGAACTTCGAGGGCCGCGTCGTGCTGCGCCGGGCGGCGACGCCACCGCCGCCCCAGGTGCGCAGCGATCTCGCCGTGCTCTCGGGCCTGGCATCGCGGCTGGGCCGCGCCAACGGATTTCCGCCGCAACCGGAGGAGGTGTTCGAGGAGCTTCGCCACGCGAGTGCCGGTGGACCGGCCGACTACGCTGGCATCACCTGGCAGCGCATCCTCGCCGAGGACGGCGTGTTCTGGCCATGCCCCGACGAGAGCCATCCCGGCACGCCGCGCCTGTTCCTGGAGTCGTTCGGGACCCCGGACGGCCGCGCGCGCTTCCTTGCGGTCAGTCATCGCGCCGCCGCCGAGGAGCCTGACGAGGAGTTCCCGTTGTACCTGACGACGGGCCGAACGCTCGCGCACTACCAGTCGGGCACCCAGACGATGCGCGTCGACGAGCTGCACGCGTCCGAGCCCGATGCATACGTCGAGCTGCACCCCGTGCTCGCGCGGCAGTCCACGATCGAAGAGGGCGACGTGCTGTGGCTGCGCAGCCGGCGTGCAGCCGCGCATGCGCGGGCGCGCTTGACGCCCGACATCCGGCCCGACACGCTGTTCATGCCCTTTCACTGGGCCGGCGGCGAGCGCGCGAACCTACTGACCAACCCGGCGCTCGATCCCAGCTCGAAGATGCCGGAGTTCAAGGTCTGCGCCGTGCGCATCGACCGCGTCGAGACCGCCGGCGACGAGGGCGCGACGATCCACCAGCACCGATGACGGGAGACGCCAGATGAGTTCGACGCGCTTTCTGCAGGGCATCTTCGACTTCGAGGGGCGCGGACTGCACGAGCCGTTCCTGCTCGATCGCCGGCTGGGCTACACCGTGCCGGCGGGCAACGAGGCGCAGTTTGTGTACTTCCGCGGCGGCAACTCCAGCGGCGAGCTGGTCTGCGCGATCGTCATGCGCGACGGCGAGCCGATGCGCTACTTCCCGATCGGCGCCCGGGGCGACACGCACGTCGCGCTGCGCGTCGTCGAGGACCTGCTCGCACAGACACAGATCGAGCTGCATCTCGCGGCCCCCGCGGGCGCGAGCGGACAGGTCGTCGTCGACGTGGGCCTCGTGGAGATCTGATGCTCGACGTCATCCACCCAGCTCGACAGGAAAGGATCGCTTCATGACGATAACCGAGATCGCAGACTCCGCCGTGCTAGATCCTCGAGCCGGGGGCGCCCGGACGCGCCTGATCGTCATCGGCAACGGCATGGCCGGTGCCCGGGCGGTCGAGGAGATCCTCGACCGCGGCGGCGCCGAGCTGTTCGACATCACGATGTTCGGCGACGAGCCGCACGGCAACTACAACCGCATCTCGCTGTCCAACGTGCTGGCGGGCTCGGAGGAAACGGCGGGCATCTTCCTCAACCCGCTGGACTGGTACGAGCACAACGCAATCACCCTCCACGCCGGCGTGCGGGTGACGGCGATCGATCGCTACGGGAAGACCGTCGACGCCGACGACGGCAGCACCCACGGCTACGACAAGCTCATCATCGCGACGGGCAGCCGGTCATTCTTCCCGCCGATCGAGGGTCTGCTGAAAGAGGGCATCCCGATCAGCGGAGTCTTCGGCTTTCGCAACATCGGCGATACCGACGGGATGCTCGGGTGGGCCCGCCACGCCCGGCGCGTCGCGGTCATCGGCGGTGGACTGCTGGGCCTCGAGGCCGCGCGCGGCCTGCTGGAGCGCGGGATGGAGGTCCACGTCATCCACACCGCCGAGCGCCTCATGAACGTCCAGCTCGACGGCCAGGCCGCCGCGATCCTGCGACGCGGCGTCGAGGAGCTCGGCATCCACATTCGCCTCGAGACGACGACGACCCGCATCGTCAGCGAGCACGGGCGCTTGACGGGTCTGCAGTTCGGTGACGGCGGGACGCTCGACTGCGACATGGTCGTCGTCACGGCCGGCATTCGCCCCAACATCGACATAGCTTCGCGTGCCGGCCTGGAGGTGCAGCGCGCGATCGTCGTCGACGACGCGATGCGCGCGATGGACGAGCCCGACATCTACGTCGTCGGTGAGTGCGCGCAGCATCGCGGCGCGGTGTACGGCCTCGTTGCGCCGTTGTGGGAGCAGGCGGTCGTGCTCGCCGAGCAGATCACCGGCTCAAACCGCAAGGCCGCCTATCACGGCTCGAAGCTCGCGACGAAGCTCAAGGTCTCGGGCATCGACCTCGCCACGATGGGGCTCGCGGTCCCCGAGCACGACGACGACGAGCTCGTCACGTTCTCCGAGCCCAAGCGCAGCGTCTACAAGACCGTCATCGTGCGCGACGGCAAGCTCGTCGGTGCGACGCTGCTGGGCGACGTCAGCAAGGTCTCGTTTCTCATGCAGGCATTCGATCGCGGCATGGTGCTGCCCGAGGAGCGCGTCGCGCTGCTGTTCGACCTCGGTGCGCCGGCGCCCGCGACGAGCGTCGCGGAGCTCGCCGACGACGTCCAGGTCTGCAACTGCAACGGCGTCACGAAGGACGCGATCCGCTCGTGTGTCGAGGGCGGAGCGCGAACGATGAGCGCGGTCGCCGCGGCCACGCGCGCGGGCAGCGGCTGCGGCTCCTGCAAGGGCCAGGTGCTCGAGATCCTCGAGTGGGCCACGGGGGGACAGCTCGAGGTCGACCCCGCGGCGGAGTACTACGTCCCTAAGATCCCGCTTCCGAAGGCCGACCTCATGGACGTGGTGCGCAAGAAGGGCCTGCGCTCGGTCTCGTCGGTCTTCGAGGCGTTCGGAACGGAGCCGGAGGACCCGCAGTCCAAGCCCGCGATGGTCTCGCTGCTGAAGATGGTGTGGGCCTCGGAGTACGACGACGAGCGCGACGCGCGCTTCATCAATGACCGCGTCCACGGCAACATCCAGAAGGACGGCACGTTCTCGGTCGTCCCGCAGATCGCCGGCGGCGTCCTGACCTCCGATCAGCTGCGCCGGCTCGCCAACGTCGCTGACCGCTTCGACGTTCCGATGATCAAGATCACCGGCGGCCAGCGCGTCGACCTCGTCGGCATCCGTAAGGAGGACCTGCCCGCGGTCTGGCGCGAGCTCGACATGCCCTCGGGGCACGCCTACGGCAAGAGCTTTCGGACGGTCAAGACCTGCGTCGGCTCGGACTTCTGTCGCTTCGGCCTCGGCGACTCGACCGGGCTGGGAATCCGCATCGAGCAGCGGTTCGCCGGCCTGGAGAGCCCCGGCAAGCTCAAGCTCGCGGTCGCTGGCTGCCCACGCAACTGCTCGGAGGCGATGGTCAAGGACGTCGGCTGGGTCGCCGTCGGCGACGGACGCTGGGAGATGTACGTCGGTGGCGCCGCCGGCGCGCACGTGCGCAAGGGCAACCTGCTGTGCACCGTCGACGACCCGGACGCGGCGATGCTGCTGACGGGCCGCTTCATCCAGTACTACCGCGAGAACGCGCGCTGGCTGGAGCGCACGTACGCCTTCGTGCCACGCGTCGGCGTCGACACCGTCCGCGCGATCGTCGTCGATGATCGTCACGGCGATGGCGAGCGCCTGGACGCCGAGCTCGAGCGGTCGCTGTCCGCGTACCGCGACCCCTGGCTCGAGGGCCGCGAGCCGGCCGTGTCGAACCAGTTTCGGACGGTCATCAACGACACATGAGCCGCGCCGACCGCGCCGGTGCGATCAGCGGCGCACGTTGACCGTCGCGGGGTCCTACAGCGAGCGCTATCTGCCGATCGCCGAGCACGGCCTCGTCGGCGACCTGCACACCGTCGCGCTTGTCGCCACGGACGGAACGATCGACTGGTACTGCTGCCCGGCATTCGACGCTCCGAGCGTGTTCGGGTCGATCCTCGATCGCGACGGCGGCGGCTTCTACGCGCTACGGCCGGGCACGACGGACTGGACGTCGCGGCAGCTGTACTTCCCCGACACCAATGTCCTCATCACGCGCTTCTTCACCCCCGACGGCGTCGGCGAGATCGAGGACTTCATGCCGATCGAGAGCGCCGACGTGGCCCATCACCGCCACCGCCTCGTGCGACGCGTCGTCGTCGTACGCGGCGAGATGCCGTTCGAGCTCGAGATCCAACCGCGTTTCGACTACGGGCGCGCGCGTCACGACGTCGACGTGCAGCAGCACGGCGTCGTGTTTCGCTCGCCGGCGCTCGCGCTCGCGCTCGAAGGATCGTTCGCCGACGGCAGGTCGGCGGGCGACGGGTCCTCGGAGGAGCTCGAGCGCACCGACGGGGGGGTGCGCGCGCGCTTCACGTTGCGCGAGGGCCAGTCGCGCACGTTCGTGCTCGAGCGCGTCGTCGACGACCACACATGCCGACCGCACGCCGAGCGTGAGACGTCCGAGGCGTTCGACGCGACCGTCCGCTACTGGCGGCAGTGGCTCGGGCGTTCACGCTACCGCGGTCGCTGGCGCGAGGTGGTCGGGCGTTCGGCGCTGACGCTGAAGCTGCTGACCTATGCACCGACGGGCGCGATCGTCGCCGCCCCCACAACGTCGCTGCCCGAGCGCATCGGCGGCGACCGCAACTGGGACTACCGTTACACCTGGATCCGCGACGCCGCGTTCTCGCTCTATGCGCTTCTGCGCCTGGGCTTCACCGACGAGGCCGTGAGCTTCATGGACTGGCTCACCGCCCGCACCCGTGAGTCCCAGCTCGGCCCACCCGGGTCCAGCGGCCCGCTGCAGATCATGTACGGCATCGACGGGCGCCGGGAACTGCCCGAGATCGAGCTCGCGCACTGGTCGGGCTATATGGGCTCCGCCCCGGTACGGATCGGCAACGGCGCCGTGGGCCAGCGCCAGCTGGACATCTACGGCGAGCTCATCGACTCGATCTACCTCTACAACAAGTACGGCTCGCCGATCTTCCACGAGACCTGGGAGCACGTGCAGCGGATCGTCGACTGGCTGTGCGACAACTGGGACCAGGCCGACGAGGGGATCTGGGAAACACGCGGCGGCGAGAAGCACTTCACCTACTCGCGCCTCATGACATGGGTCGCGTTCGAGCGCGCGATTCGCATGCACCGTACCCGTGGGCTTCCGGGCGACATCGTGCGCTGGATCGGCGAACGCGACCGCGTATATCACCAGATCATGCGACGCGGCTACAGCAAGCGCCGCGGCGCGTTCGTCCAGCACTACAACTCCGAGGTGCTCGACGCCTCGCTGCTGCTGATGCCGCTCGTGCTGTTCATCGCCGGCAAGGACCCGCACTGGATCTCGACGCTCGACGCGATCGGCGACGAGCTCGTGTCGGACTCCCTCGTATATCGCTACGACGTCGAGGCATCGCCCGACGGCCTGCGCGGACACGAGGGCACCTTCTCGATGTGCTCTTTCTGGTACGTCGAGGCGCTGACGCGCGCCGGACGTCTCGACGAAGCTCGCCTGGCGTTCGAGAAGATGCTTACCTACGCCAACCACCTCGGACTGTACTCCGAGGAGATCGGCCCGACGGGCGAGCTGCTCGGCAACTTCCCGCAGGCGTTCACCCACATCGCACTGATCAGCGCGGCCTACAACCTCGACCGCGCGCTCGGCTGAGAACGACCGAGGGCGTCCAGGTAAACCGGGCTCGTGCAACGTTTGCGAATCCGGCCGTCGCGTGGCATGCGCCCTTGCTGGAACGCTGGAACAGGGGTCGAAAGTTGCCGTCCGCCATCAGACCGGCGGTCCCAGGCCCTTGACTTCCGGGGTTCGCTCCACGAAGCCGTGGTGCTCGGCACGGGACACCCGCTGGGAGATCGCGCCTGCCGTCACGCGCGTACGCTCGGTGAGCTCGCGCGTCGTCAGACGGTAGGGTGGCCCGCTGCACCGCAGGACGCTGAGTAGGTCGAGGGTGGCCGAGTCGGCTCCGGCGGCGGCGAGCACTCGGCGGCGATCCTCGCCCAGCAGCTTGGCGCATTGCCAGACGCGGGTAACGATGCCGATGCCCTCAACCGGCGCCGGGTCGCTATCGCAGCCACGCCAGCGCGACAGCGTCCACGGGGTCGTTCCAATCCCATCGTTCCGCCACGTCACAACCTCGCTTTAGCTCTAAACCAGTCCTATCGTATAGCTCTAAACCTACTCTTGTTGGAGGCGAACATGGCGCGTGACGTGGTCGTGACCGGCGGTGGCACTGGGATTGGACGAGCGGTAGCGGCGGCGTTTGCCGCTGACGGGGACTCCGTGGTCATTACCGGACGGCGCTTGGAGCCGCTACGGGCCACCGCAGCGGAGCTTGGTCCCTTGGTTCGAGCCGCGGTGTGTGACGGCACGGACCCAGCGCAGGTCGACGCGCTGCTCCCGTCCCTGCCCGCGTCGGTGGATGTCTTGGTCCACTGCGCGGGGGGCAACACCGACTTCGATCGCCCGACCGCCGAGGACCTGGAGTCCTTGGCAGCCAACTGGCGGGCCAACCTCGACGCCAATCTGATCTCCGCCGTGATCTTGACCGCGGCGGTGAGTGACCGGCTCGCCGACGGGGGTGCCGTGGTCAGCATCGGCTCAATCGCGGCCGACAAGCGTGCCGGCGCTTACGGCGCGGCCAAAGCTGCAGTGGCGTCGTGGAACATCACCCTCGCGGCCGAGCTAGGCCCCCGCGGCGTGACCGCAAACGTCGTCGCCCCGGGATACATCGCCGACACCGAGTTCTTCCGCGACAAGCTCTCGGGCGAACGCCGCGCGGCGCTCATCGCGGCCACCAGCACCGGGCGCGCCGGCCGGCCCGACGACGTCGCCGGCGCCGTGCGCTTCCTCGCCTCCCCGGCGGCCCGTCAGATCACGGGACAGGTCCTTGCCGTCAACGGCGGCGAGCGCACCACGCGGTAGTCCTGTGGGTATCGATGACGCCGCCTCGGATGCGATAGGTCAGTGCGCCTCCACGACGCTCCCCCCGAACGCGGAGTCCTATGCGTCTCGTCGATGGTGCCCGCCTGAGACTCCCTGTGTCAACCCCTGGGGCGAAATTGACGTGTGGGATGGGTTCTGTAGCGACTTCGGTCTTGCCGTCAAGCGCTGCGCGCTCTGCCCTGCGGGCAGCCTGCGGTGACGGCGGCGTCCG
>JALYUQ010000135.1 GCA_030853685.1 Actinomycetota bacterium | reverse complement strand
CGTGTGCGGGAGAACCGCTCGCACGGTTCGATGCGGCGGCGGGAGGCAACCCGGACAGTCGGGCCA
The DNA here is from genome assembly GCA_030853685.1 of Actinomycetota bacterium. Lineage (GTDB taxonomy): Bacteria > Actinomycetota > Thermoleophilia > Solirubrobacterales > Solirubrobacteraceae > Palsa-465. Next base: position 5,852 of record JALYUQ010000135.1, on the reverse strand, counting down.
GCACGTGCCGTGCGGCCGCGGAAGCCTCCCGCCGACCCTACTTAACGTGACTCTATGCGCGGCGCCAGACGCCATCCGGTGCCGTCTCCCCGTGGCGCTGCCTCGCCTAACGTTGCTGGATGCCGCGCGTGTCGGGACCGAGCATGATCGGGTCGGTCACGAACGGGATCATGTTCGTGCGGCTGACCGGCCCGTCGATTTGCCAGAAGAGAAGCAGTCCGGCCTGGTCTTGTTCGGCGACGTAGAGGTGCTCGCCGGAGGCGTAGGCGCCGAGCTTCCCGGCGGGCGGGATCGTCTGCTGGCTCGTCAACTGGACCGCGCCGAGTGCTGTGAGCAGCCGATCGCGAAAACGCGCGGGCGCGGCCACAACGCTCAGTACCCGCTGTGCGACGTGACGCTGATCTAGGTATTCGACGCCTACCGCGCTGAGCGGCACCGTGGCGACGACTCGCTCTTTATCGCGTGATACTGGTAGCGCCAGCGTGCAGAAGTCGGCGTGAGTCAAATCGCCGTCCACGATCGGGGCGCGACGTTTCGGCGCCCGAATCTCGACGCCCCCACCACCATTGTCCAGGATCAGCCCGTCCGGTGAGGAGCGGCTCACGTTGTCGCAGTTGGTGATCACGAGACGCCCCAGAGCTCGACAGAGCGCTCCTCTCAGCAAACCGCACCGGGGACCAGCTCGTGGTAATCAAGCTCGACCGCCTCGGCCGCTCGCTCGAGCATCTGATCGAGCTCTCAAAGCTCCTCCAGGTGCGGGGGGTCGACCTGGTGGTGATCGACCAGGGGATCGACACCTCGACGCCCCGCGGTCCGCAGCCGGGCGGAGGTTTGATCGCCACTCAGGCAAGGTCAAGCTGACGAGGTGGGTCCGAGACCCTACCCGCGGACTGGGCGCGCCCTCGTGCGTCAGCACAGCCTAGCGCCAGCCCGCCACATCCGACAACCGCGAAACGAGAGGACCTGCCCAACGAGGACATCGGCGAGGTGGCAGCCGAACACTCCTACCAGAGCCACGCCTAACCCGGTTTTCCGTACGAAACTTCTCGGGACCCCACCAAGAAGAAGGAATTGATCGGCGACTTCAAGAACCCCGGGCTCGAGTGGCGAAGGGAGAGCCCGTCGAGGTCCGCACCCACGATTTCAAAGACAAGAAACTCGGCAAGGTCAATCCCTATGGCGTCTACGACATCGCCTGCGACGAGGGCTGGGTGAGCGTCGGAATCACCGCCGACACCGCCAGCTTCGCGGTCGCCTCGATCCGCAGCTGGTGGGCGCATCTCGGCTCAGAGCGCTATCCCGACGCCAAGACGCTCACGATCACCGCTGACTGCGGCGGCTCCAACGGCAATCGCACCCGCCTATGGAAGACCGAGCTGCAGAACCTCGCCGAGGAGATCGGCCTGCAGATCCACGTCTGCCACTTCCCGCCCGGTACCAGCAAGTGGAACAAGATCGAGCATCGCCTGTTCAGCTACATCGCCCGCAACTGGCGGGGGCAGCCACTGGTCTCCCGCCAAGCCGTCATCGAGCTCATCGGCGCGACGACCTCAACAACCGGGCTGAAGGTCTACGCCCAGCTTGACGAAACCGAGTATCCACGAGGGATCAAGGTCTCAGACTCCCGCTAGCGGTGGTCAACCTAACCCCAAACAAATTCCACGGCGAATGGAACTACCTCATCAAGCCTCAAGGTTGTTGATCTACGCTTCCTTAGCTGCTCAGCAGCCAGCCGAGCGCACCGGCGACCGCGACCGCGACCGCGACCGCGAAGGTCAGCAGGACGCGTGGCCGCGGCCGTCGCGTGGCGGAAACGTGGGTGGTTGAATACTCGCGCGGGGTCATGACGGAGGCGACTGGCGCGGCCAGCCTGGCTCCGAGAGCGCGGCGTTGAGTCGTGCTTGTCGCTGCAGGTTGGCGTTTAGCGTGGAGCGTAGGTCGGCGAGGTCTCGTCTGCGTTTGAGCAGCGGAATCGCGAGCAGCGGAAGCGCGAGCAGCGTCAGCAGTCCAGCGAGTGATCCCATGAGTTGCTTGAGATCGGTGCTCGCGGACTTTGCGGATTGGGCGGGTGCCGCGGCGGCGCGCAGCTTCGGGCCGCCGATTGTGGACCGGCTTGCCGGACTCGCGGTCAGCGGGGACGTTTGCTCGGCGATCGCGAGCATCTCGCCGTTCTGGATCGAGGCGGTAAGCGAGTTGCGGATCCAGTAGACCGCGTGGTGCTCGTGCCAGACGACAAGCTTGAGCTTGGAGCCCTCGTAGTAGAGGGCGAAGGTCCGTCCGCTGACGTGGACGATCTGACCCGGGCTGGCGAACTGGGGAGCGCTCGTCCAGGTCATGCCTTGCACGTCGTAGTACTGGCCCAGCTGCCCGGCTGAGAACACTGCCACGTACGCCGGATAGGCGCTGCCGCCAGTCGCGTGGATCACGTATTTGCGCAGGTAGACGGGCTCGATGCTGCCACCTCGATCCTGCACGCGGGGATACTCCATCGGGAACGACAGCCGGGCGTCAACACCCCGTGCGGAGGTGAGCTCGGGTCCGCTCGTGGGCACGAGGGATAGCTTGGCGGCGGCTTAGCGGTTGTGGACCGTGCGCGCGGTCGCGGCGGTGCGGCGCTTCGGGATCGGCGAGGTGCCGTAGAGAAACGCGTGGACGCTGGCCGTAACCTGTTGCTGGGTGGCCGTGACACACGCGCAGGGGGTCGCTGCGGCGGGCACCAGGTTGGCCTGGAACTTGACCTGGCGGACGCGGCGTCCGGCCGAGGTGATCAGCGTGCCGATCAGGTTCAGCAGTCCGGTGGTCGACTGCAGGCCGGGGTCGGTTTGGACCGCTTGTCCGAAGATCCGGTCGAACTTTCCGATGTTGCCGGCGAGCCTCGGTCCGTACTGTTTTTTGACGTCGAGCAGGAAGCTCTGATCGCGCGCGTCACGCACCAGCGAAGTGTCGCCGTGGCGGTAGGAGACGAACTGCAGCGCCTGCGCGCCGCAGAGCTTCTGGTAGCCGGGCTGCAGGTTGATCTCCTGGTATTGCTCGGTGCCCGGCGTGTTGACGTGGTAGTAGCGGCGGTCGATCGTCGAGTACACGCACCCCATCTCGTTCACGGCCCGTTTGAACCGCCCGAATGTGGTCACCACCACGTGATTGACCGACAGGCCGAGCACCTGTTTGATCGTCGAGACCAGCAGCGGGATCCCGCCCGCGGTGTAGGCGTAGTTGAAGCGCGTGGTGATCGGCGGCCCGTTGGCGGGGCGGATCGTCGCTTCGAGTTCGCGGGGGATCGACATCATCGAGATGTACGGCTTGCTCGGATCGATCCGCACCAGCAGCATCTCGTTGGCGTGCGGGAGCACCGCGTGCAGGTAGTACTTCGTCAGCGCCCGCTGATCGTCGCCGACCAGCAGCAGCGTCTGAGGATCGCCCCAGCCCGACGGGGCGAGCGTCCCCGACGGCAGGTTCAGAGCGCCGTTCTGGCTCAGGGCGTCGCGGAGCGTCTGAACCTGATTGAGCACGAACACTGCACTGACACCCGCGCTGCACGCCAGCACGATCACACAGCCAAGGACGACCCGCAAAGACGTCCGGCGGCGCCGAGGGTTCGGGGGGTCGACGATCGGCAAGCCGCCGAAGGGAGTCCTACCGGGCAGTGCATCCGGTGGCCCCGAGCTGCGCGTAGACGTGGTGTCGGTGACGGTCATTCCCTCCACGCCTGACTCGCTAAATCGCTCGCGCTTCCGTCGCAGCGCCGCAGACTGCCGGGCGAGACGACGAACGGTGGTTGCCAGATTCGGCCGCCCGGAAGGTCGTCGGCGCCGGTCACGGTCCGCCAGCGCACGCGTCCTGAGTGCTCAGGTAGTAGCCAGGGTAACCCCGCCGTCTCTCCAACGCGCACATCCTTTTGGGGCCCAGTGCTCGGGTCGGTGTCAGGAGCCGCAAGGTAGCGTCTACCAATTCTTGCCAGTCGCGCGACCGGGTTCAGGCTGCTTGGGCGTCATGGTGACCGGGTCCGAGGTCGAGGTGGGTGTTCATATCGATGTGGAAGGTGCCGTAGGGCTGTACTTCTCGCACACGCTCAAGATCGGCGACGCCTACGTTCTCGCTCACGAGATCCGCCGTGGGCTTGACCGGACTCACGCCGACTGATCAGGAGCCGGACAGGTTGCGGGGCGGCGCTTGGCCGGGGGGCGGCGGGTCGTCGCGCAGCAGCTGGGGAACCGTGACCAGGCGATAGCCGTGCTGCCGGAGCCGTTCGAGAATTCGCGGCAGCGCCGCGACCGTCTGCGACCGGTTTCCACCGCCGTCGTGAAACAGGATGATCGCACCGGGCCGCGCGCCGCTCAGCGCCGTGTAGATGATCCGCTTCACCCCCGGGCGAGCGTAGTCGCTGGTGTCCACCGTCCAGAGGGTCATCACCATGGCGCGGGGGCGCAGCAGCTCGAGTGTGGTCGCATTGAACGATCCGTAGGGCGGGCGCCACACCAGCGGCCGGGGAGCGCCGGCGGCGCGGATCGCCTGCGCGGCCTGATCGATCTGCAGCGCCTGCTCGCCACTGGAGAGCGCGGCCATCGGCGGGTGGGTCTGGGTGTGATCGCCGATCGTCATGCCGGCACGGGCGAGCGCTGCCGTGAAGCGCGGATGGGTGCTGACCTGACGGCCGGTTTCGAAGAACGTCGCCTTGGCGCGGTAGCGCTTCAGGACCGCGAGGATCGGGAGCGTGAACGGGCTGGGCCCGTCGTCGAAGGTCAGCGCGATCTCGCGATGGCGTGTGCTGCCGGCGGCGATGTAGCTGGTGTAGGCCAGGATGCGCTCGTTCTGGCGCAGCTCCGAAGAGAAGCCCCCGCCGCCGGCACCGCCTGGCGGTGATATTGCCGAACGCGGAGCGCTGCGCGCGGTATCGCCGGTCCCGGTCCCCAGAGTCCGTGCCGCGCGAGACCCGGGCGCCTGCCCGTCGAGGATCAGCAGCAGCACGACAGCCACCACCGCGGGCACAACGACCGCGGTGACCCGGCGGCGGAGGTAGACAAGGCGTGCGCGCCTCGGATGATCTACCGGCCGACCAGGAGGGCGTCCAGTTCGGCGCATCGCCACATTATCGCCGACCACTCTCGCCGACCCGCGCAGTCGAGGCCCAGTCTCGCCCGTCGGTGCACGCCAACGCGTCGCCGCCGGTCTCGGCGTCAGTGAGCCAGGCGAGGTACTGGCGGGCCTTGGAGGTGTAGGTGCGCCGGGTCTGCGCGAGCGGGACCCTCGCGAGGGCTTCGACATCCAACCTTGACCGGCACCAACGACCGAGAGACATGCTCGTCAAGGGATCGCCTTGTGGAGCAAGACATCATCGCTGAAATCGAGCAACGAACCGGTGCTGCCAGGGCGTTTCCACTGCCCGCGGGTTGTAGTGCCGGCGCACGTACCCCACCGCGTCGGCGCCCGGCACGCCGTCCAGGATGGCCAGGCACGCCAGCGCGGTGCCGGTCCGGCCACGGCCCCCGGTGCAGGCCACCTCGACACGCTCGATCGAGGCTCGCTGCCAAAGGTCGGTCAGGGCTTGGCGGGCCTCAGGCGGATCAGTCGCCGTGCGCGAGGATCTGCGCTAGACGGAGTTCGCGTAGCCCTCGGGAGCGCCAGCGTGTGCAAGAGGCTCGCCGTCCACGCTGCCAAGCAACGCGCCGCAGCGGACATCCACCGCCTCACGGCCGTGAATGCGGCGTCAGGTTTTCTTGCCGGCGATCGTGGCTTTGAGGGTCGCTCCGGCGGTGAACTTCGGTGCCTTGGACGCCTTGATCTTCAGCGAAGCGCCGGTCGCGGGGTTGCGGCCCTCACGCGCGCCGCGGTGAGCGACCGAGAACTTGCCAAAG
>JALYUQ010000133.1 GCA_030853685.1 Actinomycetota bacterium | reverse complement strand
CTTTGGCAAGTTCTCGGTCGCTCACCGCGGCGCGCGTGAGGGCCGCAACCCCGCGACCGGCGCTTCGCTGAAGATCAAGGCGTCCAAGGCACCGAAGTTCACCGCCGGAGCGACCCTCAAAGCCACGGTCAGCGGCAAGAAAGCCTGACGTAGCCGAGGGCTCATCGAGCCTCGGGGGGATCAAGCAGCGAGCGGACCAACAGGCCGCGCAGTCTGGCGTTGCGGGCGAGCGGGCCGTCGAGCGTCCATAGCTGTGCGTCGAGCTCGGTGGCGAGCGCCAGGTAGGCGGCGTCATAGGCGCTTTGACGCTCGGGGGTCAACGCGGTCTGTACCGCCGCGGGCCCGTCGATGAGGGCGTGGAAGCGGATCGACAGTCTTCCAGAACTTCCCATGCTTCCCGTACATCGTCGATCGTGAGCTTCCCAGCCCCGGCGTAGCGGGCCAGGGCGTTGGCGATCTCGTAGCGGGCGAGCTCGGGCGCGTGGATCGCCTCACCGGTCTGCCGCCAGGCCTCAAGGCGCGCTGCGACCGCTGGCCCGTCGCTCTCGTCGGCCACCAGCGCGACGAGGCCACTGGCGTCGATGACGATTGACGAGGTCACCATCCGAACCGACGGCATGACGAATCACGATCGCATCATCGGGACTGACCTCGATCGTGACCTGCTGACCGTCGGTGACCCGCGCGGCGTCGCGGATCTCGCGCGCGATCCTCAGCTCGCCTCCGGGGCCGATCTTCGTCGTCTGCCTGGCGACTGTCATAGCCAACATTCTCGCAGTAGCGTAAAGCCCGAACCTGCGCGACCCCGTTCCTGACGCGCCGGGCGATCGGCCGTCCACAACCGCCGCGAAAGCGGGTCCGGCGTCTCCCGAGCCCGTTCGTATCGCCGGATCGTTCCTTCGGTTGTGAAGCACAAGTCTGCTCATTGCGATGGTCGCGGATGAGCTGCCAACCCCAGAGCATCGGAACTTGCCTTTCAGCTCGGGACTTCCCCCGTGCTCTGCGCCGTGAGCTCGGCGGCCGCGCCGCGACGGATCAGGAAGATCGCGGCGCCGAACGCAATCACGAGTAGTGCCAGCAGCCCCAGTTCGAACAGGAAGTTCGTCAGCGCGCGTCCCTGCTGTGGCAGGTTCTCGAGCTGAGCGGTGATTACGACCACGCGTCGGACCACTGCGATGATCCCATGAACAGGAACGGCTCGGCCGCGATCTCCCCGCGTGCGATCACCAGCTGCAGCGTGAACAGCAACTCCGCGACGATCAGCAGCAGCAACACGCGATCGAGAATCCGCAGACCCAGCCCGCTCGCCGCCTGGTGGGAACGTAGCCCGCTGATGAAGCCCGTCAACGTGTCCACGAGAATAAAAACGCCAGCGGCGAACAGCAGCAAGCCCACCACCACGTAGAGCGCGGTTTCGACAAGCCCGATCATGTTCCGCGCGCTTTCCACGCTGAAGAGCAGCTGCGGCGGACGCAGCCGGCGGCGCGGAGAAGGATCGTCCGGCATCCCCAAGGGTTTCGCCGCCAGCGCCCCGCACCCTGCCGCCCGGCGTCCGGATACGGGGCGGTCAGCCGCTCTACAGCAGCCGCCCCGCGCCGGCCAATGCCGCCGGAGCCTCTAATCTCGCAGCGCACAAGCCGCACGACGACGTCCAGCGGGGAAATGAGTCGCGCCCCGGAGCCGGCGGGATATGGGGCCGGTCCGCGGGGCGCGCTCGAGGGAGGAGAGGTACTGCTCGACCAATATGCCGCTCGTGGTTCTAGATGTCCAAGACGAGTCTCGCCGGGTATTTATAGGCTGTCGTTATGGAACTTCGTCAGCTGCGCTACCTGCTGGCGCTCGCGGAGGAGCGGCATTTCACTCGCGCGGCCGCGCGTGAGCACATCGCTCAGCCCGCCCTGTCCCAGCAGATCCGTCGCCTCGAGAACGAGGTCGGTCTGACGCTCGTTGAGCGCACTACGCGACGCGTCGTTTTGACCGACGCCGGAGAATTGCTCGTCGCTCGTGCCCGGCGGATCCTCGCCGAGGTCGACGCGGCCCAAGCCGAGATGCAGGGACTGCGAGGGATGCAGACCGGACATGTGACCGTCGGCGCGATGCACACGATGGGTCCGGTGGACTTGTCGCTCGCGCTCGCGCTCTTTCACGAGCGCCATCCCGGCGTGGAATTGACCGTACGCGAGCAGTCAAGCGAGGAACTCGCAGAGATGCTCCGCGTCGACGAGCTCGACCTCGCGTTTCTGTCGGTAACGGAGCGAATCGAGAGCCACGGACTGGGTCTGCAACAGCTCGTCTCCGAGGAGCTCGTCGCAATCCTTCCCAAACGCCACCACCTCGGCAAGCGCCGTCGGATCCGGATGGCCGAGCTCTCCGACGACGAATTCATCAGCTACCGCGAGGGATCCAGACTCAGAGAAGTACTCGTTTCGGCTGGACGCGGCGCAGGTTATGAGCCACGCGTCACACTCGAATCCAACGAGAGCCAGCGAATCCGACGGCTAGTAGCCCGCGGCCTCGGCGTCGCCATCCTCCCCCGCTCAGACGCCGAGGGTCCGGAAAACGGGATCGTCGTCGCGACGCTAGTGAACCCCGCGTTGACCCGCGACATCAGTCTGGCGTGGCGCGATGGACGCCACCACGCTCCCGCCGCCGCAGAGTTCCTAAACCTCTCGCGGATCATCTATACCGACCGGAAGTCCGAGTAGAAACCCGGCTTCGAGACATGGACCGGGCAGGAGGCCTGAGCCGGCAACGCTTGGGCACTCTGATCAAGCTCCGCCCCCGCCTTTTTCTACAGGCCTGGACCCGTCCCGCAGAGGTTCGGCTTGCGGTGCTCAGCCGGCGGGTTGGTAATCGGAAGCGTGTGCTCGAGGTTGTTCATCCAGTCCAGTTTGGAGCCTGGCCTCTACCCGATTCTACGAGCGCCGGGGGGTGAGACCCCCCGGCGACTCACCCAGCAGACCGACGGTGGCTCGCGCTGCTGTTAGGTCTGCTCGAGAAGCATCGCTACGGCGCGCTGACAGTCCGCAGCGCTTGTCGTTCTGATCGTCGGGCTTCCCGGCGCGACTACAAAACCGGGGTGAGCGGTCCCGTTCCGGCGAGCCCGTGGGTGCTAAGTTGACGAAATCTTTACGCCGACCCCCGGATTCTTAGCGCCACATTGACGGACGCTCGGTGAGCATGTGGTGTGCAGGTGTCCGTCCCACGACTCACCAAGCGCTAGAGCGTGCGGTCCTGGTACGTCCTCTCTGGGCGCCAAGAGATTGATCGTGTGTGCGCTGACCGGCGATCACTCCCGCCGCGCTGCTTGGCGCGGACCGGCACGATCCGTGCCTCAGCGTCGGGGATGATTCTGACCGCGACCGATGCGCGCGAGCGACGGGACGCGATCGCGAGCCCGGGCCCGGATCACGTCGAATCGAGCGGGCGCCGCGCTGACATGGCTGTTACTCGTTGGGAGCGCGTCGCCTCCGCACCCGTCCGTTTAGGACCGGGATGGTTCCAGCACGTCCGACTCGCGGTGATCGCCTGCTCGCGTGCGGCGCTCTTGGGAGTCAGCTTCGCGCGGCGGCAGCTGCGCTCGAACCGCCCAACCGATGCGATCGACCGCGCGAGACGCCTCAGGCCGGGACGCACTCTGATGTTGCCGCTTCCCGCGTCAGTCTCCGTTAACAAGCGGCGCGATCCGCGGCCGCGCGCATGACGGCGGAGATCAAGCTTGTCGAAGCCTCGGATGAGGCTCGCCTCGGGAAGCGGCCCGAGTTCGGGCAGCTTGGCCTGGCGGCTCGCCAAGAGGCTCTGGCATGACTCGTTCGCGACGACGCAGTTTGGACGAGAAGGGGCGCAAGGTCGACGCCGGCGCGCACCCGCCAGCGAAGGCGGGGGTGAGGCGGAGCTTCAACGAATCCGCGCACAGGCTCGGTTACTGGGCGCCGCCAACCTCGACTAGCGCTCACGAGGAGGAGTCCGACGCCGTCCGGAGGCGCTTCGAGGCTCTGGCCGATTCTCAGCGAGACGTGATCGCGTACGCCGGCCGCGCCGTGCTGGCGCTGGGCGCGCTCGGCGTCGTGTACGGGGACATCGGCACCAGCCCGCTGTACACCGAGCAGGTGATTTTCAGCTCGTATCGGGCCACGAGTCACGTCACACCGGCCGGCGTGTATGGCGTTGTCTCGTTGATCTTCTGGGCGCTGATGGTCGTTGTGTCGATCAAGTATGCGGGCTTCATCATGCGTGTGCACAACCGTGGCGACGGGGGCATCATGGCGCTGACGGCGCTGCTGCAACGCAGCAGAGTGGCCCACAGCGCGCTGCTGGTGACGCTCGGGATCTTCGGCGCGGCGCTGTTCTTCGGTGACGGCATCATCACCCCGGCAATCTCGGTCCTCGGTTCGATCCAGGGGGTGAAGGTCGCTACTCCGGCACTGGCGCACTTGGTCGTTCCGGCGTCGGTCGCGATCCTGCTCGGGGTGTTCGTGCTCCAGCGGTTCGGGTCGGGCACGATCGGGCGGTTGTTCGGCCCTGTGATCCTCATCTGGTTCACCGTGATCGGCGTGCTCGGCCTCAACCAGGTGCTCAAGGACCCGGCTGTGCTCCAGGGCCTTTCGCCCAGCTGGGCGGTGCGGTTCATGATCGACCACGGGGTTGCTGGCTATCTCGTGCTCGGCGGAGTGGTGCTGGCGGTCACCGGTGCCGAGGCTCTCTACGCCGATCGGGGCCACTTCGGCGCGAGCCCGATCCGCTTGGGCTGGTTCGCCCTCGCCCTACCCGCGCTGATGCTCAACTACCTGGGCCAGGCGGTCTTCATCATCCACAACCCGACCCTCGCGAAAGACCCGAACACGTTTAACCCCTTCTACCAGATGGCGCCCAGCTGGGCCCTGTGGCCCCTGGTGATCCTCGCCGCGGTGGCGACGGTCATCGCCTCCCAGGCGGCTATTTCTGGTTCATTCTCGGTGGCGAAGCAGGCCATACAGCTCGGCTTTCTCCCGAGGCTCAAGGTCCTGCACACCTCCCGCATGGAGGGTCAGATCTACCTGCCGGTCGTGAACTGGGCGCTGTGCATCGGCGTCATTGCGCTGACGCTCGTGTTCCGCTCCGCCACCAAGTTGGGGGACATCTACGGCGTGGCGGTGACCGGGACGTTCATTCTCAACACATTGCTGTTCCTGGCCGTCGCGCGGTTGCTCTGGGGTACCTCCAAGCGAAAGCTGGCGCCGGTTGCTGTGCTGTTCCTGACGGTCGAGGTCGCGTTCTTCAGCTCCAACATCGCCAAAATCGAGCACGGCGCCTGGCTGTCGCTTGCGATTGGTCTTGTGATGTCGATCGTGATGATCAACTGGCGCCGGGGCCAGGTGATAGTCACACGCAACCGAGTCGCCCAGGAGGGACCGTTGAACGAGTTTCTCGACGGGCTCGCTGCGAAGGAGCCGCCGCTCGTGCGGGTACCGGGCGTCGTGGTCTTCCTCGGCCGCGATAATGACACCACGCCTCTGGCGCTGCGCGCCGACGTCGAGCACACCCACTCGCTGCACGAGAAGGTCGTGATCGTCTCAGTCGACACCGTCAGCATCCCGCACGTCCACAGCTTCGAAAGGTTCACTGTGGAGCTGCTGGGCCGTGGGCTGTTCAAGGTCTTCCACTTGACCACTCGGGTCGGCTATCACGACAAGCTCAACGTGCCCGAGGAGCTGGCGCTCGCGCGCAAGCAAGGCCTACTCGAGCGCAACCTCGACTTGGAGCACGCGTCGTACTTCGTCTCGCGGATCACCATCACGCCGACCGACGCGCCGACGATGCAGCGCTGGCGCAAACACCTGTTCATCGCGATGGCACGCAACGCGTCCAGCCCGATCGACCACTTCGGGCTACCAGGCGACCGCACCGTGATCATGGGCTCTCAGGTCGTGCTCTAACCCCGGGTCGAGGTGGGGCGCGGCCACCAGGTGGGGGACGCGGGCGCGGGCGCGAGCACCTTCGCGGATTGACCGGCTCGGGACGCACCTCGCCGCATAGTACGGCGATCGCATCCCGCGCCGCCGGCATCACCACCGCGGTTCACGTGTTGATCAAGAACGAGCGGAGCATCGGACCGGACCGCGCCGGCGAGACGCCGCTTGCCAGGCCCGGACCACACTCGCTGAGCCGCCTCCGCGAGGAGAAAACCACAGCGGGATCCCCGCCAACGCCGGTCCCCATCGGACTGCGAAGGCAATCTGTGGCGCAAAGGACCAGCACCAGGTGCCCGAGTCCGACGATCCTTTCACTGTCGATCCTTGGCGGAGCAGAAGCGGTGCACCGCCGATTCGAGCCGCCCCGCTCACCCCAACGCGGAGCGAGCAGCAGCACCTATCGGACTCCCGCTCATGCGTCCCCGGGGGCCGACTTCAGAGAACTTGCATCAAGTTCACCCGGTGGTGTAAACGTGCCGCCAGTACTGGCGATCGCTGTCTTTGACATGTAAACGACAGGGTCTGTTGAAGCGGGTCGAATGCTGTCGGCGGGTACGACTGAAGCGACCTGTTCGTCTCGGCGTGCGCGCTCGCGGCCGACCCGGCGAGG
>JALYUQ010000174.1 GCA_030853685.1 Actinomycetota bacterium | reverse complement strand
AAGTGGCCAGGCCCGCGAGCGATGGCCTCGATCAGAGGCAAGATTCGCGACCGGACTGACCGCCGCTACGCCAGGCTGCCGTTGGATTACGCGGTCGAGAACGTCAACCACAGTGTGCGTGGTTGGGGCAACTACTTCCGCTATGGAAACTCCACAGCGAAGTTCTTGCAGATCGACAGCTACGTCAACGAACGCCTCGCGATCCTCGCCAGCGCCAAGCACGGACTCCAAGGCCGAAACTGGGTCACCCGCTTTGACTACGAGTGGTGCACCCAGCTCGGCGTCTATCGCCTGACCGGGACGGTGAAGTCCACGACTGCGTATGCCAGCCGGTGAACGATGTCGGTGAGCCGTGTGCGGGAGAACCGCATGCACGGTTCGATGCGGCGGCGGGAGGCAACCCGGACAGTCGGGCCAGCACGCGCCGTGCGGCCGCGGACGCCTCCCGCCGACCCTACAAAGCGTGACTCAGCCGCAGATGACGGTCTCCGCGAGCCTGCCGGCGCCGAGCTCGTCGACGACGTCTCACCGGTGTGGCTGCCCGAGCTGCCCTCGTATGAAAGCGAGGCGTGAAACTCGCAGGCGTTGCGGCGATCCGGATGCCGCCGGCTTCCTGGACGTCGAGCTTCTCGCGATCGAAGGCCGCCACGCAGCAGGCGGCGGAATCACGCGGTCGTCTGGGCGCGATCGTCCGGCTGTCCGCTCGCCCGGTTACCTGCGAGGACGTCGAGGAGCTCTCCGATGTTGTTGCGGGCGACCGGGTCGCGGAGCGGGAGGTGGGCGTTGATCGTGTACTGGTTGCGTCGTCCGTTTCGCTGGCGCGTGATGTAGCCGGCGTTGATGAGCTCGGTGACGATGCGGTGCGCGTAGCGTTCGGTGATCCCGATGCGGTCGCTGATGTCGCGCATGCGGCTGCCGGGATCGTGGGCGATGCAGATCAGCGCCCGCGCGTGGTTGGTCAGGAATCCCCAGCCGGGTGCGGCGTTCTCGACCGTCTCGATATCGGTGCTCTCGACCATCTTTACATGATTATTATAGCCCTGATTTTTTTATCATGCTACGGTGTTCTCAAGTACCCAACCGAAAGGTAGATATCATGCTACGCAGCACTAGATTTGCGTTCGCGACCGCCCTGATCTGTGGCTCCATGCTGGCCCTTAGCGGCACAGCCCTCGCGAGGGCTCCCGCCGCGAGGGCTCCCGCCATACCCTTGGTGGGAACAAACGTGGCGGCGTCTGACGTGAGCCCGCCACCGGCGTGCTTCCCGCCCGGGGCAACTGGGACACCGGGAATTATTTCCGTTACCGTCACGAGGCATGGCTGTAACGGCCAACTGATCCGTGCGGCGATGACGTGTATCTTCCAGTTCCGGGGAATGCAACAGACCAGTGAGGTCTACGGGCCGTCGACTGGCGTCGATGGAGGCACGAGCAAGGCGAGCTGCTCGATAACGGATTCCTTCGTCAGTGTTGGCTATCAGATGGGCATAGGCGGCGGCCGAGGGTGGTACCCGGTACAAGCGCTCAACGGCCCGTAAACTCAGGAGCCACGCGACCGACTGGCGCACCGTGAGACTGTGATGGACCGCTAGTTAGCGACAGACGCGCCGCTTAGCCTGGGGCGTGCAGTAGCGAGCCGCGCCCCCGGTGTTGGCGGGGGCGCGGGAACGTTGGGAACGTCCGGCTGAGCAGGGATTCTTTGGCTTGCTGAAGGTCCAAAGACCAAGCTCAGGGGGATCACCTTGCGGGTGCGCCACGAAGGCCGCGATTTGAAGGTAGCCGTCTCGTCGGACGGTGAGGGCTGGTGTCGCTCGCGGGGTGCGCGCTGGTCGCGCAGGTCGCCGACAAGGTCGGGCTGACGCGGGCCCTGTCGTCGGGGCTTGCGGGGATCAAGCAGCGCGATCGTGGCCATGATCCGGGGCTGGTGTCAGGGATCTCGCGGTGATGCTCGCCGGCGGCGGCGATTCGGTTTGTGATCTTGGTGGCCAGCACGATCAGGAGGCGCTGTTCGGAGTCGTCGCGTCGAACTTCGAACTCGACGGGCGCGGGAGCGGGTCTGGAAGTTGGGGTCTCCTGAGTAACGGCGTCAAAACGGCGGCGGATGCTTCGCCTAATGCGTGTCCCCCCGTCGCTTCTCGTGTTGGCAATTTCGGCGGTATTAAGTCACGAGCTCGTGCCAAGCCGGGGGTGTGATCTGGTCGCTGGTGCGGGTGGCGCGTCTGGTTCGAGCTGGGGCGAGTCGAGCTCCGGGATCGCGCATTGATGGCTGGGCGGTTGGGTCGGCGAGCGCTCTT
>JALYUQ010000085.1 GCA_030853685.1 Actinomycetota bacterium | reverse complement strand
CGAGACGCCGACTCCGCCGGTCGCGCAAGTGGCGAGGAGGAGGGCTTGGCAAAGCGACTGCGAGACACCTGCTCTGCTGTGAACGCGGTATTGGCCCACGTGCGACGGGCGTCGACACCGGCATGAGCGCGGCTCTGCCACTACGCTGAGATCCAAAGCTTGGTCGAGCCGGAAAGGGCGGGCTGAGCCCGCTCATGTGGAAAGGACCGTCGGATGCGAGCGCTGCAGTTTTCCGAATACGGGACTCCTGAGGTCCTTACTTGGGGAGATGCTCCCGTGCCGCACGTGGGGTCCGGGCAGATCCGGGTCGCTGTGCGGGCCGCCAGTGTGAACCCCATCGACTGGAAGATGCTCACCGGGGCGATGTCCGGTGGCCAGCCGTTGGCCGGCACGGGCTACCTCGGCTATGACGCTGCTGGCGTGGTGGACGACGTCGGCGAGGCAGTCACCGGGCTATCCGCGGGTGATGAGGTGTTCGGCGCCGGCCAGAACACTCAAGCGGAGTACGCCGTGCTCAACGCCTGGGCGGTGAAGCCGTCGTCGATCGATTGGGCGGTGGCGGCCGCGGCCGGCGTCGCCGGTGAGACGAGTGAACGTGCTCTTCGCCTACTCGGCGTCAAAGCCGGCGAGACGATCTTCATCGACGGTGGCGCGGGTGGGGTCGGAGCGGTCGCCGTGCAGATGGCGGTCGCCCGGGGGGCGAGGGTGATCGCCTCCTCCAGCGAGGCCAACCATGACTACCTGCGGGAGATCGGGGCGATCCCCGTGCTATATGGCGAGGGCGTGGGCGATCGCGTCCGAGCCGATGCCGGCGGGCAGGTCGACGCCGTGTTCGACGTCGCCGGCAAGACCCCGGCCGAGGAGCTGGTCGGCCTCGTATCCGAGGCGTCCCAGGTAGTGAGCATCGCCAACTTCGCAGCCGGTCAAGCTGGAGCCCGGGTGACCGGGGGCGACGTGGACAGTAGGCCCATGGAGGCGTTGGCGGAGGTCGCCGAGCTGCTGGCACAGAACAAGCTGGTGATCAAGGTTCAGACGTTCCCGTTCGATCGCGCCGCCGAGGCCTACCGCATCAGCCAAGCCGGCCACGTCCGCGGAAAGCTCGTCTTGATCCCCTGATCGCGGCAGCCGCGCCGGTGCGTGCGAGCGCTCCTGTCCCGTTGATATCAGGAGAGTCGCCGAACGGCTCGCCCACACGGATCGTTCGCCACGCTTCCGAACGTCCCGGCGTCATCGACCTCCTCTGGAATGCGAACGAACCGCTCGGCGCCACGACTCGTAGCGTCCCTTGCGCGGATTGCGAGACCATCGCTTTTGATCCTCCCGCTGGCTCGTGTGATGCGCCGCTTCGGCGACGCAGGAGGCGTCGGCCGCTGCCAGCGCCCGACGGCTGCTTGGCGCAGAAGGAGTCGCCGGAGCCAGCTGGTTCTCAGGCGGCCCCGGCATCGGAAGGGTTCTCAGCCGGCCTGTCATCAGACCACACGGGCTCAACGGCCGGCTCGTTTTCTTCGGTCTCGATTTCTGGCTCGTGCTCTCGGATCTTTGGGGCGCGTGGTTGCCATGGCTTAAAGTTCTGGACAAGATCGCGGTAGAACACGACGGCCTGCGCGCTGGTCTCGCGAACGAACGATCCCTCGGCTCGTCCGCGTTTCTGCCCCATCGGCCGGGTGTAGGTGAGCAAGAAGGATCGCGCTTCGCGCTTCGGATCCGGGCCATAGAGCAGGCGCGTTGGATCTTCCTTTGCTTGCGCCAGCGTGGCCGGAATGGTGTCGCGAGCCGAGGGGTACGATGCCTCGATCCTCAGATCGTCGGGCGCGTCGTCTAGCTGACGCAGCAGCCAGGTAACGCGCGATTTCGGTCGCCCCTCCCGCGGCGCCTCGACCGACACGTTGGTCGAGGTCTGGCGAGCTCGGAGGTCAGCTCGGATCTGTAGATCTCCCACCGCGTCGGGCACTCGAAGCGTTGAGACGAGCTCGCCGGTTGTGTCGAGCGTCTTGATTATGTCGTTCAGCCGCTCGGCTGGTGTCTGCTTGCGCGGCCGCGGCGAGGTGACCATTCGGCCGAGCTCTTGTGACAGGCTCAGGCACAGATACTGAGTGAATTGTTCCCAGCGGTCGGCGACTGCTTTGGCGGAGGCGTCGTTTTGACGGAGCGTGCCGGCGGCTACTGACTTGCGTAGTCCGACCCAGTGCTCGCCCATGTCCTCAAAGCCCGACGCCCCGGAGGCTTCGCTACCGAGGTAGTGGATTAACTCGCGAAGGATCCAGGCTTGATCGGGATCGCTCACCCCGCGGTAGCGGCTCTGGACGACCGCCTCCGTCAGGATCCGCCACCAGGAGAAGTGCCACAGAGCAGTGCGCCTAAGCTTGCGCCCATCCAGAGAAACGGGAGACTCGCTGGAGGTGGCCGTGATCTGGTTCGAGATCGTCAGGACACCGTCAAAGCCATTCTCGCGAGCGATGTCCAAGTAGCTGGCGACCTGATCGTCCTTGAGATCGTTGTTGCCGGTCTTGACCTCCACGAGACATGTCCAGTACCTATTCGCCCGCTTACAGACAATCGCTCCGTCGGGGATGATGACCTTGCCCGCGGTGTCCTTGAAGCGGACCTCTGCATAGGTCTCGATGCTCGGGCTCTTCGGCGCTCCAAGCTCTTTGAGCAGCGCGTGACCGAACTCCGGCACGCCGTGCATGACCGCCAGCAGACACGAACTCGCACGGCGCTCACGCTCAAGCTCGCTACGGATACCCGCCGTCGGGATCAGACGCGCATGCGTCCAGCCGTCAGTTGGAGACGTCTGCGCGGAGTGCTGGTGGCCCGAGGCATTCATTGACGCCACACCGGTTGGCAAGTGGTCGGCGCCTCCGCGAATCGGTGTCGCGAGCACGATCGGCGTCGAATGCGTGAGGTTCGCACATACCCCCTTTCGTCCAGCGGGCTTCCGATCCTGCTCACGCCGATCCAAACTCCCAGGATCCGCCAAAATGTCAACGGCCATCGGTTTTTCCGACTGGCGGCCACGAATTTCCCCGCTGGTGGTCATCGTTTCTCCCCGCTGGTGGCCACGAATCTCTCCACCAAGGTAATCACGAGGAAATCGACGTGGGTTGTGACGCTTGCGTTCACCCCGGTTCCCAGCGTGCGGCGAGGGCTGCTCGGGTGATCGCTTTGGTTTTCCTGGAGCCTCGCGTCGCGTGATGCCTTCGGCGACGTTCCGGTCGGCCCGCCCCAAGCGTGAGCCGAACTCGAGCCGGTGGTTCTCAAAGCCCAACGTAGCGTGCGTGCCCGCCCGGTCCCGGGTTTGGCTGATACTGGCACCGCACCGTCGAGTAGGTGATGATCGTCATTGTGGAATACTGGCTTGGTGTCGATGTGGGTGGTGAGCGCAAAGGCTTCGATGCGGCGATCGTGAGCGCGTGGGGTGCCGCTGGTACGGTTGTTGCTGTCTATCGGAGGTGAGGAGATGCCACGCGGTGGTGGGCTGATGGTGCAAGGCTCTAGCGGCCACAAAGGGAATTTCGAGGTGGTGATCCCGCGCGTCGGCGGGGGGTTCTGGCATCTTTGGCGGGATAACGATACGCCGCCGTTCTCGTGGCACGGTCCTGGGCTCGCGATGGGCAGCGAGGACGACGTCACGGATGTGGTGCTGCTCCAGGACAATCTGCGGCCGGGGGAGCTCGCTTCGGTGCGGCGCGAGGGAAACCGCCTTAGGCAGGCTCCCCGGGGCTATGTGAGCAGTCACGGAGTCGTGCATCCGCGGTGGGGCGCCTCGGAGGAGTTGCCCGGCGGGGGTGTCGCCGTAGGAGCGCCGGGATTTATCCAGAGCGCTGGCATGCCCGGGAACTTTGAGGTCGTCGTCCCGGTCGCCACCGGTGGGCTCGCCCACTGGTGGCGCGATAACGGTGTGCTCGCGCGCCCCTGGCACGGGCCGACCCCGCTGCCGCCGTCGCCGGTCGCGTTTACCGCGGCTGCCCTGATCCAGAGCGACGGCGGTCACCTCGAGGTGGTCGCGGTCCAGGGCGCGCATCTCGTGCACTATTGGCGCGACCTCGCGACCGCGTGGCACGGGCCGGTCGTAATCCCCGGCGGCGGCGGCGTCGCGGGTCAGCCCGGCTTCGTCCAGGCCCACGACGGGACCTTGCAGGTGGTGGCGCCGGTCGCGGCGGGCGGGTTTGGACACTTCAGCCGCGACGCCGCTAACCGGTGGAGCGGGCCGGTCACGTTCGGCGTGGGGAACGTGCGTGCGGTGGGCCTGATCCAGAGCAACTTCGGCGCCGGGAATCTGGAGGTGGTCGCGCGGCTCGACGACGGCGTCGATCATTACGCCGCGCCCCCGGCCGCGGGCGGGTGGAATTGGGCGGGCCCGATCGCTTCGTGGCGCTTACCGCAGCTCGATCCGGCAACGTACGGCCGCTGCGACGTCGCCTTTAAGCCGGGCGGTCCGTCCGCGATCCACGCCTCGACGCTGGCCAACGGACAGGTCGTGTACTTCGGGTTCGGCGACGGTGGGATGGGCCCTGACCCCGGCTCGTTCATGATCGACCCGGCGACGGGCGCGACCGCATCGCCGGGCACCAAGCACCACCTATTCTGCTCGGGCCATGCGCTGCTGCCCGACGGGCGCCTAGTGATCATGGGTGGGCACAACGACGAGCTCAGGGCGGTCCACCTGTTCGACCCGGCGACGGTCACGCTCGCCCACCACGACGACATGGCGCGCGGGCGCTGGTACCCCACGGTGACCGTGCTGCACGACGGGCGGGCGGCCGTTATGTCGGGGTCGCAACACACCGGGCCGACCGGAACGAACAACCCGGTCAACGCCTCGATCGAGGTGTTCGATGTGACCGCGCCAGCCGGACATCGCCTGTCGGGTGAGGAGCCGACGCCGTCGCCGTTCTCGCCTCACTTCCCGGCCGGGCACCAGGAGATCGACCTGTATCCCTGGAACTACGTGCTCCCGGATGGACGGCTGCTTGTGCATTGCCGCAACTCGACGCGGTTCTGGCACCCGGGCACGCCGGGCCGTTGGGAGGCGACCATCCTGAAGGCGCAGCGCAACGAGTCACGCACCTACCCGGGCCAGGGCACTTCCGTCCTGCTTCCACTGCTGGCTGAGGAGGGGTACCGGGCGCGGGTTTTGGTGATGGGCGGCGGCGGCGTTGACCGCGAGGCCTTCTACCAAGGCGGGCACGACGACGAGCCCGCGGTCAACACCGTCGAGCTGCTCGACCTCGGCGACCCGAATCCCGCATGGCGATACGTCGCTCCGATGCATTACGCCCGCGTGATGTGCGCCGGCATGTTGCTCCCCGACGGGAACGTCCTCGTGCTTGGTGGCAGCTCCACCGGCAAGTCGGATGTCGCGGCCGACCCGGTGCTGAGCTCCGAGCTGTATGACCCGGTCGCAGACACGTGGACCGAGCTCGCGCCGATCAATTGCCCTCATCTCTATCACTCGACCGCGCTCTTGGTCCCTGATGGACGCGTGATGCGCGGCGGCAAGGACGGGCAGTTCCAGCACGACCCCTACAGGTACTTCGAGCATCGCCTCGAGCTCTTCTCTCCGCCCTACGCATTCGCCGGGTCTCGCCCACAGATCACCTCTGCGCCGGGGCAGGGCGGCTATGGGCAGGACGTCGCGATCGAATGCCCCGCGCCCGGCGACATCGCGAGGGTCGCCTTGATCCGCGCCGGCTCGGTCACGCATAGCTTCCACATGGACCAGCGCT
Organism: Actinomycetota bacterium; assembly: GCA_030853685.1. Classification (GTDB taxonomy): domain Bacteria; phylum Actinomycetota; class Thermoleophilia; order Solirubrobacterales; family Solirubrobacteraceae; genus Palsa-465. The sequence continues at coordinate 12,314 of JALYUQ010000085.1, read as the reverse complement.
ACATAGGCCTCGAACTCAGAGGAACCTCGGCAACGGAGGTGACGGTGAGGCTGCCACCGAACGGCAATGTCGCCCCGCCCGGCGCCTACATGCTGTTCCTCGTGGACGGGGCCGCCCTGCCGTCGGTCGGGAAAATCATCAAGCTGAGCTAATCACTCAATACGTTGAGCAGAGTGGAGCCGTCACTTCCGGCCTGGCCGGCCCAGAACTCCCGAAGGTGACCCGGGGCCGCAAAGTACGAGGTCCCGTAGGGATCGGGTCAGCAGGCTCCGATGGAGTGGCAACACGTGAAATGGTCACGGGGAGGCTTCCTGACGGCCCACGCCGACGTCGGACAGCGCCAAACGCTGCGACCGTCTTGGACAGATCGCCGTCGAGCCGGCACGATCTAGGAGCTGATGGAGCGGAAGAAAACCACGATCCACCTCGAGGCCGACCTGCTCAGCGCAACCAGCGAAGCGATACTCGCGGCCTGACCAGACGCGGTTGTAGATCGATGGCGGACGGCTGCAGTCCGGGCCGCGGCGCAACAGGGTCGTGCGGTAGTAGTCGATGTATGCGGGCGTGAAGCGAGCTGGCTGAGGGACGCGTCCCCGCGCCCACCGAAACGTCGGATCACCGAGGTTCGAGAGCCGTCTCAGGGTGTCGGGAGTGTCTGACGGCCGTGCCGGATGCCGCAGCGATCAGCCGAAACCAGTCGCCGCAAACGGGAGCTTCCCAGCCGGTTGGCTTTTATCGAGGTGTGCGCGCAGTGCGGTGTCGCAGATCAGATAACCCCAGTTGATCAGGCGCTGCTGCTGTCGCTCGGTCATCCGCGCTAGGCGTGTTGGTACGCCTGCGAGGGCGCGAACGACCGCGTCGGACGGATTGGCGATGGGGTCGGGGAGGCCATAGTCCGCGACGTGGCTGCGGATCCCCCAATACGTGCCGGTTCGCCGGCCATCGACATACGAATCGACCGCTTGCCGCTTTCTCAGGTCACGAACCTGATTGTCGATCACTTTCAGTACGCGCGGGATCTGTAGCGGCCATAGCCCGCTCAGCCGATGCGCGTCGCCCATGTGACCGCCGGCGTCGCTGATCAGCACCGTCTGATAGCGCGTCCAGACGGCCTCGAGCCCGAGATTGTCGTAGACCCCGCCATCGGCCAGCACCACCCGCGTCGTGTAAGGAGCCCGCGACACGTCGGGGTCGCCGCCCGGCTTCATCGCGCCGGGGGCAAACGACAGACGCGCCGGCGAAAGCACCGGCGGGAAGGCCGAGGAGGCCGCTACCGCCACTGCCAGCTGGGTGTCGGGATCGGCGCGCGTGCCAACGCGCCAGTCACCCTCCACCCGTTTGGAGAACCGCCACAGGTCGCCCGACTGGAGGTTGGTGGCGTCAAAGATGAACTCGGACGGACGGGCAGATCCGCCAGCGTGTGCTTGCCGAACAGCGCTCGACGGTAGCTCGCGGCCAGACGCCCGTTGATCGTCACGCCGGGCGTGACCGCTCCCTGGATCACCGCCCACGCGTCGATGGTGCGATCCGCCAACGCTCGCAGGGGATTGACCACCTCCTCATCAAGGTTCGCGGCGACGCCGCCTGCGTCGAAACGCAGGCGATTCCAATGCAACCCCAACACACCAGCGGTGATCGACCCACCCGAGACGCTTGAGACGCGATCAATTCGCGGCAGGAAGCCCGCCTGGTTGAGGCGCAACAGCGCACCCACGTGAAAAACCATCGCGCGATAACCCCCTCCCGACAGACAGAGGCCCACGCCCGGAATCGGCCCATCGTCCTCCGCAACCGGTGGCTTGCGTATCTGCGGCACGCCGAGCTGTTGCTGCTCTCCACTCATATTTTGTCCCTCTCTTTGCATCCTCGTTGGGACGGCCGGTGTACGCACCCACTCCGAGCGCCGTCCCGCGGAAATGGCTTAGTTCCCTAGCAGTTTGGTTCATCCGGTCCCCGGGGCTAGGAACTGCCAAGCATCCCAGTTCCAAGGAGGGCAAACTCGGACTCCGACCTATGCGGCGATCGTGACGGCCAGCGAGACCGGGTAGGGCCCGTGCTTGACGAGCTTTCCGGCGTCCCCGGGCGCCCTGGCCAGAGTCCCCCGCCGCAGCAGAGCGTTGGCGATCTGCGGAATCTGCATCTCGTTGGCGAAACGGCCGAAGCACGTGTGGAGGCCGGTCCCGAAGTGGAGGTAGTGGTGGGCCGGTCGCCCTGGACGGAACTCGTGGGGATCGTCGACAACGTCGCCGTCGAGCATCGCCGACTCGGTGGCTGCAAGGGTGAATGTCCCCGCTGAGATGCGCGTCTCGTGGAGGCTGCCCGCGGCTACGACGAAGTCGCTGCGCGCGCGACGCAGGAGGCCGGGCCCCTGTGGTGCGAAGCGCATTGCTTCCCACATCACGGCTCGCAGCGCGTCGTCGTCACCGACTCGGGCGGCGGCTTGTCCCTGCGTGAGCGCGTCGGGGCGGTCAAGCAGGACATCGAGCGCAAGGGTCGTAACGGTCGCGACGGTCGGAATGAAGCCAGTGATCAGGCCGATGAGGTTGGCGGCGATCTCGTCGTCGGTAAACGCGGTGGCGGGGTTGGCCTGCATCGCGAGCAGCCTTCCCAGCACGTCATGAGTGCCGCCGCTGACCTTGCGCTCAGCGATCAGCGCGTCGATGTAGGCGCGGAGCTCCTTCGCCGCGCTCCCGGCGGCCGCATGGATCTCCGGATCGTTCTTCACGTTGACGAAAATGTCCTCGAACAGCGCCAGCGTCCACTTGATCATCGTGTTCTCGTCCGGTCCGGGCGTGCCGAGCCACCGTGCGGCGAGCCGGGCCGGGACACGCGCCGCCAGGTCGGGAATCGCGACCTGGCCGCCGTTGCGCCCAGCCGACTCGGCCACGAGCGCCTCGGCCGTATCGGCGACGAAGCTCGCGAGCTTCGGAATGCCGGAGCGCGGCGCGGCGAGGCGAAGGATCGAGACGTGGCGCTCGTACTCGGGCGAGTCGTCGAGCCCGAGGATGAAGTCCCCGACGAGCGCATGCATCTTTCCGGTGTACGGCTCGACGCCGAACGCCTTCTCGTTGCTGAGAATCTCAATGACGTCGGCGTAGCGGGTGACGATGGCGATGTCGTGGATCTGCAGGACTGGCTTCACCGCGCGCAGCAACTCGAACAACGGCTGCGGATGCTCTGTGACGTGCTGGGTTAGCTCCTGCTTTCCCTCGTTCACAAATCGCTGCACGTCCGCGCCCGTTCGGCTCGCGAAATGCTCGAGCTCCCCGATCATGCTCACGCTGCCCCACCCCCTGCTGCCGCGGCCAGAAACCGCAAGCCGTTGATTCCGGGCACGAAGAAGTATTCGCCGCCCCTCACGGTGACGACCCTCGCGAGGGGGCCGACGAAGAAGGGCGGACTCCCGGGCACGGTCATCTTCTTCGGTTGCGTCCCGTCCTGGGGGCCGAGCAGCACGTCCTGGTCCTCGCCGAGCCCAAACGTGTTGCCGGCGCCGAGCCACTGCGACTGCACGAACTCGAACTGTCGCGCGATGCTCGACTGCAGGCACATGAAGATGACGCCGCGATCCTTTCCGTCGTCCGCGGGCCCGGGTGCAAGCGGCGGTCCGTAGGGGCTCCCGCGGCGAACGAGGCGGTGGCGGTTGACGAGCCTGCCCTCGAACGGCAGGCCGTCGCGCGGGTTCGCCCGTCGCACGTGCGCGCCGACGGGGCAGCGCAGGCCGCCAGCGTCGCTGCCGTAGCCGAACGCATTGTTGCGCTGGTCGTTCTTGACGATCGCCGGGTCTGGAGCGTCGGGCGAAAGATCGAGCGGGGTGCCGTCCCGCCAGCGGCCCACCAGCTTGGCGGCGAGCAGCTCCTCGCTGCCGGGATAGAGCTTTGCCGACTCGGTGAGCCGCTTGCGAAACGCGGCGACGTCCTGGCGCAGCTTTCGGTAGACCAGGTAGGAGCCGTTCGAGCTGAGCTCGGCCGGAGGCGGCGCGGCCGGCAGCACGCCCTCCTCGTCTTCGTAGCCGAGGATGAACTCACCGGCCCGGATCGGCCGCCATTGTCCGCCGGTGACTGGAGCTCCCCCGCCGGGCGCGGCCGGTGCGCCGCTGCCCTCGATCGAGGGCTGGGCGAATCCGTCCGCGTATCCGAAATGCTCGCGTCCGCCCGGCAGCGCGCCCCCGCGGTCATCGTAGACGACGCTCAGACCGCCGTTGTACTCGATCGCCGCGCGCAGACGCTTGTCGTGGGCATCGAGCGCGTCGCCGTGGGCGGCGCTGATCATCGCCAGGACGTGGATGTCCGCGGTGCCCAGACCGCCCTCCCATCCGGTCGCGGCGCTGGCGCCAGAATCACCGAGCACGTCCGATCGCGCCGCCATCCCCTGGCGGAACTCCTCCGGGAACCCGCTGAGGCAGGAATCCGGCAGCCGCAGGGCGCGCAGACCCCAGTAGGTGAACGCAACGTTCACCCCCGACTCAGGCTTCTCCGACCACGGTGACGCGGTCAGGACGTCCTCTGTTATCTCCGAGATCCACGCCGCCGCCTTGGCGACGTCGTCGATCCGCAGAAACAGGTAGCCGGCGAGCGGCAGCTTGTAGCCGCGTACGACGAAGCCTTGGATCCGGGGCAAGTCGAGATCGGTCATCTGGGGAAGGCTTCCTCGAAGGCGGCTTGCAGCTCGTCGGGCGGCATGCCCTGCGCGGCCAGGGCGAACTCGATGATGCTGCGCCGCACGGCGAGGCTGTCCTTGACGTCCTCGACTGTGCGGTCGCCGTAGGCGGAGAAGAACAGCGAGCTCTCGATCTGATGAGCGCGGATGTAGGCGGCAAAGGCCGCGGAGTCCTCGCCGCCGGGATAACCGGCGCAATGCCCCCAGATGGCGTCGACCGCGCCGGCGAGCCCGATCCGCAACGACTCGAGATAGGCGTCGAGCGATCCGTCGAAGTTGCTGGTAAACAGCAGCCGCGCGAGCTGCAGATGATCGCGCTTGCCCTTGCCCTCGTAGACGACGTCACCGATGACTACCCATCGCGCAAAATGTGTGCCGGGCACGCTAGCCAGCGGACTCGCCGACCCGCCAAGCAGCGCCTGGAGGTAATGCGCCAGGCTCGTCTCCCGGCCCTCGAGAATCGGCGTCAGCACCGTCAGGGCATAGGCCTGCCCGAACGTGTTGCGGCTCTCGTTCACAGGTCGCGCTGCACCTCGGTGAGGAACTTCTCATAGGCGGCCTTGAACGCATCGGGCTCGAGCCCCGCCGAGCGTCTGTGAAATTCGGCGAACGCCGCCTGCACGCGGCCTGCGGAGACTATTTCGGTGGTTGTCTCACCTGAATACGTCGACCAGTAATGGCTGGCGACGTACTCATTGTGGCGGATGTAGTCCTTGAACCGCTCGACCGGCAACGGTCCCGGAAAGCCGATCGACGAGACCCAAATGGCCTTCATCCGCAGCGCGAGCACCTCGGAGAACGCGTCTATGTACTGGTGCCAGGTGCCGTTGAAGTTGCTCTCGAAGTACAGGTAGGTGTGGTTCAGGCGCTCGCCCCCGCCGCCGTCGGGAAAACGCTCGATCATCGACCACCGAGCGTAGTGGATGAACGAGAGGATCCGCAGCTTTTCGAGCGTTGACTGGACGTTGCGGGCCGCCCAGAACACGATCTTCGCGAGCGGTGGTCCCCACCACGTCATAGGCGTCAGGACCGTGATCGCCGTTGCCTTCCCCTCGATGTTCGCCACCGCGCAACGATAATCGATCCGCCCGCGCATTGGTAGTCGCACTCGCCAGTCTGACCGGACCCCGTTCATCGGTCCACCTGCTGTGAGAGCTGGTGCTGGGTTGGTGACTGCAGGGTAAGGGTGCCGCCGGCGTCGAACGGAGCGAGACCGGAACAGCTCGTAGGCGTGCGTGTGCCTCAGCGCGTGTGCGTGCACGCGCTTACCCGGCGGCAGACCGGCCTTCAGCGCCAGGCGCGGAAGCAGATGGCGAACGTAGGAGGAAGCCACCTGCGCGCCCTGAACGGTGCAGAACAAGCGCCGGCGCCCAGCCAGGCCAAGCTTGCGCCGGCCTCAAGCCACAGCTCAAGCAGCGCAAACGCATCGTCGTCCATTCCGACGGTGCGCTGCTGACCCCCTCTCCCGTAGCGGACGTTGAGCGTCCCCGCACGCGGGTCCAGATCGCGTGGCTCGAGCGCGAGCGCTTCAGGGGGCACCGACCGGCGCGCAACCGGGCGCCGCTGACTCCAGGGCGGATGTGGTCCCAGGACGCCCCTCTTCAGGCAGACGCTCGACGTAATCGGCATCGAGTCATTGAAGTGGACTTCGCCGCCGCCCACCAGGACCCAGAAAGCCAAGATCACGCCGATTGCGATAGCGAATTCCGGCGACCCGTAAGGCTGACAGTCGCTCGCAGTTGGATGAGCCAACATAGAGCGCGATCTCGTGGCAGGAGCCAAGACTCTGAGGGTCAACCTGTGAGTACACCCAAGCGGCGCTTACGGCGATCAGCGAGATCAGCAGGAGGAAGCTCCTCACGAATTGAGACTCTAAGGCCTTGCTCCCATGAGACGCCTGCCTCAGGCCCGCCACGGCGCTCCTGAAAAATCTGCGCTTCGTGACCGCGGTCAACAGGACGTAAGGCCAGAAAAACGGCGCGATAAGGCTGCGAGGCAAACCGGCGTTGCCCAAACCCAGCGCTCGAGCCGGCGCTTGCGCACGGCGAGCATCCTACGCTCGACTGAGACCGCAACTGCGGGGCCTCTTTGAAGCGGCTTTCCCTTCCTGCAACCGCCTGACGATCGCACTCCGCCGGCACCTGGTTGGCCGGTGGCAAGCGGAACCGCGCCCAGCGCAACAATCCCGGCGCTCCCTTACGGTAGGCGCCCGTCTCGAACTAGCCCTCAGCTGCGCCCCGCGCACGTCTGGTATCGCCCCAAAAGGCGCGTCGCGCGAACCGGACGGTTCGTGCTCCGGCCCACAGAGTGTCGGCGAGTGCATCGGCGACGACAGGCTCACCCGCGCCGACGCCGCGGTCCTGCGCACCGCGCGCGACGGGCGGGCGGAGGTGGGTCGCGCGGGGCGCGGCCCACCCGTAACTGGTCCAAGAGCCGGGACGCAGCCCGTTATGGGCGGGGATCATCGGCGCTGGTCGTTCGCGAACGGCGTGGACGATTTCGGTGTTATCGATGCCGCGCAGGTAGACGGAGGTGATCGCGAGGTCGGCATGCCCGAGCTGGCGCTGGATGACCAGCAGCGGAACGCCCTCGCGCGACATCTCCACAGCATGCGCGTGGCGTAGCTGATGCGGCGCGAACCGCCGTCGCACCCCAGCGCGAGCGGCTGTGTCGTGCAGCTGGGCGCGGACCCCGGCCGGGGCCCAGGGCCGTCCGCGGGTCGGACCGCGCAGGATGCAGAACAACGCTCCGACCAGAAGCGTGGAGCGCAGCTTGAGCCACGAAGCGAGCTGCTCCCAAGCCCAACGGTCCATCCCGACCTCGCGGCGCTTGCCGCCTTTACCATGGCGGACCAGGATCGCGCCTCGGTCGGCGTCGAGGTCGCTCTCGGCCAGTGCCAGTGCCTCGCTGATTCGGAGCCCGGCGCGCCACAGGACGATGATCAGGCCACGCAGCCGGACGCCGTCAGCGTCATCGCCGGCGGTGCGCATCACGGCGATGATCTCCTCGACCGTCGGCGGGTCGGCGGGATACCGCACGCCCTTGTTGCGGGGCGGACGGCCCTGGTGATGGTCGGACAAGGTCGCTGGCGAGCGGCGGCGGCCGGCGATGTCCACGAGTGTGGTGGTTTGCATGAGGTACTCCCTCAGACGATGGTTGACCACGCCATCGTCTCGCCACCCGAAAAGCCACACGAGTTACGGTCGCTTCTCGCGCGTCGCGATCACCAGCATCGCCGAGCTTTGAAGCCAAGCAGGGTTGGCCGCGCCCCGCTAGTGGCGGCGGAACTAGCCGAAGTTGAGCGGCCCGAGGACGCCCGCGGCCACCCGGTGGACCGACCAGCTCAGATTGTGGTAGCTGCAGTCGTCACGGCCTGAGTAGGAGACCTTGCCGGCGGCATGCGTAGCGCCCTAAAACTTGCCGTTGATGTTCCCCGCCTCACCGTTGGTGAAGAAGACATCGCCGCCGAACTTGGCGGCTGGGTGCACGCGCAGCGAGTAGACGCCCTTGAAGCTGCGATGCGCCGTCCCGCCGCCGGGGCACGTGAGGGTCAGCGCGCCAGCGGCGAAGTCGGTGACATGGCGGTGCGGTTCGATCGTGCGATAAAAGCTGAAAGAAGCGTGGTGCGAGCCCTGCGTGACGTTGCCGGCGAAGTGGTCGACCAGCGGCCTGACCTTGCCCTTCCAGTTGATCGTCTTGTGGCAGCCGGCCAGCGGCCCGCTGCCGGTGAAGACGAGCTTTCCGCTCACCTTCCCGCCGCCGCTGAAGTTCCCGGACAGCACCACGCTGCCGTTGGCCGAACTGGGCGAGAAGCTGTCCTTCGAGGACAGGGTGACCGTGAACTTGTTATCGGTGCTGATCGCCGCAGTCTTGTTGCCGGGCACCAGGAGGTCGGCGGCGGCACCGCCGGGGCAGGTGAACGACACGTAGTTCAGGAACAGGTGCTTGACCTGGTGGCTGTTGCCGGAGACTTGGAAGTCGAGCGCGAGCGAAGTGTCGCCGGCGGTGCTGGCTGAGTTGCCGTCGTAGTAGCGGCCGCGCAGCGGGCCGCCCGAGGCCAGCCCGGCTGCAGCCAGAACCCTGGCGAACGCCACGGTGAAAACGGCTGTGGCGATCCCCTTGTAGCGCCTTACCTCACGGAGGACGATTGTACGCCTGACTACAGGCGTCGCGGCCAGCGGGATGACGCGTCGTATCGCGTGAAGGCGCGCGTTCCTGAGGTAGGCGCGGCGCTACGGACCTGCCGGACTCTGGGGCGGTCGACCGGAACGATTCCTTTCACTTGCCGACTTGGCCGAGGCTCACGAGTCCTTCGGCGACAAGGGAGGAGTCAGCGCCGGCGCGGCGCGGCGATCCCTATCGCCCAATCTCGCAAGGATGGGGCCCCGGGATCGTCGCTGGGCTAGACGGAACGAGAGCCCAGCGGCGTCCCAGGCCCGGCCTGGCCTGATCACGGGCTCATTTCACTGACGGTGCTGCGTCGGATGGTGGTGCGCTGGACGGCGGCGATCCGGGCGGCGGAGCGCCGGGAGTCGGCGTGGAGGCAGGCGGTGCCGCGCTAGGCCGTCCACCCGTCGGGCCGCCGCCCGCTGGAGGTCCGCCTTCTTCACCGGTAGGCGATTGACTCGGCGGCTTGCCCGTAGGCGGTGCGGCGGCCGGCGGGATGATCTTGGCTGGCTCGTCCTTGTTACGTGCAGGATCCAGCACCATGCCGGCTCGCCGATCGATCGCGCGCAGGAGAGGCTCCTGGGCGTATCCGAACAAGAAGGCGTAGGCGAGTACGGTCGCTCCGTTTTGCGGCTTGAGCACGTCAAGCGCGGCTGTCTGCATCAACAAGACTCCGATAAGGCTCGTCACCGCGGCGGTCGGAATGCGCAGTAAGGCTTGGACCACCGGCAGCCCGGCCGGGTCTGTGAAGCCACTGAAACGGTTCAGTGCCAGCACCGCGGCCAAAGCTCCTCCTAGGGACCCTAGGAGTACTACCTCCCAGGGCTCGATTGCATCGCCCTTCGCTGAGATCCCGCTCGGCACCAACGAGAAGAAATTGGGGACGGCCACATGCGCGATCGTCACAGCGATCGAAAAGACAGCAAGTGCACAACCACCGACCAGCAGAAGGTTACGCCAGCGCCGTACCGTCTCGTGCGCGGTGTCCGACGCGACATTTGCCACGCTGCGTACCGCTTTCAATTTACCCCGCAAAATCGCAGTCAACTCGTGCGTCTGCGGATCTTTGACCAACTTGTGGCTGACCTCACTCAACATGCAAGCCAAGGTGGCGTAGCGCGGATCCGAAGGCTCGATGGTCGCGCGGAAGGCGCCGTCAGCCTGCACGAGCTCGGTGATCAGACTTCCGGGCGATTCAATCATGAGCAGCGCCTCGCCGGCGCGATGGATGTTGAGCCACGCCTGTTCGAGCGCCGCTCCCGAATACCAGTTTCGGAACGTCCCAAGCGGGCCGACGCGGACGAGTGCAGCCTCCGCCCGGTCGAGGTGCTGGCGCACGATGCGACCGACAAGATCGCCGTCAGCTCTTACCTCCGCCAGGCCTGGCGGAGGCAGCACTAGCTTCAGCTCGTCAGCCAAACGGCTTATCTCGCTCCGCGCCAGGACGCTCCACGCCGAACGAGACTCACGTTGAGAAGACCGTCTCTTCCTAAGCCTGCGCGTGTCAGGTTTCGTTGGAGGAGGGGGATCCGTATTCATTCGCCGCCTGGGATCCATCGACCCTAGCGTAGGCCGATCCTCTTGTGGGGATGAAGTCCGGAGACTGGTTGAGGCGAACCTCCGCCATCAGAGCGGGCTGAGGTGACCTCCCCCGTTCCCCGGCACTTCAGCGCTTTCGTCTCAAGCCTAGTCGTTGTTGATGTCGGAAACCCGCGGGTTTTCAACATGCCGTTGGCGTTTTTGGATTTTCCGCGCGCGCGAGGCTGGCGCGCTGCTGCTCGTAGTCAGCGGGGCTCAGCATCCCGAGCGTGGAGTGGCGAGGGCGGAGGTTGTAGAACCCTCGATGTACTCGAAGACCTCCGAGGTCAGCTCCTGGCGGGTCGGCCATGAGCGGCGGTGCACGTTGTAGATGGCTCAGCTTCGCTGGGTCTCGCCCGGGTCACCCGTCGGGAGGTCCAGCAGCGCCCCGGAGAACCTCTCAGCGTCGTGTCAGGACGGGAGTGAATGACGCCACCCGCCACCCGTGTGGGGTGTGGACGAGTCGGGCTGTGTAGACGACTGGAGTTGCCCCGGTCCCGGTCGGGGTTTGGATGATCGTGTGCTTGAGGAGGACGATCAGGGCCGTCCGGGTGCCGCGCTTCGGTGGCGAGAGCTCCAAGGTGTCCACGCTCGCTACCGCCAGAGCTCGGGCCGGCAAGCCACGGGCTGCGGCCAGGCGTGAGCTTCGGACGCTCGGTGTGCGGGGCGGCGGCGCTCTCGCCTGCAATCGAAACGAGGAAACTTGTGGCTTTTGATACATAAACGGCTCAATAGGAGTAGTCTCGTTGTGCGAGCCGGCCCCGCAGCCATGAGTCTCGATCCCTGTCCGAAAGCCACCTACGGCGCTTCCTGCGCCACGAGGCGGGAGGCGCGGGTTACTGGTTTGGACCGCGGGGCTGGTCCGGCAGTCTCCCGGCGTTACGCCTCCCATTTTGTGGCGGTCGCGATGTGTGGCCGTGGCGGTGTAACCCACCTTCCGGTCGACGAGCACTCAGGAGCGGACATGCCGATACAAGAGACCCTCTCCGCAGTTCCCGAACGCGACGCCAGGGTGAGGCCTTCCCTGCCAGCGCCATCGAACCCGGTGGCTGTGGTGCAGCACGCGGATGCTGCACAGAACCCGGTGAGGTCGGCGGTCGCTGCCCCTGATCGGGAGGCCGGGGGATCCCGGGGTGAGCCCGCCACGTCAATCGCGGACGCTCCGTGTCGCTCTGTGCGGCGAGCCACGGCGCGACGTGCGAGTCGCCGGCGGGCAGTCGCGCGCTCCCGTCATGGCGAGCCGGAGACTCGGGTCCTCGAGTTCCTCGCACAGCATCCCGCCCGCACTATCGGGGATCTCGCGAAGAGCCTGAACCTCGATGCCGGACTCGTCGCCGGGCACCTCACTCGGCTTGCCGCAACCGGCGAGATCGAGAGGACGTCGCACGGCTTCCGCACAACGGAAGAGACAGCACCCCCGCGCATCTGACCGCCGGCTCGACCGACTCAGCCCGAAGGATCGTGGTGCATACCAGTGGGATCATCGCGTCGCCGATCGTGATCGTGTCCAGCGACCGTCGATGAGCCCTGCGCGACCTCGCTGAGGCGAGGGTCGTGCCCGGGCCCAGGCTCGTAGCCAACTCTCACGGCGCCCTGAAGATCAGAAACGGGCCGATGACCGCCCCAAGCGTCATGGCGGTCGCCGGGTTCAGGGAGGTCTCCTCGCGACTGCCGCGACCGACCCTCCTCCGGCGCGGATGCAGGGTTCGTGCGTCCATATGCGCCGACGAGCGCTTTCGCCATCCGCCGACGTGAATCCTCACGCCTGGTTTGGCGACCAGGCGCTCGTGAGCGACCACGCCGACGCGGACGGTGCTTCTCGCGCAAGGCGCAAGCGCGGTTGGATCGTTCCTTCAGTTCTCGTGCTTGGGCAACATGGCTGTTCTGCTACACGCGACCGGACTTCTCGA
>JALYUQ010000059.1 GCA_030853685.1 Actinomycetota bacterium | reverse complement strand
GGCTCGCGCCTTGGCAGCATCTGGTACAGGCTCGAGTATCCGTTCAAGTAGATCGCATCGTAATCGGCGATCACCGGGTTGAAGGCACCGTCCGCGAATGAGAACACCTGCCGGCCGGTGCGAACGTCGAGCCCGGCGGTCGTCCTGGAGCTGAGAACCGAGTAGTAGACGACGTCGCCGACGATCGTCGCCGAGCCGGAGATCTTGCCGCCGGCGTGGTGGGTCCAGCGGATCGCTCCCGAACGGGCGTCGAACGCGTAGAACTTGCCGTCATATGAGCCGAGGTAGACGGTCGGGCCGAGACCCGGGGTGTTCTCGACCGCCGGCGAAGCGTAGACGTAAGCGCCGGTCGCGGTTGCCCACGCGAGGTTCCCGGTGCGCGCCGCGAACGAATATACCCGGCCATCGGTATTGCCCATGTAAACCCGTCCGAACGCCACGGCCGGCGAAGAGTAGAAGGTGCCCGACCCAAAGCCGAAGTGGGCACCGCTCGTGCTGACCGCCCACACCTGGCGCCCGGTCTCGGCATTCAGCGCATAGGCGTGCCCGCTGTAATCGCCAAAGTAGAGGATCCCGTTCGAGAGCGATGGGCCGCCTTTGACGGCGGCGCTGGCTCTATAGGTCCAGTTCACGTGGCCGTCGCTGGCTCGCAGCGAGGAGACGACCCCGTCCTGAGCGCCGAAGTACAGCGACTGGCCCCACACCAAGGGTGAGGACTCGGTGCCCGCCGGCACGCTTCGTGACCATACCACGCGTCCGGTCTTCATCGACAGGGCCACGAGGCTGCCGTTGCCGGGATTCTGACCCGCGCCGGGATTGCTGGAAAGAACCGCGACGAAGACGAGCCGGCCCTGAACGCCGATCGCGGGCGACGCCGCCGCGAGCGTGCCCACTTTATGCTGCCAGATCATTCGGCCGCTACGCTTGTCGATCGCCTTGGCGGAGCCGTCGTCGTCAATCAGGTACATGGTGCTCTGGTAGATGACCGGCGGGAACTCCAGCAGCGCGTGGTCTGCGTAGGTCCAGCCGACGCGCAGCGGCGGATGCAGCGCGCGCGTTGCACCGAAATAATGCGTTCGCCCGGCGTCAAAGCCGTATCTGGGCCACTCGAAGTCATTGGCGACCAAGCGCTTGCGCGGCGGCTGGGTCGCCGTCGGACGTGTGAAGGATATGCCGGGATGTGAGACGTTGCCAGGCGAATGCAGCAGGAGAGCTGCGAGTGTGCCCCCTACGGCCACCAGCAGCACCGCTACGGCAACGAGCCTCCACCGCGGCAGCCTCCGCGAGCCGGGACTCCGCATGGGCTCATGCTAGTGCTCGGACTCGGCGCGCGGCGGCGGCGTCACGAGTGCTCCGACTCGGCGCGCGGCGGCGGCGTCACGAGTGGCCTGATCCGGGGCGCGTCGGCGGTGTCACGAGCGAGCTGACGGGCAAGCGCGCGAAGATGCACCCGTGAGATCGGTAGAAACCCTGAGCTCCGGACTGCATCCGTCTGCAGGTGCGCTGATCGCGCGCGTGCGGGCGCTGCCGGCAGCCGCGGAGCTGCTGCGCCGTCTGGGCGATGCGCCGGACGTGCACCTGGTCGGTGGGGCGGCGCGCGACATCCTGATGGGTGCGGAGCCCGGCGACCTCGACCTGCTGGTCGAAGGGGGCGCCGTGACGATCGCGCGGCGACTCGGGGGCGAGCTTCGCGTCCATGATCGCTTTGGCACCGCGACCGTAAGGGTTGGCGGTTTCTGTTACGACATCGCGGCGGCGCGCCGGGAAGCCTATGCCCGTGCCGGGGCACTGCCGGAGGTGGCGCCGGCCAGCTTGGAGCAGGATCTGCTTCGGCGCGACTTCAGCGTCAATGCGATTGCGATCAGGCTCTCCGGTCCGCGGGCCGGAGAGCTCAGCACGGCTCCCCGCGCACTGGAGGATCTGCGCGCACGCCGGCTGCAAGTGCTTCACGATCGGAGCTTCTCGGACGACCCCACGCGGTTGCTGCGGCTGATCCGCTACGCCAGCCGCCTGCGATTCGAAATCGAGCCACACACGCTGGCGCTCGCACGGACAGCCGTTGCAGATCGCGCCCTGGACACCGTCAGTGCGCTACGGGTGGGAGCGGAGCTGAGGCTCCTCGTGCGTGAGCTAGATCCGGTCGCGGGGCTAGAGCAGATGAGCGCCCTGGGGCTGGACGCGGAGATCCATCCTGGCTTCGGGCTCTCCGACCCCGCACTCGCTCGCCGGTCGCTGGGGCTGCTGCCGGCCGAGGGCCGGCCCGACGTGCTCGTACTCGCGCTCTGCGTGCGCGCGATCGAGTCCGCGGAGCTCGCGAGCCTCTTGAACCGGCTCGCATTCGGCGCGATCGAACGAGACGCCATTATCCGGGTGGCGACCGGAGCGGGAAAGCTCGCGCAGTCGCTCGCGGGCGCGGAGCTCCCCTCCGAGATCGCCGGCGCAGTCTCTGGCGCGGGCGCCGGTCCGGAGGCTGTGGCGATCGCCGGAGCACTCGGCCCCGCGCAGGCCGCCAGGGACTGGCTGACGCGGCTTGCGCACGTGCGTCTGGAGATCAGCGGCGCCGATTTGCTGGCCGCCGGGATCGAGCAGGGGCCGGCTGTGGGCCGAGCGCTGTCTGCGGCGCTCGACGCCAAGCTCGACGGCCGCGCCGACGGTCGAGAGGCGGAGCTTGACCGGGCGCTCCGGGCGGCGCGCGCAAGCTAGCCTGGACAGATGAGCGGACCCTACCTACTAGTGCTCGTTTGGAGCTGAACTCAGCTCGCGATGATGGCCCGGACCGACACTTGGTCCTCGGCCCGCGGATGAGACTGCCGGCGCCCTTTTGTATCGCGGGCGACCACATCGCGATCGACCTGCCCGGGGCGCGCGCTGTGTTCACGACGCGCCGCGGCGGTTTCTCCAGGGGCCGTTACGACAGCCTCAACTTGGGCCTTTGGACCGACGACGACCGGTCGGCGGTGATGCGCAACCGCGACTCGTTGCGCAGAGCGATCGGAGTGGGCTTCGCCTACGGCCGCCAAGTTCACGGGGCGCGGATAGGCCTCGCGAGCATGCCGTCGAGCGACCGATCGGTGCAAGGAGACGCAGATGGCCAGGCTACCGCGACGCTCGGTATCGGGCCGATGGTCGTGACCGCGGACTGCCTGCCGGTCGCGATCGCGGGCGATGGCGCTGTCGCGATGCTCCACGCCGGCTGGCGCGGGCTGGCCGCAGGAGTGCTGGCCGCGGGCGTGGCCGCGCTACGGGAGCTCGGCGCGCGCGGGCCGTTGTCGGGAGCGATCGGTCCCGGTGCAGGCCCCTGCTGCTACGAGGTCGGCGAGGAGGTGCAGAGCGTCTTCGCCTCCGAAGGCGCCAGCGCAAGTGCTGGGAAGCGCCCCAACCTGGACCTGAAGGCAATCGCGCGCAAGGGGCTCGAGCGGGCCGGCGTGGCGGACGTGTACGACTGCGAGCTGTGCACGATCTGCTCAGCACCGGGCCTGTTCTACTCGCATCGCAGGGACCAGGGCCTTACCGGCCGCCAGGCGGGCATCGCGTGGTTGACTTGATCCGAGGGCTGCGCGCCGTGGCGGTGCGGGAGAACCTGGAGCGCGTGCGAGCCGAGATCTCGGCTGCGGGACGGGACCCTGATGAGGTTGAGATTCTCGCCGCCGTCAAGTACGTGCCGGTCGAGGAGCTCGGAGTGCTCGCCGAGGCGGGCATCGAGCTGGTCGGCGAGAACCGTGCGCAGGATCTCGTCGCCAAGGTCGACGCCCATCGTGGCGTCTTCACGTGGGACTTCATCGGGCACCTTCAGAGCCGCAAGGTTCGCCAGGTGCTCCCCTACGTCCGCTACATCCACTCGGTCGCGAGCGACTCCGCGTTGGAGCAGCTCGCGCGTCACGCGAGCGCGGCGGCTGAGATCGAAGGCGGCGACAAGCGCGAGGTCGAGGTCCTGGTCGAAGTCAACGTGGGCGGCGAGCCCGGCAAGAGCGGCATTCTCTCGGCCGAGCTGCCGTCGCTCCTGGAGCGCTGCCCGGTGAAGGTCGTGGGGCTGATGACGATGCCGCCCCCCGCCAGCAATCCCGAATCCAGCCGGCCATGCTTCGCAGCCCTGCGCGAGCTCGCAGAGCGCCACGGGCTCCGGCAGCTCTCGATGGGGACGAGCCAGGATTACGTGGTTGCTGTGCAGGAGGGAGCGACGATCGTGCGCCTCGGAAGGGGCCTGTACGCGCCACCCGGCTCGGCCACGTCATAATCACAGGCGCACTCAGGCAGGAAAGCGCCCCGCCCCAGCGAACCCCCAAAACGCACATGGCAATTCGAGACACCTGGCACCGCTCCCTCGTCTATTTCGGGCTCGCCGAGGATGACGCCTACCAGGAGGAGGGCGAGCCCTACCGAGAGCCGCCGGAAGAGCTTCAGGAGACCCGTAGCGAGCGTCCAAACGTGCGGCGGCTGGGTCCGCGGCGAAACCGCGACGAGATCGACGACATCTTCGCCGATGACCAGCGGACCGAGCGCCGGGCGCCGCCGCTGCGGCCGGTCCCGGGTGCCAGCAACGGGCGAGGGGGGGGAGACGTCCGCGTCCACGTCGTCGCGCCGAGGAGCTTCAACGACGTGCAGGATGTGGCCGACAAGTTCAAGGAGGCCATTCCCGTGATCATCAACCTCCAGGGCACCGACACCGACTTGGCCAAGCGCCTGATCGACTTCTCCAGTGGCCTGACCTATGCGATGGACGGAGGGATGCAGCGGATCGCCGACAAGGTATTCCTGCTCACGCCGCGCAACGTCGAGGTCTCCGCCGAGGAGCGCGCGCGGCTCGTGGAGAAGGGGTTCTTCAATCAGTCCTGATGCCTCCTGCCAGCTCCTGAGCTCCTGAGCTCTTTCGTGGGCCCTTTGAGGCCCCATCCTCCGCGCCGGTAACGTTCGGGCGATGCGGGTGGGCCTCATCGGCGCAGGCAACATGGCGTGTGCGCTGGCGCGCGGGTGGGGCGATCCGGTCCTGTGCTCGGACGCCGGCTCCGGGCGGGCACTCGCAGTCGCACAGGAGCTCGGAGGCGAGGCGGTCGGCTCTAACCGCGCAGTTGCCGAGAAATGCGATCTTGTCGTGCTCTGTCACAAGCCTTCGGCGCTCCGAGCCGTGGCGGCCGAGCTCGTCGGCCGGGCCCAGGCGGTCGCATCGGTGCTCGCGGGGACTTCGGTCGCAATGTTGCAGGAGGCTTATCCAGGCGTCCCGGTATTCCGCTTGATGCCGAGCACTCCGGTCGAGGTGCGCCAAGGCGTCATCTGTTACTGCCCCGCACCTGAGGTAGAGCGGGGGCTGGAGGCGGAGGTTCTGGAGCTGTTTGGGCGTCTTGGAACTGTTGTGAGGCTAGAGGAGCGCTTGATGGAGGCGGCGAGCGCCGTGATGGCCGTCGGTCCCGCCTACCAGGCGCTGCTCGTCGAGGCGCAGGTCGACGCCGCCGTGCGACACGGACTGGGCGCGATGCTCGCCGCCACGCTCGTGGTCGAGACGATGGCGGGCAGCGCGGCGCTGCTAGCGGCCCGCGGACACGACACGCTTACCGTTCGGCGCGAAGTCACCTCGCCCGGCGGCTCGACGGCGCGCGGACTGCAGGCGCTGGAGCGCGGCGGCGTGCGCAGCGCGTTTCAGGACGCGATCGACGCCGTGCTCTGCGCGGGGCGCTGATGCTCCTTGCCGCGCTGAACCGGGGCGACATCGCGAACTATGTCGGCGCGCTGTTCTACGTCTACATCCTGCTGATCTTCGTCTACATCCTGCTCAACCTGATCTTCTCCGCTGGCGTGCACAAGCCCTACGCGCGCTGGTCGGACGCGATCCTCAACTTCCTGCGCGATGTCTCCGAGCCCTACCTGCGGCTCTTTCGCCGTTTTGTTCCCCAAATGGGCATGTTCGATCTCTCTCCGATGATCGCGATCATCCTCCTGTACGTCGCAAGGACGATTCTCGTCAACGTGATCGCGGGCTGAGCGCTCCATCGATCGTGACTCACACTAGGACCCACGCCCGGGCTCGCCGGCGATGGTGACTCACGCTAGGACACACGCCTGGGCTCGCCCCGCGGCGTTCCTGCGCGCGGGCGCGGTCCTCGTGGCGGTGCTGATCCTCGATCAGGTGACCAAGAGCACGATCGCGGCTCAGATCGGGGCAGGCGAGGAACGCAAGTTCATACCCGGCGTGCACTTCGTCCATGTGCGCAACAGCGGTGTTGCGTTCGGGTTCTTCTCCGGCGGCGGGGTGCTCGTGCTCGTCTTCACGCTCCTCGCGCTCGCTGTCCTGATCGGCTATTTCGTCCTGCGCTCCGATCGTCATCTGCTGTGGCTGCCGGTGGGGCTGCTGGTCGGCGGGGCGCTCGGAAACCTGATCGATCGCCTGGCTCACGGCGCGGTCACCGACTTCATCAAGCTCCCGGATTGGCCGGCGTTCAACGTCGCGGACATGGCGATCACTTTCGGCGTCCTGGCGTTGCTGCTGGTGCTCGAACGCGGACGGGAGCGGTGAGCGGCGGGGCGCGTCTCGAGCCGGTGCTCGCGCCCGGTGGCGCCGAGGGTAGGCTCGAGCTCGAGGTCCCGCCTGACGCCGCCGGCACTCGCCTCGATCGGTTCCTCGCGGCGCCGCTCGGCTCGCGCTCGCGCGCCCAGAGCCTGATCGACTCCCAGCGCGTGCGCATCGACGGGCGCGTATGCGCCAAGGGCCATGCCGTGAAGCCCGGCGAGCAGATCGAAGTCGACGCGAGGCGGGAGCCACAGCCGGCATCATCGCCGGCGCCGCTGGCAGCGTTCGCGATCGCCTACGAGGACGCACATCTATTGGTCGTCGAGAAGCCGGCGGGCGTCGTCGTGCACCCCGCGCGCGGGCACCGGACGGGGACCCTCGCCCAGGCGCTCGCGGGACGGGGCGCCGGTGGGCAGGAGCCATGGCGCGCGGGGATCGTTCACAGGCTGGACCGCGACACCTCGGGGCTGCTCGTGGTGGCAAAGAGCGACTCCGTGCACAGCGCGCTTAAAGCGCTCCTGTCCGCGCGCAAGCTGACCCGCGAGTACCTTGCCCTTGTCGAGGGCCAGCCGGCGGCCAGGACGGGCACCATCGATGCTCCGATCGGGCGCCACCGGCGCGAGCGGGTGCTGATGTCGATCGACTCCGAAAGCCCGCGCCCGGCCCGGACGCACTTCGAGATCGAGCGGATGCTTGCCGGCGCAACCTTGTTGCAAGTTGTGCTCGACACCGGGCGCACCCATCAGATCCGGGTCCACATGGCGGCGATTGGACACCCAGTGTGCGGCGACCGGCAGTACGGGACGCCGGAGCTGTACGGGCTGGGGCGGCAGTTTCTGCATGCAGCCCGTCTGGCGTTCGAGCATCCGGTAAGCGGCGCGGCGGTCGATGTACACTCGCCACTGCCGGGAGATCTGGTGGCGGCTTTGGAGCGCGCCACCAGATCCGGGCCACCGGAATCCTAATCAGAGCATGACGACGGAGCGGCTCGTCCAAAGCCGCTCCGCCATCGTTGCGGACCGAGCCACCGGAGGTAGGGGAAGGGAGGTCCGGCCCGCGTACAGGACGCCACCGAGGTAGGGGAAGGTGACGACCCGCTACAAACCATAACGGATCCCGCGTGTGAAACTTGCGTAAACTGAAAGACGAATTTTCCCCAAACCCCGTTTGCGCGGATCGCGCCCTGCCTCGAGGCTTTGAGGTTCGCGAGCACCGGCGGACGGGCAGCACGGAGACAACCGAAAAAAAGGAGCAGCATCGTGGCTGAAGTCGGCATCAAGGAGCTGTTGGAGGCCGGCGTCCACTTCGGCCATCAGACGCGCCGCTGGAACCCCAAGATGCGGCGCTTCATCTTCGGCGAGCGGGACGGCAACTACATAATCGACTTGCTCCAAACGCAGGTTCTGCTGGAGCGTGCGCGGGAGTTCGCCTCCGAGGTTGCGCACCGTGGCGGCACCGTGCTGTTCGTCGGGACCAAGAAGCAGGCCCGCGATGCGATTGCGGACACCGCGTCCGCGGCCGATATGCCCTATGTCAACCATCGCTGGCTCGGAGGCCTCCTGACCAACTTCCAGACTATCTCGTTCAGGATCAAGCGCCTGCATGACCTCGAGCGCTATGAGACAGAGGGACAGCTCGAGTTGCTGCCGACTCGCGAGCGGATGGCCGCACAGGCAGACCTCGCGAAGCTGCGGGCCAACCTCGGCGGCGTCAAGAACATGCAGCGTGTTCCCGACGCCGTGTTCGTGATCGACCTGAAGACCGAAGCGATAGCTGTGCGTGAAGCCCAGCGGCTGCGCGTCCCGATCATCGGCCTCGTCGATACCAACTGCGATCCCGAGGGAATCGACTTCGTGATCCCGGGCAACGACGACGCGATCCGCTCGTGCGCAGCGGTCACGCGCGCGATCGGCGACGTGGTGGCGCAGGGGCACGGGGTGTTCCGCGCCCGGGAGGAGCAAGCGCGCCTCGAGCGCGAGCGCCTGGAGGCGCAGGAGCGCGCCCGCCGCGAGGCCGAGGAGCAGGCGCGCCGCGAGGCCGAGGAGGCGGCGCGCCTGGTTCAGGAG
>JALYUQ010000015.1 GCA_030853685.1 Actinomycetota bacterium | reverse complement strand
GTGCAGACGCCCACTCCAAGCCTGCCGCCGCGAGGGTCTCGGTCGCGAGGTCGTAAGCGAGCGCCGCGTCGCGAACCGCCCGCAGGAAGGCCGCGACGAGCCGCACGAACCAGCGGGCGGCGAACAGCTCGAAGTCAGCCTGCGGATGATCCGGTCCTTCAGCCATCCTGACAGGATCGCGGGGGGTCCGGACGGAACGATCTCCACGCCAGCGCTGCGCCGTTCACCGCCTCAGGAACCTCCAGGCCAAGCTGCCCAAGTCAGAGCACGACCGGATCCGTTGCAACTACTTACCGATGAGCGACGAGCTTGCCAGCCTACGCGCCGTATGCGTCCAGCTTGGCCTGCGACTGCGCGGCGCTTGATCGCTCGGGGATCAAGATCGAGACGACGCGGAGCGCCGTCAGGGCCCGGCCCGGGAATCGGCCGCTAAAAGGCTTCCCGGACCTGCGCTTCAACCATCGAGCACCGGAAGCTCGACGCTGAACGCCGCACCATCGACCACGATCCGGCCACCGTGGCGCTCGACGATCGCAGCGGCGATCGACAGGCCGAGGCCGGACCCCGGTCGTTGCGATGCCTCGGGGCCGCGCCAGAAGCGCTCGAACAGATGCTCGCGATGCGCCGGGTCGGGACCGGGACCGCTGTCGCGCACGCTCAGCAGCGCGTGTCCCCCGTCACGGCGCAACACTACGCTCACCGCTCCACCCGGAGGACCGTGCACGACGGCGTTCTCGATCAGGTTCTCGAGCACCCGGCGCAACGCGGCTTCGTCCGCTGCCACCCGGACGGGCTCCAGCCCCTCGAGCCGGACCGGCGCTCCCGCGCGCCCGGGGTCGCCGAGCACCTCGGCGACAAGCTCATCGAGATCGACTGGCACGAACTGCGCGGCGGGGCCCGCGGGGGCAGCGGCCCGCTCCAGCACGAGCAGGTCATCGACGAGCCGCGCCAGCCGCGCGGCGTCATCGCGCAAGTCGGCGAGCACCTCCACACTTGCCCCGTGGCGGACCGCGTACTCGGCATTGCCAAGCAGCGCGGTGACCGGCGTTCGCAGCTCATGGGAGGCATCCGCGAGGAAGCGCCGCTCATTTTCCCGCGAGCGCTGAAGCGACGCGAGCATGCGGTTGAGGACGCCGGTGAGCTGCCCGATCTCGTCCGCGCTGGCGGCGTGGGCCAGGCGCAGCGACGGGTCGGCGGTGCGCTCGATCTCACCGGCGCCAGCCGCCAGGCGCCGCAGGGGCATCAGCCCGCGGCTGCTGAGCGCCGCCGCGATCAGCGCGGCAAGCAGTGCAGCGCCGGCACCGCTCAGGATCAGCAGGACGCCGAGATGGTCGGTCGTGTCGGAGATGTCGGTTGTGTCGGAGGCCACGAGCACGGCACCGCCCCCGGCAGGCCCTCCAGCCTCCGCGACCGGGACTGCGTAGAGCCGGAATGGGCGCCCGCCGAGCGCGATGTCTTCAAATCCGCCTTGGCCGCGCACGCGCGCGCGCCGGACCAGAGCATCGAGCGGAATCAGCCGCGCGCCGAGCGTCAGCGAGCGCGCAAGGATCCGGCCGCGGGCGTCGATCACCTCGACAGCGATCTGACGCCCGGAGACCGGGCTCTCCAGAGCCCCCGGGTCAGTCAGCACCGCGGGCGCGGACACCGCGAGCTGCGCAACTTCCTGCGCGCGCTGGCGCAGCGCCGTGTCCAGCGAGCCGCGGAGCTCGTGGCCGAGCAGTAGCACCATGGCGGCAGCGAACAGCGCTACGGCAGCGAGGATCGAGGCGGCGGCGGCGCTCACGAGCCGCGCGCGCAAGGTCCTCGGCCCCGCCGCAAAGCCCATGCCCGCAGCGCGAGCCCGCCGGAGGCCCATGCCCGCAGCGCGAACCCGCAACAAGCTCATGCTCGCAGCGCGAACCCGCTTCCCCTGACGGTCCTGATCAGCGGCGGCGCGCCGAGCTTACGCCGCAGCCGCGTCACGTAGCGATCAACGACGTTTCGCTCGGCGCCGCCGTCCCAGATCAGCTCGATCGCGCGCTCGCGCGTCACCGTCCGAGCGCACTCGCGCAGCAGCAGCTCCAGCAGCGCGGTCTCGCGCCCGGTCAGCTCGATCCCTCGCCCGGCGCGTGTCGCTGAGCGCGCCTGCACGTCGAGGCTCAGGTCGGCGTATGAGAGCAGTGCTCTGGTGTCGAGCAGCCGCCGCGTGAGTGCTCGCAGCCGGGCGATGAGCTCCTGGACCGCGAACGGTTTGATCAGGTAGTCATCCGCTCCGCATCCCAGCCCCTCGACGCGGTCCGGTACGCCGTCGCGCGCGGTGAGCATCAGGATCGGCGTCGCCAGGCCCTTCTCGCGCAGCCTGCGGCAGACGGCGAGCCCGTCGAGCCCCGGCATCGCGACATCGAGCACGATCACGTCCGGCGCGCAGCGCTGCGCCGCCACGAGCGCCGCGCCCCCGTCGGGCGCGAGCGCAACCTCGAAGCCCTCCGCGGCAAGCGTGCGTCCGAGCATCCGGCGCAGCGACTGGTCATCGTCGACGACCAGCACCCGCTCGCGCAACCTCGCCTCAGCGCCCTCGGCCTCACCCACCGGCAATGCCGCGCCCACACCGTCGCCCACCGCCGAGAGCCCGCCCCCGCCCCCCACCGACTCCGCGCCCCCGCCCTCACCCACCGGCGACATCGCGGCGCAGGAAGACCAGGTAGGCGCCGGCCAGCGCCGGCACCCCGTACAAAGCGCAGACCCAGGCCGCGCGCACGATCACCGCCCAGTCGATCGGCTGGCGCAGCAGCCCCTGCCAGGCGTTGAACTGCGTGCTGAGCAGATACGGCTGAAGGCTGCCGAGCCCCGGCAGGATGCCGATCAGCTGGATCAGCAGCGAGAACATCAGCGTCCCGACGACGGCGGCTGCGCTGTTGCGCGTAATCGAGGACAGCAGCAGCCCGATGCACACGATCGCGAGGATCGGGATCAGGTACACCAGCAGGCTCCCGTAGACGAGCCCGAGCGCCTTGGGCGCCGGGACGATGGTCCCCGAAAGGCTCTGCAGCGGGTTGAACCCCGACTGCAGGCTCCCGGCGAGCACCGCGACCGTGCCGGTCAGGAAGATCGCAGCCACCGCGTATGTGGTCGCCGCCAGGGTCTTGCCGGCAAAGATCTGCCCCCGCTCCAGCGAGCGCGTGAGGATCGTCTTCAGAGTGCCGTTGTGATCCTCGGAGGCGACGATGTCACCGGCCACGAGCGCCGTGATAAGCGGGAACAGCCAGACCGCGCCGAACAGCAGGATCACGAGCGGAATCGCGAGCCCGCTGCGGTTGATGTAGGACCCGAACGCGAAGTCCGCGTGTTGAGCGTGCTCGAAGTGGGTCGCGAGGACGAAAAGGATCGGCACAACCGTCGCCCCGCCAAGCCCCAGATAGGTGCGCTTCTGGTAGCGGAGCTTGGTGAGCTCCCAGTGATAGACGGTGCCCACGCCCGGGCTCATCGCGCCGTCCCCGTCCCGCGCGCCAGCTTCTTGCCCGCACCGCCAGTCAGCTGCCCCTCAGCACCGGACAGCCGATGCTCGAGGTCCGCGCTGCCCGCGGACCCCTCCGTGAGCGAGAAGAACAGATCTTCGAGCGTGACCGTCTGCGGTGCGAGCGCCCGGATCAGCGCCCCCGCCTCCACCAGCGCCTGCGAGAGCTCCGCGACCGATCGCTCATCGGCGGTGAAGCTGATCCATCCAGCGCCCGCGTCATCCAATCGCTGCGACCGCACATCGCCGATCCCCGGCTGGGCCCGGCAGACGGCGAGCGCGCGCTCGTCGTCGGTGCTCTGAAGGCGGTAGCTCTGCCCAGCGCCGCGCCTCAGCTCGGCGATCTCGCCCTCATATACGACCGCGCCCGAGCGCACGATCGCCACGCGGTTGCACAAGTCCTCCACCTCGGCGAGCTGATGACTCGAGAGCACGACCGTCATTCCCTCGCCGGCGAGGCGGCGGATCAGCAGCCGCATGTCACGCATTCCGCCGGGATCCAGCCCGGTCGCGGGCTCGTCGAGCAGGAGCAGTCGCGGACGGCGCAGCAGTGCCGCCGCGATCCCGAGGCGCTGGCGCATCCCGTGCGAGTAGCCCCCCACCCGGTCACGGCCCCGGTCGGCGAGCTCCACGGTATCCAGTGCCTCGTCGATCCGATCCGCAGCGCTGTCGCCGTCGAAAGCAGCGAGCAGCTCGAGATTGCGCCGGCCGCCGAGGTAGGGATAGAACGCCGGCGCCTCGACGAATCCCGCCACGCCCTGCAACGCGCCCACGCTCTCCAGCGGATCACGGCCGAATAAGCGCACCGTCCCGGCGGTGGGCCGGATCAGGCCGAGCATCATCCGCAAGGACGTAGTCTTGCCGGCGCCGTTGGGCCCGAGATAGCCGTAGACGTCGCCGGCGTTGACCGTCAGATCGACGCCGGCGACCGCGGTCAGCTCGCCATAGCGCTTGATCAGGCCGCGGACCTCGACCGGTGGAGCGTCCCCGCGCACAGCTTCGACGGGTGGCGCGCCCCCGGTTGGGGCGTCCCCGGGCCGGGCGCCCCCGTGTGGGGCGCCCGGAGCGGTGGCGGGTGAGCTCACAAGCCCCGCGCCGCCGCGTCGGCGGCGACGGGCGGCACCGAGCCGATCACCGTATACGCGACACCGGCGCGCGTGAAGCGGACCATCGTGCCGAGCGCGGTGTCGAGCTCCTGCCCGGTGACGCCGTCGATCGAGACCGTCGGCAGGTTCAGGCCCCGATGGCCGTCCCCCTTGCTGTTCGGGCTCGGGGTCCCGGACGCCCCGGCAGCCTGCTCGATCACGGCGACGCCGCCGAGGTTCTGCCCGTAGGCGACGAGCGCCGCCGGGTGTCCTGCCCAATCAAGCAGCGAGACCGAGCGCCGCGGCAGGCCAACGAGCGTGCCCGGCGCAGTCAGGGTGAACGGCAGATGGCGCGCGACGGCGGCCGGTCCGGCCACCTCGCGGCCGCGGCGCCCGGACCGATCAGCCATCTTGGCGCCGTGGCTGCCCGGCGTGGCCACCTTGACGATCTTGGTGCCACTCGGCGGGGAGACCGCGAAGTCCGAGGCGGGGACCGGGCCGTAGGAGATGCCGGTCGCCTTCAGCTCCAGCACCGGAGCAGTGGACCCCCGGGCGTAGACCGCGGCTCGTAGCGGCACGCCGGTCAAAGCGTCCCAGGCGAGCTGGCCGGAGCCCAGCAGGCCCCCGTCGTGCTTGGGCGAGACCTGGACCGTATATGCCGCCCTCCCCGCCACGTCGCTCGGAGTGCCGCTGAGCGGATCGACATGGTCCATCAGGCGGGCCAGGTCGCGCTGGATCTCCGCGACCGTGGGGATCGCGTCCTGAGTGGGCTTCTGCTTGGCGGCGCCCGGCCCGCGGGCCGGCGCCGGCAACGTCCCCTCGTATGCCGTCTTGGAGGACGGGTCATAGACCGAGAACGACCGGCCATCGATCAGCACCTGGGCGTCGCCATTGTCGGACTGCAGCTCGAGTCGCAGCCGATGATCGCTAGAGAGCCAGAGCCTGCCGGTTGCCCCGGTCAGCAACGGATCGGACCCCTGGATGTCGCTGGAATCGATCAAGTGGTTGGTGAAGCTGATCTGCGCCGTGATGCCCTGCACCGGCGGAGCGCTGAGCGCGTCGTGAATCGCCTGGGCGAGCGGCTTGGGCGCAGGCACGGGCCCGGTACCGGTGGCGGCCACCGCGATCGCCGTGCCACCCCCGGCCGCCACCACCAGGCCGGCGATCGTCGCCAGCAGGCGCTGGGTCGAGGCTGTGCGCAGGAATTTCATCGGACTCCTCTGTCTAGCTAGTTCTCGTTGACGCAGATTACGATATGCCGGAAGCCTGAAATTACTCTGACAGATCGCGAACGCTCTCCGGGGCAAGGTCGCGAGCGCGCTCCGGGCCCGATCGCGCCCGCCTCGTGGATCACCCCGCGCGCTACCGTCGGGCATGTGTGCCGCCTGTTCGGGATGAGCGCAGGGCCCGAGCGCGTTCCGGCCACCTTCTGGCTGCTGGAGGCGCCTGACTCGCTCGCCCAGCAGAGCCGCCGCGAGCCAGACGGGACGGGTCTCGGCACGTTCAGCGCGGACGGCAGCCCGCAGGTCTTCAAGCAGCCGCTGGCCGCCTACGAGGACCAGTGCTTTGCCAGCGAGGCTCGAGACGTCGTTTCCCGCACGTTCGTCGCGCACGTCCGCTACGCCTCGACAGGAGCGATCGCCCCGGAGAACACGCACCCGTTCGAGCAGGCCGAGCGGCTCTTCGCCCACAACGGGGTGATCGGCGATCTCCCGCGACTGGAAGCCGAGCTCGGCGACGCGCTCGCGCTCGTGCACGGAGCCACTGACTCCGAGCGCTTCTTTGCGCTCGTCTCGCGGGAGATCGAGCGGACCGGGGACGTAGGCGATGGGATCGTCAGCGCGTCGAGCTGGGTCGCGGCGCACCTGCCCGTGCTGGCGCTCAACTTCGTCCTGATCACGGCCTCGGAGCTGTGGGCGCTGCGCTATCCCGACACGCACGAGCTCCACGTGCTGCGCCGTGGCGCTGGGGGTACGAACGGCAACCGGCACCTGGAGCACGCCAGCGCCAGCGGCAGGATCCGTGCGCGCTGCGGCCGGCTGGCCCACCTTCCCGCAGTCGTGATCGCCACCGAGCCGATGGACGAGGATCCCGGTTGGCAGGCGCTCGGCGCCGGTGAGCTGCTACACGTCGGCGTGGAGCTCGATGTGTCGATCACGCGCCCGCTGCGCGATGCCCCCGCGCACCCGCTGTCACTCGCGCAGCTCAGCCCGCGGGCTGCCGCCTCCCAGGCGCCCTCTCGGCAGGCATGAGGACGCTTGGCGCTCGCCGGGCAGCCGCCGACAGCACGAAGGGTGACCAGTGAGCACGAGCCTCGTGTACCGCAGCGCGCGCGGCTACGAGCTCTTGATGCGAGCGCTCTACGGGCGCCATTACGAGTCCCGGATGAGTCTGGTGGCCGAGCAGGTCCCGCCCGGCGCCTCGGTGCTAGAGCTGTGCTGCGGCCCGGGGACGCTCTACCTGCGTCACCTGCGCGAGCGCACGAGCGCCTACATCGGGCTCGACGTCAACGAGCGCTTCGTTGCGGGACTCCGGGCGCAGGGCGTCGACGCACGCCGGCTCGACCTGGCGAGCAGCGCCGAGCCGCTGCCGAGCGTCGATGTCGCGATCGTGCAGGCGAGCCTCTACCACTTCCTGCCGGACGCGACCCGGATCCTGGAACGGATGCTCGCCGCCGCGCGCGAGCGGGTCATCGTCTCCGAGCCGGTCCGCAACCTCAGCGCCAGCAGCCTGCCCGGGGTCGCGCTGCTCAGCCGCCGGGTGGCAGACCCGGGGGTCGGATGCCACGCCGCGCGGTTCACCGAGGCGACGCTCGCAAAGCTGATGGACCGTTACCGTGAGCGATCCATCGCTTCGTTCGCGATTCCGGGCGGCCGCGAGCAGGTGTACGTGCTAGCCGCCGGAGCGTGAGCCCGGCTCGCTCTCCAGCGACTCCGCGATCGCCGCGGTCAAGCCGCCGGCGGGAGCGGGAACCGGTTCAGCCCGGCCTCGCTGCCCAGGCCGTGCGGACTGCGGACCCGTCGCGGGGACTCCAGGTTTCGGTCCCTCCCCGGGCAAAGCGAGCTGCGGACCCTCCCCGGAAGGAGCGAGCTGCGGGCCCTCCGCCTGGGCATCGATCAGGAACAGCGGCCGGTCCTTGACCTGCTCGAAGATCCTGCCCACGTAGAGCCCGACCACGCCGACGCTGACGATGATGAAGCCGGCGAGCAGCAGCAGCAGCACCGCGAGGCTCGTATAGCCGGGAACCGTCGCGTCGGACTCCACGAAGTGGTCGACCACCTCGAAGCCCGCCAGCACGATCCCGGCCAGCGCGACCAGGAACCCCACCAGCACGACGAGTCGCAGCAGCACGGTGCTGCGGAAGAACATCCCATCGATCGCGACCCGCACCAGGCGCGTCAGCGTGTACCCACTCTCTCCGGCGTGACGCTCGGCGTGCTCGATCTCGATCGTCGTGGCATCGAAGCCCAGCCAGTCCAGCGCGATCATGTACTCACGGTCGCGATCGCGCAGGCGCAGGAACGCATCGATCACGGGCCGGGAGAGCAGACTCAGGTTGCTGTAGTCCGGCCGGACATCGGTCTCGAGGGTCAGCCTCCGGTAGGCACGGCTGCTCCAGCGGCGAAACGCCGAGTGCCGCCAACCGCGGCGGATCGTCCGGACGACGTCGTATCCCTCCCCGGCGGCTGCCCACAGGCGGGGGATGTCCTCGGGGGCCTCCTGCAGGTCGCAGTCCATGACAACCGCCCATTGGCCGCGCGCCTGAGCCAGCCCCGCCGTGATCGCGGCGTCCTGGCCGAAGTTGCGGCTGAGGCGGAAGGCGCGCACCCGCGGGTCGCAGCGAGCCAGCCCCCGCAGCACCTCCCAACCATCGTCGAGGCTGCGATCGTCGACGAACACGAGCTCGTAGCGCTCGGTCAGCTTCGAGACGCTCTGCGTAAGACGGTGGTGCAGCGCGTGCAAGCACTCGGCGCACCCGTATACGGGCACGACGACGCTCAGCTCAACGTCACCGAGTGCCCGTGCGCCTGCGCTCAGACCGGCCATCTTGCGCGTCATTCTCCACGAACGGGCGCCAACTCCGCGCCCACCCCCCGGCTTGGCTTGCTTGACTGGCGCCAAGTCCGCGCCCACGCCTCCTTCTCAGGCGAGTGCCAGATCCCGCGCAGACCCTGCCAAGCCCGCGGGCGCGGCAGCATCGGCGAAGGTGGCGAAGGTGCCGGTGTGCTAGATCCCGCGCAGACCTGCCAAGCCCGCGGGTGGCCCGCCCTTCTCAGCGCTTTGGACGAGGACCGGCGAGCGTCAGGTGCATGCGCTCGTAGTTGAAGCCATATCCCCCGGTGCAGTTCAGGTGGGCTGCGCAGCCATCGAAGTTGGCGGCCCACTTCAGCCACAGGTCACGACCGTTGCGGCTGATCCAATCGACTGGGAAGCCCGCGGAGTAACCGTTGGAAGGGCCGAACTCGGGCGAGTGGGCGACGAACGAGAACGGGCCCCAGGGATGCGGTGCATCGAGGATCACCAGCTCGGCGCCGTCTTGCCAGATCGCCGGCGGGGTGGCGGAGTAGGAAAAGCTGAAGGTCAGCAGGTAGCGATGCAACGGTGAGTCATATGACATCTGCGGATAGGTGATGTGCG
This sequence comes from Actinomycetota bacterium, assembly GCA_030853685.1. Classification (GTDB taxonomy): domain Bacteria; phylum Actinomycetota; class Thermoleophilia; order Solirubrobacterales; family Solirubrobacteraceae; genus Palsa-465. Next base: position 8,291 of record JALYUQ010000015.1, on the reverse strand, counting down.
AGGGGTAGGAGAGGATCGGGGTCGCGGCGGCGAACGAGCTCGACCACCTCGGGAAGGGGCCCGCTTTGGTCGCCTGCCAGCCCACGAGCCATTGTCAGTGCGATGGATTGGTCATGTTGACGACTCCGGGCAGGCTGCGCCCCATGATGATTTTGCTCGCATTGAACTGCGCTCGGTGGCGATCGCATACACGTAGCCGTCCGCGTAGAAGCCGCCGCGCCCGCGGATCACCCAGCTCAGGTTGCCCAGCGGAGCGGGGAAGCCCTTGTTGACTTCGTGCCAGTCCTGGCCGTCGTCGGTCGAGTACGCGATCCCCTCCAACCCTTTGAAGAGGTCATTCGCGTTGTAGTTCCACTTGTTCTCCTGCGTCGCGTAGAAGACGTGATCGGCCTCCAACCAGGCCACTGCTGTAGTACGGGCCCAGCGGTCCGGTCCAGATCGACGGGTCCTTCGCGATCTGGGCGAAGGTCGCAGGCGGCGGGCGCTTCGCATCTCCCACGAAGCCGAAATTGATCTTCGGCGGTGTGCCGGTAATCCGCGCCACCGATTGGCGACACAGCCCATGGGAGAGGGGCACGTCGGTCCTCCCGTCGTCCATGATCGTGTACTGGCTGCCGTCATCGGCCCAGACCGTCGGCAGAATGTCTCCCCGCTGGTTGCGGGGCGGTCCATACCGTGGGCTCGTCCAGCTCGCGCCGGTGATCACGGTGCTGGCCGGGAACGGCGTGATGTCACGGCGCGACAAGTAGGCGCCCGCCGGCGCAGCGAGAAAGAGCACCAGCGCGCAACCGAGTAACAGCGCGATCGCCGGTCTCAGAGAACGGGGCTCGCGAACGCAGGGGCCCAGCGGGTCCCTAGTCGCCATCGTGACGCGCGCCATCCACGCTCGTAACACCCACCATCCTCTCACTCGTGGTGGACCGACAAACGGGTCCGGTCACCCGAGGGTAGCGGTCACGCTCTGAGGCGCCGGTAAGGAGCGTCGAGCAGGATGCTGCGGGTACGCGGGGAATCAGCGGTGCAACCGGCATGGATCGTCGGGATGCTCCCCCGCCACGAGGATGCTGCGGGTACGCGGAATCAGCGGTGCAACAGCTCTGTTAGAGCGTTCACGACGTCGTCCTGATCGGCCTCTGACACCTTGGGACTGAGCGGCAGGCTGAGTGTCAGCTCGGAGATCGCGCTTGCGACCGGGAAGTCCGCTGGCTGCAGGTTATAGGTATCGCGGTAGTAGGGGTGCAAGTGGACGCCGCGGTAATGCACGCCGGCACCGATCCTGCGCGCAGTCAAGCCGTCGAGCAGCTCGTCGCGCGTGCAGGGCGCACCTGGCTCCAGCAGCACCTGGTATAGGTGTCGGGCGTTCCTGGTGCCCGGCTCAGGCGCCGGCGGCGTCTGCAACGGGAGTCCCTCCAGCAGCTCGTCGTAGCGCTCCCAGAGAGCCGCTCTGCGCTCGATCCAGCCATCCAGTCGCGGTAGCTGGTGCAGGCCGAGGGCGGCCTGCACATCGGTCATGTTGTGCTTGTATCCGGGCCTGAGCACCTCGTAGTGACGAAAGCCGGCATCGGAGAATCGTTGCCAGGCGCCGAGGCTCAAGCCGTGCAAAGCCAGCCGCTCGACCTCTTCCGCGACGCCCACGTCCGCCGTCGCCAGCGCCCCGCCTTCGATCGTGGAGATGTTCTTGGTCACGTAGAAAGAGAACGCCGTCACGTTGCCAAAGGTGCCAATCCGCTGGCCGTGCCATTCGGCTCCGATCGCGTGCGCGGCGTCTTCGATCACGAGCAGGCCGTGGCGGTCGCGCAGCGAGCTCAGGCGATCCATGTCGACGGGCCTTCCGGCGAGGTGGACAGGCATGATCGCCCGCGTCCGGGGGGTGATCGCCGCCTGCGCTGCATCGAGGTCGATCAGCCCGGTTCCGGGCACCGAGTCCACCAGGATCGGCGTCGCGCCGGCGTGCTCGACCGCATTGGCAGAGGCGACGAAGGTCATCGCGGGGACCAGCACCTCGTCCCCGGGCCCGATCCCGAGCACCTGCATGGAGAGCATCAGCGCCGCCGTGCAGGAGGAAACGCAACGACAGTGAGCGACGCCTAGGTATTCGGTGAGCATCGTCTCGAAGCGCTGCACCTTCGGGCCCGTCCCCACCCACCCCGAGCGCAGCGAGTCCACCACCTCGGCGATCTCCTCCTCGCCGATCGATGGACTGCCGAAGATCAGGAAGCTGTCTCGCATCGGGGAGGGGGCGGGGTGAAGCGGTCTTGGGCCGAGGTGAAGCGGTCTCGGGGGCGGGGTTAAGCGGTCTCGGGCGGGGTTAAGCGGTCTCGGGCGCGGTGAAGCGTCCCAGGGCGGAGCTTACGGCTGCGGTCCGGGGAACAGCCGCCCGAAACGGCCATGCGATCCTTCGAGGGTGACAGAGAGGGGGGTACCGGCATTCGGCAGCGATCCGGCCGCCAGGGCCGTGAGCGGGGATCAGAGCACAAGCCCCCAGCACTTTGACGGGGTGTGTGCTGCCGCCCTCGCTCGAGCGGGGATCGGAGGACAAGCCCCCAGCACTTTGACGGGCTGTGTGCTGCCGCCCTCGCTCCGCGGGGATGAATGAAGCCGGTACTGCCCGTACGTCGCCCGGTTGTCGAGTAGCACGCCTGCGCCAAAGGCAGGCGAGCCGGTCAGCGCTTCCCTTTTTCAGCCCCAGTCAACCTACTTGCCCTCAACCCCCAGCGTCAGGAATACCACCTACCTGCGCCGCTCGCTACACAGGCGCGAGCGCCGCCAGCGGCCGCGCTGCGGACAGCTTCACGTTCACCTCATCGCCGACCACCGTCACCTCGTGGGCAGCGACGCCGCATCCGTCTGAGAGCGGCTCGCCCGTGCTCAGGTCGAAGCGGCGCTCGTGGAGGGGGCAGATGACCGAGCGCTCGGCGACGATCCCGTCAGCGAGCGGACCGCCCATGTGCGGGCAATCCGCGTCGAGCGCGTACCAGCCCTCCCTGGTCCGGAAAAGCGCGATCCTCCGGCCGTCAATCGTCACCGCCCGGCCCTCGCCGAGCGGGACATCCTCCGTCGAGCACGCGCGTACCGCGGTCATCCTGCCCCTCCGGTGCGCAGGCCAGTCATCGGGCCGTGCCGCACGACGGACTGACTGCCGCCCGCTCCGGACCGAAACTTAGCCCCACCACAGTCATCGCTCCCCACCCGCCGGCGGCCCGGCCGCCGCCATCGCCATCTCACGCAGGTCGAGGTCCGCGGGCTCGTCGAGGTCGGTGAACTGACGCGGATGGTATGGCTCGTCGCGCTCGAGCCATGGGTCGACGACCGCCGCGGCCTTGGCGATCCGAAAGCGCTCGAGCAACCGCGCACTGGAGTCGGGCTCTAGCACTACGCGCTTGACCTCGTCGAGCCCGATGCGGGGGATGAAGTCATAGGTGCGCTCCTTGTACTCCGCGTTCTCGCGGTAATACTGGAGGAACGTCGTGGCCACCCGTAGCGCCTCCTCAGGCGTCTTCACCGTCGCGAGGATGTCGGCTTCGCGAACGTTGCCCCCGGCGGCGCCACCCGCCCGCACCTGCCACCCACCCTCGACCGCGACGCAGCCGATGTCCTTGACCGTGGCCTCGGCGCAGTTGCGCGGACAGCCAGAGACGCCTGACTTGACCTTGTGCGGCGTGTAGAGCCCTTCCCACGCCTCCTCCATCTCGATTCCGAGACGAATCGAGTCACCGAGCCCGTAGCGACAGAAGTCGGTGCCGACGCACGTCTTCACCGTTCGCACGGCCTTGGCGTACGCGTGGCCGGAGGGCATGTCGAGGTCGCGCCAGATCGCCGGCAGGTCCTGCTTGCGCACTCCCAGCAGGTCGATCCGCTGGCCGCCGGTGATCTTCACCATCGGCACCTCGTAGCGTTCCGCGGCGTCGGCGATCTTCCTCAGCTCGCCGGGCGTGACGACGCCGCCACGGATCCGCGGCACGACCGAGAAGCGCCCGTCGTTCTGGATGTTCGCGTGGACGCGGTCGTTGATGAAGCGCGCATCGCGCTCCTCGCGGTGGAGGTTGGCGTTGACCTCCGAGATGAGGTAGGCGAGCGCGGGCTTGCAGACCCCGCACTGCCGGCCGGTGCCGCACGCCTGCGCCACGGCGCTGACAGACTCGTGGCCGTCGCGGCGGATCTCGGCCGCGAGCTGCTCGCGCGTCTGCTTGCGGCACGGGCACAGATACGCCGGCTCGTCACTCAGCCCGCCGGTGGCAGCCGCCACGATCTCGACCACCAGGCTTTTGCACGAGCCACAACCAGTCCCGGCGCGGGTGCGCGCCATGACTTCCCGCGGGGTGTTGCAGCCATCCTGCACGGCGCCCAGCAGCGTCGCCTTGCAGATCCCGTTGCAGTTGCAGACCTGGGCGTGGTCCGGCAAGTCCTCGGCGCCGACCTCGGCGACCCCCGCGAGCCGCGCGAGCGGATCGGTCACCTCCTCGCCTGCCTTGACCGCCGCCAGCAACGCCTCGGAGCCGCGGATGTCACCGAGCAGCATGGCGCCAGCCGCGCGGCCCTCGCGCACGACGAGCTTCCTGTACATCCCGGCGCCGCCGTCCTGGGAAACGGCGGCGGCGTCCCCTTCGGTCTCGCCGACCGAGACCAGATCGATCCCGGCCACCTTCAGCTTCGCGCTCGCGATCGAGCCGCTATAGGAGGCTTCGCGCCCGAGCAGCGTGTCGGCGGCGACGCGCGCCTGCTCGAGGATCGGCGCGACGAGGCCCCAGACGACCCCGCGGTGCTGGGCGCACTCGCCGACCGCGACCACCCCTGCCAACGAAGTGCGCATCTGATCGTCGACCACGACACCGCGCTCGCAGTCGGTCTCCAACGTGCGCGCGAGCGTGGTCTCAGGACGGATCCCGATCGAGACCACCACCAGGTCTGCGTCGATCTCCGAGCCGTCGGCAAAGCGCAGCCGCTTGACGCCCTGCTCGTCGCCGACGAGCGCCTGCGTGGATCGCTGCAGCAGGACCTCGATCCCCAGTGCCCTCACCGCCGGCTCAAGCAGCGCCGCGGCCCCCACGTCGAGCTGGCGCTCCATCAGCCGGTCCATCAGGTGCACGACGGTCGTATTGCAGCCCTGGGAGCGAACCCCGCGTGCGGCCTCCAGCCCCAGCAGCCCGCCGCCGATCACGACCGCCTCCCGGGCGGCGCCTGCAGCGGCGCGAATCGCCGCGCAGTCCTCTGGACCGCGAAACGGGTGCACGCCCGGCAGATCGATCCCCGGCCACGGCGGCATCAGCGGCTGGGAGCCCGTCGCCAGCGCCAGCCGGTCAAACGGAATCACGCGCCCGTCCTCGCACGCAAGCGCCCGAGTCCCATTGGAGCCCGCCGCCAGCCCGACCACGCGGCACCCGAGCAGCACGCGCAGGTCGTGGTCCTCGAACCACTCGCCGGGGCGCAGCGCCAGCTCATCCGGGTCCTGACCCGAAACCAGGATCTCCGACAGCCGCACGCGGTCGTAGGGCAGCCTCTCCTCGCCGCAGATGAGGGTGAGGGGGACGTCGGGGTCGCGGTCGCGCAACGCCTCGCACAGCGCCTGGCCGGCGATCCCCCCGCCGACGACCACGACGCCTGCATGTGACTTGGTCATGCTGGGATGGTGGCGGCAGCGGGTTTCTCGCCGGTTCCGCCAGTGTTTCCATCAGGTGAACCACGGGATCGCTCGAGCGCGGCGCGGTCGCCAGAAGCCGAGCGGCGAACGGCTCGAGCGATTGCCTAAAGACTGAGCAGACGCCGAGCGGCGAACGGCTCGAGCGATTGCCTAAAGGCTGAGCGCCAGGTGTAACCTCGGGCGGACGCGTGGTAGCTGTTAGAGAAGCAAATGACAACCCGAACCCAACTGGAAGGTGGAAGTCAAATGCTCAAGCACCTACGCAAGCCCCTCGTAGCGCTAGGCGCGTCGGGGGACTTTGCTCTTGTCCGGCGGCGCCGCAACGGCGATGGCTGACCAGATACAGGGCGTCTACCCCGCCAACAGCGAGTGCCCGAACTGCACCTATCAGATCAACGTCACGCGATGGGTGACGGAGCCTGGAGGGGAGCAGTCGTATCCAGGTACCAAGACCGGAAATTGCCCTACCCCGGGGGTGGCCAGCCATTTTCGTTCGGGAACTACGATCCCGTCAACCACCTGTTCTACGCCGAATACCCCGGCAACTTCTGCCCCTGATAACACCTGAGAGCTGAGACGACTGAGCTAAGCCAGGGTTCTTAGGCAGGGTGTCCCCGCGTCTCGGGGCCACCCCGCCGCGTTAGGCCGAGGTGAGATCATCTAGTTTCGCGAGCCGTGGCCCCAGCCAGAAGACTCGCATCCCTGAAGGCTACGCATCGAATGCCCGGGCGGCTGACGTCCGAGCCGGTCATTTGGCCGATTCATCACCCGAACTCACGTCCGTCCGACGACGGTCCGGCTCCGGCTTGGGCGCGGTGCCATGCCAGGGTCGATGAAGGAGGACTCCATGGCACACCTTGAGGGTCAGGCTCGCTACTGGTACCACAGTCAGGCGATCCGCGGGGCCCGTGCGCGAGACTGGGTACATGCGCAAGCAGTACCACTTCCGGCGGGCTCAGCAGGGCTTCGACGCTTGGGATGTCGATCGCCTGATCGCACTGAGTCGGGGCTTGCCGGTCCAACGCGTGGCTGTGGATGCCATCGGCGAGATCGACACGGCGTACTGGTTCGATGGCAGCGATGAAGTGCCGACGGTCCGCAAGGTCGTCGAGCACGCCCGGCGAATCAGCGAGGTCGACGTCTCGTATCCGATCATCCTGGGGCACGACGGGCGGATCATGGACGGCATGCACCGGATCGCGCGGGCGCTCTTGGAAAGTCGGCCGGAAATCGATGCGGTGCGCTTCACCGCGCTGCCCAAGCCGGACTATCGACGCTGCTGGCCCCACGAACTGCCGTCCTGATGCAGCCTCGCGGCGCTTTCCCCAGCTCGCGCGTCTAGTAGTCAGTCGGCCCGCCAGGCTGGCGAGCACCCCCGGTGATCGCCGAGCCCAGCGCTCCAGCACCGCCAGCTTTCGGCCGTGAGCGCAGCCGGCGCTTCAGCGGCAACTGCGCCAGGCACATGGGGCGAGCCTGGCGAGCGCGAACGCTCGTGGAGCTGCCCCCCTTCTCAGAAACTGCCTAGATGATCGAAGTCCCCAGCCGGCCGAATCCCGCACTCCACCTCTTGCATTGAGAGTTTAGATCCAGCCCACCCGCTCTGTGACCGCTCTGCGATCGCCCCAGCAGGCACGGCCTCACGACCGCGGGTGGGACGTTCGCTCTTCACAGCTCTGTTACCGCTCTGCGATCGCCCCAGCAGGCACGGCCTGCTCCTCGCACTCTCGGTCCTCGCCGCGCCCCACGTTCTTGGCTCCCTGGGCGTGCTCCGCCAAGATCGCCTCGACGTCACTCGCGCAGCTCCCGCATCCGGTGCTGGCGCGCGTGGCGCGACCGACCCCCGGCACCGTCGTCAGTCCCCCCTTCCGGATCGCAGCCAGGATCGCCCCGCGGTTGACCTGGTTGCACGAGCACACGACGGAGCTGTCGTCGACGGGGATCGCGGGGCTGGGGCCGGCGCTTCCGGGAGCCCCCAGCAGCTCGGATGGGACCGGGGCCCGGGTGCGCAGCAGCTCCGAGAGCTCGCGGCCGTAGGTGGTGTCGCCGACCAGCACCGCGCCGGCGAGCGCCTCTCCGTCGAGCACGAGCTTGCGGTGCACGCCGCGGCGCGTGTCGGAGAAGACCAGCTCGTCCTGACCGGAGCCGGCGCTCGACTGCCCGCCTGCGAAGAGGTCGATCCCCGCCACCTTCAGCGTCGTCGCCGTCGTGGCCCCGTGAAAGCCCGCCGGATCGCCCGCCACGCTCGCGCCCGCCACCCGGGCCTGCTCGGCGATCGGCGCCCATAGGCCCTGGACGACACCCTTGTGCTCGGCACATTCGCCGACCGCCCATACCCCCGGGGCGCTGCAGCGCAGCGCGTCGTCGACGAGGATCCCGCGCCCGACCTCGATCCCGGCCGCGCGCGCGAGCGAGGTCTCGGCGCGGACGCCAGCCGCCACCACGACGACGCTCGCGGGCAGGCGCTCGCCGTCGTCGAGCACTACGTCGGTGTCCTCGATCGCTTCGACTGAGCGCCCCAGCCTGAATGTCATGCCAAGCGCCCCGAGCGCACGCTGAAGCATCGTCGCCGCGCCGGCGTCGAGCTGCTGGGGCATCAGGCGCGGCGCCAGCTCGACCACGCTCACCTTCAGGCCGCGGGCCCGCAGGCCCGCGG
>JALYUQ010000305.1 GCA_030853685.1 Actinomycetota bacterium | reverse complement strand
AGATCGTGTCCACGTCCCACTCGATCAGGCGCTCACACAGGTTGTCGCCCGCGGTCTTGCCCATCATGCTCTCCTGTCTGTCGTCCGCGTCCGGCCGGTCGTCCGCTTTGGGTTGGCTGGCGCTGCCCGCTCTACCAGAGCGGGCAGCAACCGGGTCAAAGATGCGATACCCCGCCGGCGGTTGAACGTAACGTTCTTGGGCGGGCTGCGCCTGCACTGTCAGCATTCTTACACGGCGGACTTGCGCTCGTGGTCTGCCGACGGGAGATCGGGATCACGGTCGATCGGCGGTCTGCTCGCCCGCTTGCACCTCGTCGATCAGGGCGAGGCTCTCGGGTGCTGCCAGGCGCTCGATCGCGAGGCCCGTGAGCAGCCAGCACTCGTGGTCCTCCCGTACCAGGAGCCCCGCTGCGATCAAGCGCTGCAGCGCGATCGTGACCGTTGGGCGACGGGCCCCGACCAGCATCGCGAGCACCTCATGGGTGAGCGGCAGGATCACCCTAACGCCGTTTGGCCCGACCCTGCCCCAGCGCTCCGCGAGTAGCCAGAAGAGGATCAGCAGACGGCCATACACGCGCGGCAGATGGCTCACCGCGTGGGTGAGGGCGAGCTGGCGGGCGCGATGCGCGACGCGGCCGACCAGCGCGCTGGCGATTCTGGGCCACGGAGCGATCCGAAGCGCAAATGCCGCGTCTAGGACCGCCAGACGCGTTGGCTTGCGCACCAGCCAATCGATCGTGATCGGGAGTGGGTCATAGTCGCCGTCGGCATCCCACGGACGGATCAGGTCCCCGGGCCCGAACAGCTCACAAGCCGAGCGCCTGCCCACGGTGACCCGCCGGATCATCAGGCCGTCGATCACGAGTAGCCCGAGCCACCCGCCGTCGAGGCCTTCGCCAAAGCGACGGGGGTCCCAGTCGGGTGGTTGCACCTCGAACACCGCAGCCACCGCCTGACGCCGGGCGGCCTCCGCGTCGCCGGGCTCCAAGCCGGTTGCCAGATCGGGGTCAGCTTCGAGCACCGCAACGGTTTGGCGCGCCCGATTGACCCCAGCGGCCATGGGCCACCGTACTCGAACCAGGGCTACTTCGCACCTCGCACTTCGCACTTCCTACCATCACGGTCACGCTCCTGTCCGTACTCGACCAGTCACCGATCGCCGAGGGCTCGACCGGTGCCGACGCGCTGCGCAACACAGTCGACCTCGCGCTACTCGCCGAGGAGCTCGGCTACCACCGCTACTGGGTCGCCGAGCACCACGGCGGACTGATGCTCGCGGGGCCCAGCCCCGAGGTGCTGGCCGGACCGATCGCTGCGGCCACCGAGCAGATCAGGGTCGGCAGCGGCGGCGTGATGCTGCCGCACTACAGCCCGCTCAAGGTGGCGGAGTCGTTCACGATCCTCGCGGCGCTCTTCCCCGGCCGGATCGACCTGGGGCTCGGCCGTGCTGCCGGTACCGATCCAATTACGACGTTCGCGCTCCAGCGCGACCGTGGCCAGCCCGCCCCCGACGACTTCCCTTCCCAGCTCGCAGAGCTGCTCGGGTACCTGGACGACGACCTCCCCGGCGAGCACCCTTTCCGTCATCTCTCGGCCACGCTCCCCGGACGCCCCGAGCTGCCCGTCCCGTGGCTGCTCGGCTCCTCGGCTCAGAGCGCGACGTGGGCCGGCGAGCTCGGCTTGCCCTACGCGTTCGCGGACTTCATCAACCCCAACGGCAGCGAGATCGCCGCCCTGTATCGAGAGCGCTTCGACGCCGCGCGCGATCTGAGCTCGCCCCGGACCGCGGTCGCGGCCTGGGTGCTGTGCGCTTCGAGTGACGAGGAGGCCCGGGAGCTCGCCTCGAGCAGCCAGATGGTGCTCACGCTGCTGCGCCGCGGCAGGCTGATCGCGGTGCCTGCGCCTGCGGAAGCGCTCGCGTTCCTCGCGCGGCCGGTGAGCCGGGGAACGGGTCGATGCCGGGCCGCCGGGCGATCATCGGCTCCCCCGAGAAGGTCCGCGCCGGCATCGAGGAACTGGCGAGCGCGTACGGCGCCGAGGAGGTGATCGTGGTGACGATCACCCACGATCACGGGGCCCGGCGGCGCTCCTACGAGCTGCTCGCCGAGGCGATGGAGCTGCAGCCGCGCAGGCTCGCGGCGGCCGGGTCCTGAAGCTGGCGCTCGCGGCAGTTTGAGTCAGCCGATGTTCGATCGCTCCGGCGCGGCGCGCCACGCCGGACTGCTCGGCCTCGCACTGCCCACGGGCAGCATCGGCGCAGCGAGCGCCTGAGCCTCGGGCGCATGCTCACCCGCCATCAACGCGAGCCTGATCCACCGGCAGGCCGAAGCGATGCTCGATCTCCTTCACGTCAGCATGCTCCTTGTAGCGCTGGTCGGCATCCAGGTGCGTGAAGAGGACGATCCGGTCGGCATCGAACGTCTCGAGCGCATCTTCGATTGCGTCCAGCGGATCGCTCTCGCCGGTGTCGCCGCTGGCGGCGACACCGGCATCACCGAGCTGGCGGACGGTCCTCCGCCGTACGTCTTCGGCTTTAACAATTGCGTCGTCGGCGTCAGAGAGCCAGAACCGCAGCGCGCTCTTCTGCAGCGCTGGCGCGACTACCATCACTTCGGCGTCCTGCGGCTCGACATCGGTACCAACTGCGTCGCGTAACTGGTCGGCGGAGATCGATTCGCTGGTGAGCACGAGCAGCTTCACGAGATGGCCCTATCGCGTTTCACGGGATCGCCCTGGTCTAGAAGGCTGGCCGGCTCAGCAGGCCTATTCGCCTTCGCAGCTATCCGCTCGGTTGATATCTCGCCGGCTCTCCCCCGGAATCGCGCCGCATCAGTGTTTGTCGAAAAGAGCATTGCGCCGAGCAGGCAGGCTACGATATCAGCCTGATGAGATCGTCCCTGAGCTTCGCAATTTCCGTTTCGCCAACAATTCCGGGTCCGCCAACGCCTGTCCCTCCCGGCCCACCCGGTCCCCCTACTCCCGATCCCGTACCGCCCAGCCCGCAACCGGTTCCGAGGCCGGAACCCATTCCCGGTCCGCAGCCCCTTCCCCCGGATCCGAGCCCTACGCCGATCTGAGCCAGTTCAGGGGCGCAGCGTTCCAAGCTCGTTGTGTCCGAATTGTGCGTTCAGTGCTCTGGTAGGCGCCAGTTGACCCGACGCTCCCACGCGCCGATTCAGCGCAGGAGAGATCGGGCGGAGGGCAAGGCCGGGAGCTTCCCTCCTGACGGTGGAGCGCGCCCTGGTCCCGCTCGCGGGCGCCAAAGGGACAGACCAGCGGTGTGGCGGCTGAAATCAGACCGCCGGCAGCGACGCCTCTGCCGAGTGAGAGAGCGCGTCGACGGCTGATGGGCGTCTCTAAAGCAGACCAGCCAAACTGACTGTCTAACATTCCCACGCAGCAGAACAATTAGGTCCAACGTCTAACGGGGAGGATCCATGCAAGACGAAAAGCAGGACAGCGAGAGCAGCGAGGAGTCAAAGCGCCGGGACGAGGTATTCCACGACGAATCGCCCGGGGGCGGCGAGATCGGCGGTGGCACTGGCGGTCTCGGCGGGGGGGAGCCTGGTGGCTCGCAAGGCGACCCTTGGGCTCCGCAGCAGGGCGTAGATAAGAGCGGCGGCGCCGGTCGCTCGCAGGACGATGAGGGCGGTGGCGAGAAAGGCAGTGAGAGCGGCGGCTACGGTGGCCAGGGCGGCTCAGGCGACTAATCCGGCGAAAGCGCTCGCCCCGTGACCTCGAGTGGGCGTGCCCTCGCACAGAGCGTTGGCACGCCCACATCTCGGTCAGTTCGTGGTGCTCCCGATTCGAGTTCGGGCTCTCGCTTGCGAACTGCCTAGCTGGCCGCCTCCCGACTGACCGAGCCCTCCGACCGCGACGCGCGAAGAAGTCGGCCTCGGCCTGGCCCAGCGGCGTCGCAGGCGGCGCCCCGTGCAGGTATTCCGCGGCGATAGCGCCCCAGTCTGCGCCGGCCCGCAGTTGCTCCAGAACGACGGCGACGATGCCGTGCATCCGCCGGATCAGGATCGCCTCGGGCGGCAAAGTGAACTGGTTGACCTGCGTCTTCATCGCGGCCCGCTGCTCGCTGAAGAGACGCTCACGGTCTCGACCGCGACGGGCCTCGTCGGGCGAAAAGCGACGCTCACCCGGTACGGCGTACCACTTGATCGCCATCCGCATCAGGCTCAGCGCCAAGTCGGCGTCAACCAAATCAGCCCGGGCCGCGGGAAGATAGCCGGCCGCGAGGAGAGCCGCCTTCAGAGCCGCCGAGTTCTCGTCACGGACCCCGAGGGCGATCTCCCGTTCATCGGCCACGCGGACGGGGTCGACGTAGCGCAGCAGTCCGAAGTCCAGGAAGCAGATCCGCCCGTCGGGGCACAGGAGATAGTTGCCAGGATGAGGGTCTCCGAGAGCCACCCGGTCGCGATAGAGCACACCGAAGAAGAAGCGGAAGACGATCTCGCCGTAGCGGTCGCGCTGCGCCTCGCTGGCCCGGCGCACGGCCTCGAAGCGCTGCCCCTCGATGTACTCCGACACCAGCACGCGCCGGGTGCAGAGGTGCGTATGAACCCGCGGTATGCGCACGAACGTTGCCCCCGTGCTCGAGGACTGCGAACGCCACCGGCGGGACGTCATCGCGGAGCGCGGCGAGCTTACGATCGTAGTTCGTCCTGCTCGCCGTCCTCGAGGCCGTCGAATTCGAGCATCGAGAGCATCTGCCCGACCTTCGTTGCCGCCCCGCGCATCTGTCCAAGCTGGTCGACGAGCTGATGAACGAGCGCTGCGATCCGCTCGCTATGGGCGGCGGCCGCCCGCTGGGGCGTCCGGACGCGGTTTGCGGTCCGCATCCCCGCCCACCGCAATCCCTGCCCACCCACCAGCCTGCCGACCCGCGCCGTTCGCGCGAGCCGGCCGGCGGGCAGATTTCCCGCCTCGAGCGGCGCATCGTCGGGCTGCGCACGCATCAAAAGAAAGCAGCGTGCTGGTCAGCACGCTGCTTTCCTGTTGTGAAGCTGCCTGACGTTGGCTGGCGCTATTGCGTGTGGGCGACCCCGGAGTGGCAGGACGCTTGGTGGTTGATTGTGAGATTGTCGACGAACGCCGCCGAGTCATAGCCTCGGTCTCCCTGGTCAAAGATTGACAAGAACAGGGAGTGGACGCCTGGCTTGATCGGGGTTGAGGCCCGCAGAATCGGGGTGGCCCCGCCGTAGGTGGTGCCGTTCGCGTTGGCTGCCGTCAGCGTCGCTGGGCCGGTCGCGTTGATGCTGATGATGTTCCCCTGGGGGTCCTTGGCGAAGTCGCGCGGCGCGGTGATGTGGGGACTATTGATGTTGCCGCTGGTCCCGGAGCTCCAGGTGGTCTGGTCTAGCTCGGCGATGAACCCGTCGTTGTAGATGTTGCCGACGTACTTGGGGAACTCCTGGGAGAGAAACCGGAAACGGAAAGACAGGCAGTTGGCGTTGTTAGGCACCCGGACGGTCACGCGCAGGATGTTCAAATCTCGTGTGCCGCGCAACGGAATGCCGTTATCGCCACACCCGGGGCGGCCCGCGTGCTTGTGCTGGTCAGCGAGCCTCGCGCAACCGTTGGTCAAGATCGCGTACGCATTCCCGAGCCGGGGAAAACCGGCGAGCGGTTTAGTCGAGATCGCGTTGGGATGCCCGTCGGGTGGGAGCGCCGCATAGCGTCCGCTGAGCAACTGGTGCTTGTTGGCCATGATCGTCCGAGCGAGCATCGTGGCTCCGAAATGAGATTCCGACACAGGCGTGATCGTCCCGGTGCGGGCCAGAGCCACTCCACTCAAGCCAGCTATCAGCACGAGCCCACCGAACAGCCCGACCAAACTACGACGCGCACGCGACAATCCAGTCATCACAAGCCTTCCGTTGGGGTTTACGGCCGTACTAAACCCTGCGGCTACGCAAAAGTTGCGTTTCAACCCGCCGCTGTCAGCGGTCGCCCGGACTCTCCAAAAACCGACACGTTCGGGGCTCGTCAAGCTCTCTCGTTTGAGGACTGACTGGACTTCCCCCAGGTCCTTGCCTGGGCGCAGTTCGAGCCAGCCTGCCGAAGGAGCGCTTTCGGAGAGACCGAGTCCTGACGTCAGTGGTGAGTAGCTGCCGACCGTTGCGGCTGATCCAGCTGAGCGGAAAGCTGGGGTCATAGCCGTTGGAGGGCCCCGAAGTTCATCTCGCAGGCCACGCTCCGCGCGACCGCCGGCGCGGTGGGAGCGAGCAAGAGCCAGGTAGCCAATGATGTTGAGCAGGTGTCCAGTAGTGGACACCTGGGTCGTCGGAACGCTCGACCCGCAAGGACGTCAAGTCCTACCCGTCGCGTCGTCCCGCCATCGTTCCCGGCAAGAACGAGCGCGAAGCCGAGCGTCAGTCAGCGACGGCCACGGTCGCGGTGCTCGGCCGCACGGTCCCGTAGCGCACGGCGATGATCCCGAGCGCCAACCCTCCCGCGATCTCCTCGAACGGCCCCGGGATCGGCAGCAGCGCCACCACCAGCAGCCAGCGGACAGGACGCGGTATCCGCCGATCGGACGCCAGCGCGCGGATGAGCCGCGCGCCGTCCTTCATTGCCGCTCGGGTGCGCGGATGGCACGCCAGCGCCGCGCCGGCGAGCAGGAGCGCCACGGCGGCGATGATCGACGCTTCGACCATGTGGCTCAGCGACTGTGGCGTCAAGCCGTCTGTTTACAGGCCTTGTTGGAGTTGGAGTGCGCCCGGCAGGATTTGAACCTGCGACCTTTCGCTCCGGAGGCGAACGCTCTATCCCCTGAGCTACGGGCGCGTAGCGTTCCGCCGTAAGGGGAACGATGCGGTGAGCTTATCGTGGAGATTGTGATTCTTTCAGACACGCACCTGCCGCGTGGGAGCCGGCGGCTTCCCGAGAGCCGGCGGGACTGACAGATCGCGGCGACTGCGCTGGCTGGCTGTTGAGCCGACGGGACTGACAGACTCGCGCGCCGATGGATCTCTCGATCTTCTTTGCCGGCACCGCCGGCTCGATCCCGACCCCGCGCCGCGGTCTGCCGGCGCTGCTCGTGCGGCGCGGCGGCGATCGAATCCTGTTCGACTGTGGCGAGGGAACTCAGCGCCAGCTCGTGAGCACCGTCGGTTTGACCGAACTGACCGAGGTCTTCCTGACCCACTTCCACGCAGACCACTGGCTCGGGCTTCCGGGACTGCTGAAGACGTTTGACCTGCGGGGCCGCGAGCGGCCCTTGACCATCCACGGGCCGCCCGGCCTGCAGGAGCTCCTGACGCTCGCGCTGCGGTTGGCCGGGCGCGTGAAGTTCGAGCTTGCGCTCGTCGAGCTGGCCCCCGGGCAGTTGCTCGAGCGTGACGGGTACGCCATCGCGCCGTTCCCCGTTGCTCATCGGGGGGCGGCATTCGGGTACGTGTTGTTCGAGCACGAGCGCCCGGGCGTGTTCGACCCGGAGGCCGCCGTCTGTCTTGGCCTTGCTCCCGGACCCGAGTTCGGTCGTGTGCAGCACGGCGAGACGATCAGGGGCGTGATCCCGAGCCAGGTGATGGGGCCGCCACGGCCGGGACGAAAGCTCGTGATCTCGGGCGATACGACGCCGTGTGCGGCGCTCGGCGTCGCGGCGCACGACGCCGACCTGCTGATCCACGAGGCGACGTTCGCAGACGAGGAGCGCGATCGTGCGGCGCAGACAGGCCACTCGACGGCCGCTCAGGCAGCCGCTGCCGCCCGCCAGGCGCAGGTGCGGATGCTCGCGCTGACGCACATCTCGAGCCGCCATCCCGCGCGGCTGCTGCGCGTGGAGGCGCGCGCGGGGTTCACAAACACGGTCACACCCCGGGACTTCGACACGATCGAGATTCCGTTCCGCGAGAACGGTGAGCCTAGGCTGCTGCACTGGGACGCCGGCGCGCCCGAGCAGGAGCCGGGAACCGGCGCGCGTGAGCAGGAGCCGTCGCCCGAGCAGGAGCCGGGAACCGAGCGGAGCGCCGACACCGTTGCATGAGCTTCGGCAGGCGCCGGCCCAGCATCCAGAGACGCACATATCTCGACAGTCGGTGCCCTTCGAACGTCCACTGTCGCACCTGTGTCGTTATCCGCGCGCTCTACGACAATCGAGGCTCCGGAAGGATCGAGTGTCGAGCTCTGACCCGCGCTGCGCCGGAATACCGTTGACGGCGGCCCCGTTTGCTACATCGATGCCCTCGAGTTGCGCCGCTGGGTCGGCCTGGCGCTGAACATCGTGGACGCCGACCCCGTTGCAAGCAGGAACCCTGGTGGCCGGCGGTCGGCGAGGGCGAGGGCGAGGGCGAGGGCGCTGAACATCGTGGACGCCGACCCCGTTGCTACGCTTCGATAGTCGGTCCCTTTAACCGGGTCCAGCGAGGCCAGGAAGGAGCATGTTGCAAGTCACCACGGTCGCCTTGGACCGCGACGATATCCGCCGCACGCTCGTGCGTATAGCACACGAGATCGTCGAGAAGAACCCTGATGGGAGGGTGGCGCTGGTGGGCATCCACCGGCGCGGAGCGG
This sequence comes from Actinomycetota bacterium, assembly GCA_030853685.1. Lineage (GTDB taxonomy): Bacteria > Actinomycetota > Thermoleophilia > Solirubrobacterales > Solirubrobacteraceae > Palsa-465. The sequence continues at coordinate 7,341 of JALYUQ010000305.1, read as the reverse complement.
TGCTCGCCCAGCGCCTCCACGCTCTCACGAGCGAGCTGCTCGAGCTCGCCGTTCCTCTCGGCGACGTCGACATCTCCTTCTATCGCGACGATTTCTCGATCCGGCCCAGCGCACCGGTCGTTCTCGCGACGCACCTCGAGTTCCCGGTGGACGGCCGCACGATCGTGATCGTGGACGACGTGCTCTACACCGGACGGACCGTGCGAGCGGCGATCGACGCGATCTTCGATTACGGTCGTCCGGCTCGTGTCCAGCTCGCGGTGCTCGTTGACCGGGGGCATCGCGAGCTGCCGATCCGGCCCGACTACGTCGGAAAAAACTTGCCTACCTCGCAGGACCAGCGCGTCAACGTCGGCGTGCAAGAGATCGACTCCTGTGACGAGGTGACGATCGGCCCCGCTGCCGAGCACACGATCGGCCCCGCTGCCGAGCACACGATCGGTTCCGGGGCCGGACCCGGCGCTGGCGATAGGACACCCGCTTGAGCCTGCGACTGGATACGGGCAGGCACCTGATCTCGATCGACGATCTCGATCGCTCCGGGATCGAGCGGATCCTCGATCGCGCTGAATCCTTCGCGGAGGTGTCGGGGCGGGAAATCAAGAAGGTGCCTGCGTTGCGGGGACGGACGATCGTCAACCTCTTCTACGAGGCGAGCACGCGAACCAGCTCCTCGTTCGAGCTCGCCGCCAAGCGCCTGTCAGCCGACGTTGTCTCAGTCCGCTCGATCGGCTCGAGCGCCGAGAAGGGCGAGTCGCTCAAGGACACCGTGCAGACGTTGTCAGCGTATGACCCCGCGGCGATCGTGATCCGCTCGCCCTACGCCGGCGCCGCGCAACTGGTCGCCGGCTGGACGCCCGCATCGGTGATCAACGCTGGCGACGGCAAGCACGAGCATCCGACCCAGGCGCTGCTCGACGTTTTCACCCTGCGCCGCAGGCTCGGCGCGCTCGACGGCGTCCGGATCTGGATCGTCGGCGACGTGCTGCACTCGCGCGTGGCGCGCTCAAACATCCTAGCGCTCGGGCGCATGGGGGCAAGCGTCACCGTCGCCGGGCCACCAACGCTGATCCCGAGAGAGATCGAGGCGCTCGGGTGCGAGGCGACCGCGACTCTAGATCGGCTGCACGAAGCCGAGGTCGTCTACGTGCTGCGCATGCAGCACGAGCGGATGTGCGAGTCGTTCGTACCCTCCCTGCGCGAGTACGCCGCCCGCTACCAGGTCAATGCCGCGCGGCTGAAGCCGGGTCAGCTCTTGATGCATCCCGGCCCTGTCAATCGGGGCGTCGAGTGCTCGGCGCAGGCAATCGACTCGTCGCAGTCGCTGATCGGCGAGCAGGTCAAAGCCGGCGTCGCGGTTCGGATGGCTGTCCTCTACGAGCTGCTCGCCGGCTCGCCCTTGCTGGCCGGGGTGGCCGGGGTGGCCGGGGTGGCGGCGGTGGCATGACCCACACCGACCAGCATCGACTCGCATGACCCACATCGCCCCGACAACCAATGCCCAGCAACCGCAGCTCTTCCAGTGCCTGCGTCCTGCCGCCGAGCTCCTGATCCGCTCCGCGCACGTCCTCGACCCGCGCACCCGGCTCGACGGACCTCACGACATCCTCATCCGTGCAGGCGTAATCGCTGAGCTGGGGGAGCCTGGATCGCTGACCGCGCCCCCCGGGGACCAGCACTTCGACGTCTTCGACGGGGCCGGTATGCACGCATTTCCCGGCTTTGTTGACCCTCACGTGCACCTCCGGGCACCCGGTCAAGAGTACAAGGAGGACATCGAGACTGGCACCGCGGCAGCGGCGGCGGGCGGCTTCTGCGCCGTTGTCGCGATGCCCAACACCACGCCCGTGGTGGACGGTGCCGCCGTCTTGCGGTCGCTGATCGACACCGCCAGCCGCAGCGCGCAGGTCCAGGTTGGCTTTCTCGCCTCGATCACGCGCGGGCTGGCAGGTGCCGAGCTGACCGAGATGGCCGAGCTGCGCGACGCCGGTGCGCTCGGGTTCACCGATGACGGAAAGCCGGTCGCGTGTGCCGGCATCCTGCGCAAGGCGCTCCAGTACCAGCGATTGTGCGGGGGAGTGATCGCCCTGCACGAGGAGGACCCGACGCTGTCAGCCGACGGCGTGATGCACGAAGGGGCAATCTCTACCCGGCTTGGGTTGTCAGGCATCCCCTCCGTGTCGGAATCGACGATGGTGGCGCGCGACGCGGCGCTCGCGCGCTATGAGGGCGCCCGCGTCCATTTTCAGCACCTGTCCTGCATCGAATCTGTGCACGCGCTCGCGTCAGCCAAGCACGCCGGCGCGCTCGTGACCGGCGAGGTCTGCCCTCACCACCTGACCCTCACCGATGATCTCGTCAGGACCCTGGACAGCCGCTTCAAGATGAACCCACCGCTGCGCAGCGAGGCCGATCGCCGAGCGCTCGTAAAGGCGCTGGCAGACGGCGTCATCGATTGCGTAGCCACCGATCACGCGCCCCACGCCCGCCACGAGAAGGAGGTTCCCTTCGAGCAGGCGCCGATGGGGACCACGGGCCTGGAGACGGCCTTTGCCGCCCTCTACACCGAGCTCGTGCTGCCGGGCGAGCTGGAGCTAGAGACCGTCGTGGGGCGGATGACGGCGGGAGCGGCGCTGTACGACCTTCCAATTCCGAGGATCGCGATCGGAGAGCCGGCCAACCTGTGCATCGCCGATCTGGGCGCGAAGTTCGAGGTGGGCGCCAAAGGCTACGTGAGCCGGTCGGCGAACTGCTGCTTTCACGGGCGCACGCTGCACGGTCGTATCGTGCTGACCCTTGCCGGCGGTGCCATCGCATTCAGGGAACGAATGCTGACGGTCGCCGGCCCGGACCGCATGAGCGAGGCGACCGCATGAGCGAGGCCACCGCATGAGCGAGGCGACCGCTTATGTCCTGCTCGAGGACGGAACGCGCTTTGACGGGGTCGCCTGCGCCGCGGACGGGCACGCGGTAGGCGAGATCGTCTTCACCACCTCGATGTCCGGCTATCAGGAGGCGATGAGCGATCCCAGCTACGCGGGTCAGCTCATAACCTTCACCTACCCCCAGATTGGCAACTACGGCACCTGCACCGACGCGATGGAATCCGACCGCGTCCACGCCCGCGCCGCCATCATGCGTGCGGCGGTGGACCGCGAGGACGCTCCTGGCGCCCAGCGCGGATGGCTTTCGTGGCTGACCGACTGCGGTATCCCGGCGATCAGCGAGCTTGACACGCGCGCGCTCGTGCGCCACATTCGCGCGCGGGGGGCGATGCGCGGGGGCCTCTTCCCGATGCGCCTGCCAGAGACCCGGGCGCGCGAGCTGATCAAGCAGGAGCCGCCCATGCTCGGCGTCGACCTGGTCCGTGGGCTCACGCCCGCTTACGCCCGCGTGCTCGCGCCTTCGCACCCCGAGGAGGTCACACCACGGTACGCCCGTGAGCTCACCGCCGCGGCGCCGATCGCGATCGATGGCGAGCGCAGGGGCTTGCGAATCGCGATCCTGGATACGGGAGTGAAGGTCTCGATCGTGCGCAACCTTCTAGCGCGCGGGAGCACCGTCGAGCTTCATCCGTGCACCGCAGGGCCCGGTGCGCTGCTCGCAAACGACCCCGACGCTGTCTTCCTGGCCAACGGCCCCGGCGATCCGGCAGCGCTCGATTACATCGTGCAAACGGTGCGCGCGCTGGTCGGCCGGCTGCCGGTGTACGGCATCTGTCTAGGCCATCAGCTCCTGTGCCGCGCCGTCGGCCTTCAGACCTACAAGCTTCCCTTCGGCCACCACGGTGCCAACCACCCGGTCAAGGACCTGAGCACCGGGCGTACCGAGATCACGAGCCAGAACCACGGCTTCGCAGTGCTCGGGTCCGACGGCTCAAAGACGATCGACGGCGATGAGCCGGTTGGCTGGGAGACGGACTTCGGCGCCGCGCAGCTGACCCACATCAACCTCTATGACCGCACCGTCGAGGGGCTCGTGCTGAGGGACGTGCCCGGTGCCGCCGTCCAGTATCACCCGGAGGCCGGGCCTGGTCCTCACGACGCGCTGCACCTATTCGACCGCTTTATCGACGAGATCGCGAAATCACGGGCGGCCGGGCCGCGCCGCCTATAAGAGAATGCCTCGTCGCGACGATCTCCACAAGATCCTCTTGATCGGCTCGGGCCCGATCGTGATCGGACAGGCGGCCGAGTTCGACTACTCGGGTACGCAGGCGTGCAGGGTGCTACGGGAGGAGGGCTACGAGGTGGTGCTGGTTAACTCCAACCCCGCGACGATCATGACCGACCCCGAGGTCGCGACGAGCACCTACATCGAGCCGCTGCTGCCGGGCCCGGTCACGCAGGTGATCGAGCGCGAGCAGCCCGAAGCGCTGCTGGCGACGGTCGGCGGACAGACGGCGCTGAACCTGGCCAAGGCGCTGCACGAGAGTGGAACGCTGCAGCGTCATGGGGTGGAGCTGATCGGCGCTGACTACGGCGCGATTGCCCGCGCCGAGGACCGCGAGCTCTTTCGTGAGACGATGAACACGGCTGGGCTACGGGTCCCGGACAGCGCGATCGCCCACAACCTCGCCGATGCGCGTGCCGCGGTGTCACGGATCGGCTTGCCGTTGATCGTCAGGCCCGCGTTCACACTCGGCGGCGGCGGCGGCGGGATCGTGCGCTCCGAGGCCGAGCTGAGCACAATCGTGCGGGGCGGCCTGCAGGCATCGCCGATCGGCCAGGTGCTGCTGGAGGAGTCGGTCCTGGGCTGGGGGGAGTTCGAGCTGGAGGTGATGCGAGACGGCGCCGACAACGTGGTGATCGTCTGCTCGATCGAGAACCTCGATCCGATGGGCGTGCACACCGGTGACAGCGTCTGCGTTGCTCCCCAGCAGACGCTGAGCGACAAGCAGTATCAAGCTCTGCGCGACCAGGCGATCGCGGTGATCCGCGCGGTTGGAGTGCAAACCGGTGGGTCCAACGTCCAGTTCGCGGTCAACGCGGAGACGGATGAGATCGTCGTGATCGAGATGAACCCGCGCGTGTCGCGCTCCAGCGCCCTGGCGAGCAAGGCGACCGGCTTCCCGATTGCCAAGATCGCCGCCCGGCTGGCCGTCGGCTACACCCTGCAGGAGATTCCCAATGACATCACCAAGGCGACGCCCGCGAGCTTTGAGCCGGCGATCGACTACTGCGTCGTCAAGTGGCCGCGGTTCGCGTTCGAGAAGTTCCCCGGTGCGCAGGCGGCCCTCAGCACGCAGATGAAGTCAGTGGGAGAAGCGATGGCAATCGGGCGCACCTTCAAGCAGGCGTTCGCCAAGGCGCTGCGCTCGCGGGAGCTCGACGCCCGGGTGCACTGTCCCGCCGACACTGAGGCGTTGCTGACGCTGGTGCAGGCGCCCGGGCCCGACCGCTTCGATCACCTGCTGGAAGCGCTGCGACGGGGCGCAGGCGTGCAAGAGCTCCACCGGCGCACGAGTATCGACATGTGGTTCCTGCACGAGCTGGCCGAGCTGGTCGCGGATCCAGAGGCACCGTTCACGGGACGGCGTACGTTCAAGTCGGTTGACACCTGCGCCGCGGAGTTCGAGGCTCGCACGCCGTATTACTACTCCGCGTGGGAGCGCCCGCGGCGGGGCCGGGGAGGCGGCCGTGGCGGTCACGAAGGCGATCACGACGATCACGAGGTCGAGCGCGGGGAGCGCCCGAGCGTGGTGATCCTCGGCTCGGGTCCCAACCGGATCGGCCAGGGGATCGAGTTCGACTACTGCTGCGTGCACGCTGCGCAGACCGTGCGCGAGCAGGGCCGCGACGCGGTGATGATCAACTGCAACCCGGAGACCGTCTCGACCGACTACGACACCTCCGACCGGCTGTACTTCGAGCCGCTGACGCTCGAGGACGTGCTCGCGGTCTGCGAGCTGGAGAACCAGCCGGATGATTCGAGCGCCGGGCGGCCGGGTCCGATTCGCGAGGCTGGATGCCGAGCGGGCGGCAAGCTCGAAGGGGTGGTGGTCCAGTTCGGCGGCCAGACGCCGCTCAAGCTGGCCGCGGGCCTTCATCGAGCCGGCGTCCCCATCCTCGGCACCAGCATCGACGCGATCGATCTGGCCGAGGACCGATCGCGGTTCGGCGCGCTGCTGGACCGCCTCGGCTACAACGCCCCCCCCTACGCGACGGCGGCCAGCCCCCGGCAGGCCCTCGCGCGGGCACCGGAAGTTGGCTTCCCGCTGCTCGTGCGCCCCAGCTACGTGCTGGGGGGCCGGGCGATGGAGATCGTCTACAGCGTCGCCGGGCTCAAGGACTACCTGGAACGGGTCGGTGTTGCGCAAGACAGCACCATCTACCTGGACCGCTTCCTCGAGGACTCGATCGAGGTCGATGTCGATGCGCTGTGCGATGGGGAGGAGGTGTGGATCGCCGGGATCATGCAGCACGTCGAGGAGGCGGGGATCCACTCGGGCGACTCGGCCTGCGTCCTGCCCCCCCACACCCTGGGCGGCGAGATGCTCGATCAGATTCGCGAGCAGACGGCCGGGATCGCCCGGGCCCTCGGCGTGGTCGGGCTGCTCAACGTCCAGTTCGCGATCCACGGCGACGACGGCCTGCACGTGATCGAAGCCAACCCGCGCGCCTCGCGCACCGTCCCCTTCGTCTCCAAGGCGATCGGACTGCCGCTGGCCAAGCTGGCCTGCCGGATCATGCTCGGCGAGCCCATCGCCGAGCTGGGGTTGCCGGCGGAGGCGACCTGCGGGCACGTGTGCGTCAAGGAGGCGGTCCTTCCCTTCGGCCGCTTCGCCGGAGCCGACTCGCTGCTCGGGCCCGAGATGCGCTCGACCGGGGAGGTGATGGGAATTGCGCCTGACTTCCCGACCGCGTTTGCCAAGGCCCAGGCCGCCGCCGGCTCCAAGCTGCCCAACCGGGGAACCGTGTTCATCACGGTTGCCGACACCGACAAACCGGCCGCGACCGGTATCGCCACCTCGCTTAACGACCTCGGCTTCGAGATCATCGCCACCCGCGGCACCGCGCAGGCCCTGGAGCGGATGGGCATTCCCGCCAGGCGGATCAACAAGATCGGCGAGGGCTCACCCCACGTGGTGGACTGGATCGAGCGAGGGGCCGTGGACCTGGTGATCAACACCCCGGTCGGTACCGGCGCCCGCTCGGACGGCTACGAGATCCGCTCGGCCGCGATCGCCCGGGGGATCCCGTGTATCACCACGATGTCAGGGGGAGTGGCGGCCGCCCGGGCGATCATCGCCGCCCGGCGGGGAGAACCCGAGGTCGTGTCCCTCCAGGAGCTGCATGGGGATCGTCCGGCGGCCGCCAGGCATGGGGTCTGATCCGGCGG
>JALYUQ010000302.1 GCA_030853685.1 Actinomycetota bacterium | reverse complement strand
GTGGGTTGCTCATCGACGGAACGTAGCCGCGGGGCGGGTCGCCGTACCCTGAGAAGAAGCAAATGACAGCCCGAACCCAACAGGAAGGTGGAAGTCAAATGCTCGAGCACCTGACCTATCCGTGCTCTCTTCGAGCTTGCCCTGCAGGGTCAGGGGCGTGGGCTGGAAGCTGCCCTGGTTGCCGCCGCCTGTGGCGATGCCGAGCATGAGCACCGTGCCCGCCCGCGGCCGCTGGCGGCTGACGCGGTAGTTGCCAAGCAGGCCGGACGCGTTGCCGGCTGTCAATGGTGGAAGTCGGTCGACTTCCCAGTAGAGCCGGTGGCGCTCAGCCCAGGCGACAGCAGCACTGACCGGCCGGCCCGCAAAAGCGGGCACCTTCGCGGCGGGCAGCTGACGGGTGGGGACTGCCGGACTGGCCGTGCCACAGCGCGGTGGCTGGGCTCGAAGCGTGACAACCCCGCCTCTGCGCACCCGCCGGCCGGCGCGCGGGGACTGCTGTGCGATCGTGGGCAGGCAGAACAACGAGCCCGCTGAGAACGAGCGGTCAAAGCGCACGCGCAGACCGGCGCGGTGCAGTCTCGCGTAGGCGACGCCGAGGTCGGCGCTCGTGACGTGGGGCACCACGGCGGCGGTCGTCGTCGCGGTCACTGCCCTGGCCCTTTCGCTGGACGCGCTCGGCGGACCGGTTTGGCTGTTAGCCACCCCGTTCCCGAACATGGCCAGGGTTAACACCCCGGCTATGACCCATGCCGACGCTCGGAGCATGCCATCCATCATGGCACCTACGTCCCCGGAGCGTGGCGATCACGTAAAGGCTGTCCGAAGAGCCTGCCTCCGAGGCACTGGGATTGCTCACAAGAGGCCGACCTGTCGTCGCTCACTTCTCCGCAACGTGGAACTCGAAGCTCACCGTCCGCTTCAGGTTGGTGCCTACGCCGTTGACGTCCTTGCTCACGCGGTAGCGGCCCGGCGGCGCGTCCTCGGGAAGCACCGCGGCATCCCTCCAGCGTCCGCCGGGCTCGAGGCACAGGCCAATACAGATCCACGCCTCCTCGACGTTGCAGCAGGTCCACTTGCCGCTGTCCTCACGCTCCAAGCGGTAATCGACGCCGAAGAACAGGTCGGTAGGGCCCGTGTTGACAAGCGTGAACGTGAGCTTGTCACCTGGTCGGGCTCGCTTCCTGGCGGGTACCAGCTCCGCCTCTAGAACCTGGGCGGGAACCGTGATATACGCGCGCCTCTCCGCAGAGAAGGCATCCTGGCTCACGCTGGTCCTGATCCGATACCAGGCCGGCGCTTTGGCCGGTAGATGAGCGTCGCGCTCCAACAGCTCCCTGGGCTCATGTGGGACGCTCGTGCGCAGCGAGCGCTGCTGGACGATCGATGTCGGTTGGCCGAGCGCGTCGACCTCAGCCACCTCGATGCGGAAGTCGAATTCCCCCGGAATCGGCTTGTCAACCGCGTTGGCATGGACGCCGATCCACGCCCCCGGCGGCTCCACGCCCCAGGAAGACGAGACGATCGTCTGCCGACCCTCGATCCACAACGACGGATCATCGTCGGCGGGCAATCGCGAGTTGGCGAGGCGACCTTCGAGCGTCACGACAGGATCAGACTATCCGGGAGAGCCGGAGAGCACAGCGCCAGCCATCGCCATCGGTATCCGAGAACCGTACGGCGCGACGGGTCGCCGCATCGCCTCCAGCCCCCTGACCACCGGCGGGATCGCCGGTATGCTGCCAGTCGATGGCAACGCCCCGAGAGCGCGCGTTGAGCCTCCCGCATGGGCAGCTTGACCGCTGGGGTCCGGCGTCGGGGTCCGGCGAGCAGGATGCGGAACTGACCGGCCGCGTGATGGGCAGCGTGGGCGGGCTTGCACATCGATCGAGGCGTCGGGCTGGTGAGCCTCGGGGAGAACGAGGACCGAGTCCTGAGCTGCTGCGCGGGGCGAACGCCGCACCCGCACCGTGCCAAGCCTGTATCCGGACGTTCACAGCCGGCTTCTACCGCGCGCTGCATGGCGGGATGCAGGTTGGCGACGAGGTGCGCCGCGAGCAGCTTGCGAACGCGGAGCGTCAAGCGAGCTCGACCGGGACGTTTACAGGCAGGCGGGGCCCGGGATGCGTCGGCGGTGGAGGCGCTGCGTCGAGCGCCAGTAGAGGTAACGGTGGCCGATGCGAACGGAGCGAGGCTCGATCTTGCCGGTGAACGCGCGCACCGGGGGATGGTGGAGGCGCCAGAGCATCAGCTCGGAATTCGCGGGCAAACGCAAGCCCGCGTATCGCTGCAGTGCGTAGGCGAGAGTTCCGCATCGGTTGAGCGCGAGCGCGGAGATCGCGATGTTCGGGGGCCGCCCGTCGATCCACGGCCGGTAGGGCAGCGGCGGCTGGTAGGTGCGGCCCGTAAGCGTGTCGGCGACGACGATCGTGCTGGAGAAGCTGTCCTCGACGGTGATCGCGTCGGTCTCAACCAGCGCGACCCACGGACCGCCGATCCTCAGAAGGTCAACGCCTGGGTAGTCGTTCCCGGCGGACAGGTTTGGGAGCACCCCAAACTGGGTCAGCCGCTCGGTGGTCTTCCAGCAGCCGTAGTAGGACGTTCCGCCGGAGTCGTACACGTTCCCGGTGTGGGATGGGGGCTTGTAGACGTCGAGGATCGCGGTCGTGCTGGTCTGGCGCACGACGTGCGCGCGGTCAAGATCGCAGGCCGGCTCTCTGGCGGCGCTCGCCGCCGGGAGCTGGGCGAGGGCGGCGCACGCACACGCGCAACCGAATGCGATGAGCTTCACGCACCTCACGGTCGAGGATCTCCGTTTATCGCCGAGAGATCAGGGAACGGCTGCTGACCGGTGCCTACAGACCCCGGCGTGATCGCGAGATCGAGCTGACGCGAACCCGGTATCGACGGTTGCGGATCGGACGGGCTGGGGGCGAACCCAACGTGGGTCGACACGGGCTGGAGCGCCATTCGTTCGCTCAAGCCAAGCACGCGTCCCCTCCCTTGCGCTTCGCCCGGCGTGACCTGTGTTTTGAAGCTACCGTAGGTCACAAATGTAACATAAACGCGTTATGTAGCTGAGGCATGCACCAGCGCGCGGGACCGCGCCGGCCATCCGGAGGAGCGTGAGCTGGGGGCGTACGCTCAGTCGTCCGATGCAGATCCGCACCGCCCGGCTGATCCTGCGCCCGCTCGCCGACGCCGACCTCGAGGACCTCGTCGCGCTGCACGCCGATCCGCAGGTCACCCGGTTCGTCCGGGCGCTTGGCCGCGAACAGGCGATCAGCTGGCTGGCGCAGGCACAGCAGCACTGGCGGCAGCACGGCTACGGGCCGATGGCGATCTACGAGCGTCGCACTGCGCGCTTTCTCGGACGGAGCGGCCTCAAGCTCTGGCCGCAGTTCGGTGAGATCGAGGTGGGCTGGATCCTGCGCAAAGACGCCTGGGGGTCCGGGTATGCGACCGAGGCGGGGCGAGCGTGCCTGGACTGGGGGTTCGCTCGGCTCGATGTCTCCTACATCACGGCGATGATCCAGCCGGCCAACACGGCATCGATCCGGGTGACCGAGCGGCTCGCGCTCGCCCCGATTCGAGACGACGCCCTCCTCGGCGACGCGGTCCGCGTCTACGCGAAGCATCGCGACCGCTGACGCACGGCGGATCGCTCGCTCGGAGGGCGCGAGCGGCTTACCTGGAGCTCGGACGACCCGGCCCGACCGAGGCTGCTTCTCACCGAGCTCGAGTACCGCCTGCTTGTCAGCGAGCCGGCAGTACGCGCGCGCGAGCGGCGAGAGCCCTGACAGCTCCGCGGTGGCGGTCGTGTCGAGGACGCGCGGTGCGCCGGTGCTGAAGGTCCGGCCGCGGCAGACGATCTGGCCTCCGCCAACGCGCAGGTTGCGCAGCCACTGTGATTGCTCGCCGTAGAGAAGCGCGATGATCAGAGTGCGATCGCGCCTGAACGCGAGCACCGTGAGTGCGGTAGCAGCTTCATCTGGTCTTCCCCGGTGTCGCCGGTTGCTCGTCGAACATGCCGAGCTCGGTGCGTCGGGCGCGAAGTCGGCGACGAGCGCCTCGAGCTGTCCGGTGCTGAGCAGCCGAAAGCCGCGGCAAACCCTGCTGCGAACGGCGCACGCGGAGGGGGGCTTGCTCGCCTCAAGCGACTGGGGATGCCCTCACCACCGGAGGTGGCTCGCTGGCGCGAGCGATCGCCGGTTCGCACGCCCAGTCGATCGAGCATGAGCTCGGCGCCGAGGCGACCGCCGCGGCCGAGGTCCACCTGCCTGAGCTGCTCGCGCGGTTCACTCCACTTCGCCGAGATCGTGGTCCACGAGGACGCGATTTGACGACACGCTCGACGCGCTTGCCTCACCGCCGCTGCGCGACGGCTCCGCCGGAGCTATAAGCCGGTCGGGCACGGCTGTACTCAGCATCGGGCGCGGGTGGTATTCCCGATTCCGCGCAGGCGATCACCGGCGCGTGGCGCTACATCCCCGCGGCGCCGCACGCAACTTCACCGCCGAGTGTCAGCGCCATTCCTGGAAGCTGCAGGAGCACGATCGCTGATGACGAGATCCGCGTGCACGCAACGTCGATGGGATGGGCGAGCCGTCGTTGCACGATCCTCGGTGTGACGAATGCTCCGGCGGGGCGTAGAGGGGCTGATGGTCCGCTCCGCACTGCTCGCCGGGATCGTGCTGCTCGCACTTACGAGCTGCGGCTCGGGAGGTCCCGCGGTAGCAGTCGCCCACCCGGGCGAGGTGCGTGCGCCCGACCCCCGATCACCCGCGGTCGTGACGCCCGGCGATGAGGCGGCGCTCAGCGCCGGGAACTCCGCCTTCGCGGGACGGCTGCTCGGTCTGCTCGCGCGAGCGGAGTCCGGGGTGGCGCTCTCGCCGTTGAGCATCTCCGACGCGCTCGCCATGACGTTTCCTGGTGCCCAGGGCAAGACGGCGTCGCAGATCGCGACGGCGCTCGACTTCCGCCTCACGCCACCCCGTCTGGCGGCGGCGTTCAACGCGCTTGCGCAATCGCTTGGCACCATCAACCGCCCCGGCGTCAGCTTGAGCATCGCCAACGCGCTCTACGGGCAGCGGGGGATGCTGTTCCGCCCGGCGTTCCTGAGCCTGCTCGCGCGCGACTACGGCGCTGGGATGCGGATCGTAGACTTCGCCAACGCGGCCGACCAGGCGCGTGCCGCGATCAACGCCTGGGTCTCGCAGCGTACCCGCGAGAAGATCCCGAGCCTGCTCCACCCCGAGGACATCGACGCCCTGACGCGGCTCGTGCTCCCCAACGCCGTCTACCTGCACGCGAAGTGGCAGTCGCCGTTCTACAAGAGCATGACCTCACCGGCGCCCTTCCACGCGCCCGGCGGCACCGTGCAGGTGCCGACCATGAACCAGAACGGAATGTTCCCCTACGCACGGCGCGCGGGCTATCAGGCGCTCGAGCTGCCCTACCGCGGCGGGCGGCTCGCATTCGACGTGCTGCTGCCCGACCCCGGTCGCCTGCCGTCGCTGCTCGACCGCATCTCGACCCGCGGCCCGCTCGATCTCCTGCAAGGGCTTCGACAGTCCCCCATCGAGCTGTCGCTGCCGAAGCTGCTGCTGCGCACCCGCTTCGAGCTCCCGCCCACGCTCGAGGCGCTCGGCATGCGGTCCGCGTTCGACCCCGCTCGCGCCGACCTCTCCGGGATCGCCGGACGACCCGGCGACCTCTACATCAAGACGGTCGTCCACGAGGCCTACCTGCACGTCGACGAGGCAGGCACCGAGGCAGCGGCAGCGACCGCCGTCGTCACCGAAGGAGTCTCGTCGATCGGGGGGACCGTAGTCTTCGATGTCGACCGACCGTTCGTGTTCGTCCTGCGCGACCGCAAGACCGGCGCGATCCTGTTCCTCGGGACCGTCTACCACCCGTAGCGCGCCTTGGCTGGACGCCGGCTACTCCGGCGTCGCAAACGAGCCGAACACGACCGGAGCGTCCGGAGCGAACGGGTAGACCTCCCAGCCGCGAGTCCAGAACGCGTCCGGCGACGGCGCTGCCGTGCGCGACGCGCTGTGTGCGGCACCAGTCAGCTCCTCGGCGATCGCCGAAGCCTGCGCCTTGGTGCTCTCGCGCACCAGCACCCGCACCCCCTCGGGCCGGGAGTCGCTCGCACCCGCCGGTACCGGTACCGGTCCCGTTCGCGGGTCGCCTCCACCACGGCGCGGAACCTGGCCTCGTCCACATCTGCGTCCGGATGCAGGCGAAGAGCCCACAGCACCGGCGGGTTCGCCTCGGTGTTATCGAGCACCTCCAATCCCCGCGGGCGCCGCGGGCGAACCCGGAGACCCTCCGCCGGCCACTGCGCAAACCGCTCAGGATCCGGATTGTGCTCGCCCGCGGAGAAGTAGTCGCTGTCCCAGAGGCGCACCAGCACCATCGCCGCCCGTGCCCGATGCATCCGGGGGCCGCACGCCCGCCTATCGTGCCGGGGATGGACACGACGCCTTCGAGCACCATCTGACCTCCCCCAGGCTTCGGCCTCGTGCGCCGCTTACGGGATGGATCGCCTTCTGGGCGAGCTGCAACGCGGCCTGCGCGAGGGAGCTATCACTCGCAGCTGGTCCGCCGGGTGCAGATCCCCAAGCCTCCGCGAGCTGGGGCTGGCGCTCGCGTAGTCACGTCGAGCCTCCGCAAGACGCCGTGACTCTTGTCGACGGCTACGAGCCGGTGGATGTTAGATCGCCGCGAAGCCGAGGCTTTGGGCAACCGTGGCCTGGGCTTGATCGCGCGAGGCGAACGCACGCTCTTCGCCGGGCTCGAGCAGGGGCGGGACTGTGATCGCCGCGACGGCGAGATGCCAGGCGTCCATCGCTCGCAGCGCGTGAGTGCGGACGAGTTGCAGGGCGTGCTGCTCGACTTGCTCTTGTGAAGCGCCGAGAACGATCACCGGTCCCGCCAGGTCAGCGTCGAGCAGCGCCAGTAGCCCCTTCTCGTCTCCGCGGCCTGCTCGCGCGGCGCGGACGAGCGCTCCTGAGACCTCGATCCTCGTCCACGTGCCGGTGACCGTGGCGATCTGCGGGTCGGCGAGCAATCGCACGGCGTCCTGGTGCCCGTCTTCGTTGACGAGGTAGGCGCGGGCTAGGACCGATGAGTCGAGGTAGGCGATCACGGCCGCTGGCGCTCTTGCGCGAGCAGCCCGTCTACCTGGTGCCCCAGGTCACGCGTTGATTCCGTGATGCGGCGCCGGCGGGCCGCGCTCACGGGCCGTGCGTTCACGGCTCGCAGGGTGCCAGCCGCGGTCGCGGTCGCGCGTAGCTGCGCACGGCGATCGCCCTGGTCGGCTTCGGCGGTCGCGTCGAGGATCTCGGTCGCGACGGCGTTGAGGCTGCGGCCCTCGCGCACGGCCCGGGCAGCCAGCCGGCGGTGAATGTCCTCGGGCACTCTGAGCAAGAGCTGCTTCACACAGAACATGCTATCACTGCACTCGGCTGATAGCATTCTCACGTCTGCAGAGCGCCATGGAGGCCTCGCCCGGCGACCTACGGGTCTATCCTCGCCCGGAATGGACACTCCTTCACTCGACGCCTTCGAGCACCATCTGACCTCGCCCCAGGGCCTTGGCCGCGTGCCCGCCGGCGCCGCCACGGTCTCCGTGGGCGGCGGCAGTTGCTGTGACCGGATGCGGTTCTCGGTGCTCGTGCGGGGCGGCCGGGTGCTCGACGCGGGCTTTGACGCGGAGGGGTGCGGCGCCGCGACGGCTGCGGGCAGCGCCGCCGTCACGCTCGTGCGGGGCGAATCGCTGCTGCACGCGGCTGCGGTCGGTACGGGTCAGATCGCCGCCGAGCTCGGCGGTCTGAGCGCCGGCAAGCTCCACGCCGCCGAGCTGGCGGCCAACGCGCTGGCGCGTGCGCTAGGGACCGGCGCCCGGCGGGGCGCCGCAATGGAGCCCCATCCGGGTCGCACGCTCGTCGCGATGAGCGGCGGAGTCGACAGCGCGGTGGCGGCGCTGCGGTGTGCAGAGTCGGGGGAAGCCCTGGCGGTGACGCTCGAGCTGTGGGCAGATTCCGAGCACGACGCGGAACGGAGCTGCTGCTCGGCGTCGGCGGTCGCCCAGGCGCGCGCGCTCGCGCATTCGCTCGGGCTCCCGCACTTCACGCTCGACCTGCGCCGGGAGTTCCGGGCCGGAGTGGTGGAGCCGTTCATCGCCGGCTATGCAGCCGGAGATACGCCGAATCCGTGTGTGCGCTGCAACGGTCACGTGCGTCTGGACGCGATGCTCGAGCTGGCGCAGCGCCTGGGCTGTGAGTCCCTGGCGACGGGGCACTATGCCCGCACTGCCGAGGACGAGCACCCGGACGGCCCGCTGCTGCGCCTCGCCGCCGATCGTGCCAAGGACCAGACCTACATGCTCGCCGCCCTGTCCCCAGCCTCGCTCGCACGGATGTGCTTCCCGCTGGGCGAACTGACCAAGCCCCAGGTCAGGGAAATCGCCGCCGGAGCCGGCCTCCCTGTCGCTGACAAGGCCGACTCGCAGGACCTGTGCTTCCTGGCTGGAACCGACCGCGCCCGCTTCATGGCCCGCCACGGTGGGCCCCGCGATCGCGGTGGGGCGGTGGTCGATCGCGGCGGGAGCGTCCTCGCCCGCCATCACGGTCAGCACCGCTTCACCGTCGGCCAGCGCCGCGGGATCGGTGTCTCGGGTGGTGCGCCCCTGTACGTGCTCGATAAGGACGCCGCCGCCAACCTGGTGCTCGTCGGCCCGCGATCGGCGCTGCGCAGCACGCGGGTGGCGGTCACAGACGCCCGCCTGCACCGGCCCGGCGCGCGCGTGGACTGCGTCAAGCTGCGCTACCGCTCTGCGCCGCTGCGTGCGCGTCTACCAGCGGGCGTGGCGCCCGGAACGCACGCCGCACTCACGATTGATCTCGACGACGCTGCCGAGGGCGTGGCGCCCGGGCAGCTCGCGTGCCTGATGGACGGAGAGCTCGTCGTCGGCTGGGGGACGATCGCTCGGGAGCGCCCGCCCGCGGGCGGGTGGGCGGCGGATCACGCGGGCGCATAGACCTACCTTCACACGCTCCG
>JALYUQ010000141.1 GCA_030853685.1 Actinomycetota bacterium | reverse complement strand
ACACAAGCGTAATCGCCTCAAGCGTGTGCCTACAGGTTTCCGGCTCCGGCGGCCCCCTCACCCCCCAATTTGCAGGGAAAACGCGTTCCCGGACCCCTTCAAATGCCTACGAACTGCGGAAGTCCGGAATGGGAATGGGAGGTTTTCGAGAAATGGGGCGAAGCGCCGGAAGGTGTTCGACTCCGTCGTTGAGGAGATCGACATCCCGACCGGATTGGTCCTGTTTCAATGGGACAGCCTCGACCACGTTCCGCTGAACGGCTCCTACTTGAAAGCGCCCAGGAGCGTCAAGTCTCCATTCGACTACTTTCACGTCAACGCCGTCGAGCCCGACACCGACGGCAACCTGGTGATCTCGGCTCGCAACACGTGGGCGGCGTACAAGGTCGACCACAGCACGGGCCGCATCATCTGGGTGCTGGGAGGCAGGCACTCGAGCTTCAAGATGGGTCCCGGCGCATCCTTCGCCTTCCAGCACGACGTGCGCGTGCGAGCCAGCAACGACCTATTTATTACGATGTTCGACGACGGTGCCGGGCCACCGATTGTGCATAAGCACTCACGTGGGCTGAAGCTGATACTCGATACCAAGCACATGACGGCGAGGGAGGTTGCCGGGCTTGATCACGGCCCGCAGCTACTGGCCAACTACGAGGGTAATTTCCAGCAGTTGAGCGGCGGCGATAAGCTCCTCGGCTGGGGCCAGCAGCCCTATTTCACCGAGTTCAACTCGCGGGGGAAGATCGTCTTCGATGCGCGCTTCGTGGGCCCGAACTCCAGCTACCGCGCCTACCGGTTCCCCTGGAACGGCACTCCGCACACGGCTCCCGCGATCGGCGCGACGAGCGGCAAGGAGGCGACCGTTTATGTCAGTTGGAACGGCGCGACGAATGTCGCCTCTTGGCGCGTGCTCGGGGGACCGAGCGCAACTCGGCTGAGGGTTCTGAGCACCGTGCGCAAACGAGGCTTCGAAACGTCGATCAGGGTCCGAGCGCAACACTACGTCGCCGCCCAGGCGCTCGATTCCCACGGGCACGAGCTCACGAGCTCAGCGACCGTGCGCACTCACTGAGGGTCACCCAGCGAGGACGTGCCGGGCGACGACGCGCTGGGGGCTCGCCCGCGCCAGCATCTCGGTTTGAGAAGATATCCCTGTGGCGAAGTTGCAGATCACCGAGTTCACCGATCCCGCGTGCCCGTTCGCATGGTCAGCCGAGCCGGTCCGATATCGCCTGCGCTGGCTCTACGGCGAGCAGCTGAGCTGGCAGCTACGCATGGTCGGGCTAGCGGAGAGTCCGCAGGAGTATGAGGAGAAGGGGTTCACGCCCGAGCGCCAGGCCGCGTCCTTTCGCCGCCTGGCTCATGATCACCACATGCCCATCGATAGCTCGCCGCGCCCTCGGGTGGCGGCCACGATGCCCGCGTGCCGCGCGGTGGTGGCCGTTCGACGCCACCTCCCGGATCATGAACGCGCCATGCTGCGTGTGCTGCGTATCCTGCACTTCTCGGGATGGCCACTCGACGAGGCACAGACGATCGTGGCTGGCGCCGAGCGGGCGGGCATCGACTCTGAGCGTCTGGAGCAGTGGATCGCTGAGCCCGAGACGGAAGAGCTGCTGCGCAGAGATCTAGAGCTCTCGCGCCACCCCGACCCGTCCGCCTTGGCCTTGTCGCACAAGCTGGCCGCGATTGGTGACGGTAGCGGCCACCGGCACCGCTACACCTGCCCCTCGTATGAGATCGAGCGTTCCTCTGACTCCGACGGCGCCCGATCGGCATTCACCGTGCCCGGCTTTCAGCCCCTCGCCGCATACGAGGTGGCGATCGCCAACCTGTGTCCGAGGGCCGAGCGTCGTGCCGATCCGGCAGACGTGGAGGAAGTGCTTGCGTGGGCTGGCGACGCGCTGGCCACTGCCGAAGTGGCGGCCGTCTGTGCGATCGAGCTCGAGGACGCGCGCGAGCGTCTCGGCCGCGTAGCCGCGGAGGACCACATCGGCTTCGACGGGCTCTGGCGACTGAACGGCGTGTAGAGCGCCGGTCACATTTGTCCAAGACCGCGGCCGCGTCTTGAGCTAGCTTGACCGCATGACCAATTCCAAGCGAATCACTCCATTGCTCGTTTACGAGGACATCGAGGCCAGCCACGACTTCCTGGTCAATGCGTTTGGGTTCCAGGCCGGCCGGATCGACCGAGACGACGAAGGTCACATCGTGCACGGTGAAGTACACATCGGAGATGAGGTCATTTGGCTGCATCGCGTGACCGTTGAGCACGAGATGGTCTCGGCACGCTCACAGGACGCCGCCAGCGGCGGCCTGGCCGTCAACGTCGACGACGTGGATGCGCACTACGAGCGCGCCCGTGCCGCCGGAGCCCGGATCGACGGCCCGCCCGTCGATCAGCCCTACGGCCGGCGCGAGTATGGGACGCGAGATCTCGAGGGGCACCGCTGGTGGTTCGGGACGCCGCTGGGTTAGGACCGGACCAGCATCTCCCCAGATCGAACAAAATCTGTGGCGTGGACGACTGGCACGAAACCGGGCTGACCGTCGGGCAGGTCGCCGAGCGGATGAAGATCGCCCGCTCAGGGGTGCGCTCGTATGACGACCACGGGCTGCTGCCAAGCGAACGCACCGCCGCAAACCATCGGCCGTTCTTCGCCGACGTTCAGTGCCGCATCGCGATGATCCGCGCCGCCCAGCACGTCGGACTCTCCATCGAAGAGATCCGCGACGCGTTCTCAGCTCTGATCCCCGGCGAAGCGCCCACCCCTGACGACTGGGAGCGACTGGCCACCCGCCTGCACCAGGTCGCGAGCAGACGCATCGACGAGCTCTTCCGAGTGCTCACAGAACTCACCCCAAGGCCCGCGTACGGTAAGCGCTCCGACTCTGCGAAACAGTTCCCCCCACAGTAATCCTCGACGCAGCAGCTGACTCGCAGGCAACTGCTCCGGTAAAGCATGCGCTTATGGGGACGAGGCCACCGGCCGCCAGAGGAGCGGCCGACGGTTGCAGGTGGGACACGCGGCGGGACGCCCTACAGGTTGACCTCACGGCCGACACTCTGCTCGCGTGCGGCGGCCAGCACCAGGGCGGGCGATGGCGTCCTGAATTGCGACGCCGACTGACTTGTAGAGGGTGATCTGCTCCTCGCTCGTGCGTCCCGGCCTGGTACCGGCGACCACTTCGCCGAGCTCGGCGCAGATGTGCTCGGCGGTGATCACGCCTCGCTCGATCGGATCGGCGAGATCACGGTTGGGGGGGACGGCAGAGAGAGCGGCGTGGCGTGATTCGACGAACAGCAGCACCTCAGCGATGGTCTCGTCGTCAAATTCGCGGCCTTGGGGGTTGTATCCGACTGAGGTGATGTGCAGCCCGGGAGCGATCCAGGCGCGGCGGAGGACCGGCTCGGTTGCGTAGGTGGTCGCGCAGGCGACGTCGACTCCTGCAGCGCCTGCTCGTATGATTCCGCGGGCACTACTTCGCAGTCGAGCTCGCGGGACAAGTCGGCGGCAAGGGCTCTGGCCTTGGCGGGGTCGCGCCCCGCGATGCGTATGTCGCGGAACGGTCGCGCCCGAGCGACGATCAGCGCATGGGCGCGGGCTTGCGCTCCGGTCCCGAGGATCGCCAGCCTCGAAGCGTCCTGCCGGGCCAACAAGCGAACTGACAGTGCCGAGCAGGCGGCGGTCTTGGCGGCGGTGATGTAGGTGCCGTCCATGAGCGCGGCCGGCGTGCCTGTCTCGGGATCGAACGCGACGATCACAGCTTGGCGAACGGGAAGGGGGGTGCCGGCGTTGCCGGGAAAGACCGTCGTCAGCTTGCTTATCAGCGCCGGCACCGACGGGAGGAAGGTGGGCATGTCCAAGAGCTCGGTCGCATTGTCCTTCGCTGCGAACACCCGGGCGGGCACCGACACGCGCCCGGCGCTTAGGTCCGATATCGCCACACCAACTCCGTCAATCAGCGCGTCGAGATCCAGCAACGCTTCGACATCTGCGCGGTCGAGGATCAACACCGGTGAAAGACCTCGCGCAAGGAGAGCGGCGAGCGACCGGTGAGATCGTGTACCCCGGTTCCGAGCTGGCTCAGGTAGCCAGCTCGGATCGCCTGGCCGGTGCCGGTGAACAGCTCGAGCTCGCGGACCGTCGGCACTCCGCGCTTACGTCAATCCGGCGCGCCGCGCGGCTTGGTGGCGGCGGTCAAGGACGTCGGCGCTCTCGTCGGTCCGTTCGGGGCGGACGGCGGCGTAGCGGGCGGTGGTCCGCAGATCGACGTGCCCGAGGCGGGCGGAGAGTTCGTGAACGGAGACGCCGGCTTCGAGGCAGTGGATGGCCGAGTAGGCCCTGAGCGCGTGCAGGTGTGCGACCGGTCGGGAACCCCGGCCGCGGCGCAGCTGCGGCGCAGGAGCCGGTGCACGGCGACGGCGGAGAGGGGGAGAGGCGGCTCGTGGGCGTGACGGCCGAGGCGTGCAGGAGACATTCTCACGCGTGCTCGCTCGTCCGCGACGGCGGCGAGCGGGCCTACCTGATGCGCTGCCCAACACTTTTTACACGCGGTCGCGCAACGCTGCGCAACGACCGCGCGCGACCGCGCTGCGCGACGACGTAGACGTGATCGAGCCGCGCGTCGCGGTGCAGCCCGAGCGCGCGGCGGAGGTCAGAGAGATCATCGAGGCGATCGCCGAGCGCCAACCGGAGTCTTGCCTGATGGAGACGCGATGGCGACGAGACGCAGGTCTCCGAGGCCGAACTGGCGCGTTTTGATGATGGCTCGCTGCCAGCCTCGCTGCGAGCCGGGCTACAACCGCGGACGAAGCCTCGCCCAAGCTGAGAACCGCGCTCGCCGAACAGGAGCGCGCGTTCGCGACGCTCCACGCCAGACGTACGCGCGCCCGCTTCACTGCGCATGCAGATCGAGGCGTTGACGAAGGGGCATCCGTCCGACGCCAGCGCTCGCGGCTGCGCTTGCGCGTGCTGCTGCCGGCGGCCACCGCACTGGCGGCAGACATCGTCGCGGTGAGCGCGCTTGCCGGCGGCGGCACCGCACTCTCAGACGCGATCGCCACCGGACAGGCAGCCCGCGATCGCTGCCGCGTTCAACGGACTCGCGGACAGCGCACGCTCACTCGCCGAAGCACTGAATGAATAGTGAGCACTACTCGGACCGTTCACCGGATGCACGTCATGACGAATGGGCTTCAGGGTTCTGTGTGCACGACGACGTCAGCAATCTCGGGCAGCCGTTGGCGTAGGGTTTCCTCGAGTCCGCTGGCGACTCGGTGGGCATCCGCGAGGGACGCGGCCCGCCCAACCGAAACGGTGATAAAGCTGACGGTTCCGGCCTCCGTCGGTAGCAAGCGCACGTCACGCGCGTTCTTGCCGGTCTTCGCACTCACGATCGCTTCGATTGTTTCCACGGTTTCGCGGTCGTCCCGGGTCGTGGTCGGTTTGGCCGCGACAGGGCGTTCGAGGGGCTCTAGGTGCGTGCGGACATCGCTGACGTTCGGTAGCGCGCTGATCCTCTTCTCGACACGTTCAGCGACCTCATGGGCTGCGTTCATGGAACTGTCGGCGGGAAGTTTGAGGTGCAGCGAGACGCTGACCCGATCGCCGTGCTCGAAGATCGTGATGTCGTGGGCCTCGCTGACGGAAGGCTCGCTGAGCGCGATTGAGAGCACACGGTCACGAAGGCTGAGTCCGCGCCGGCGGGGCTCGACGTGGACGACCACGTCGCTGTTGGGAAGGGCCTGTTCGACGGCCTCCTCGACTTCGTCGGCGGCGGCGTGGCCTTGGATCACGGCCCGCCCGGGCGGGACGGCCACGACGATGTCGGCAAAATAGCGCCCGGCGGACTCGCGCAGGCGTAACCGGTCTAGCTCGATCTCCGGGCCGAGCGCGGCGATCGCATCCCGGGCGACCGCTTGAGCGGCTGCGGGTGCGGTGTCCATCAACACCTGGGCGTTCTCGAAGATCAGACGGGCCGCCGCCACGAAGATGAACACCGCCACGATCAACGCGGCGATCGCATCGCCGTCCTGAACGCCTGTACGGACAAGGATCAACCCCACAAGAACCGCGACCGCTCCCGCCACATCACCGGCGAAGTGAAACGAGTTGGAGCGCAGCGCCGCAGAGCCATACCGGCGCGCATTGCGTCGCGAAACGAGCGCCCGGCTGATATCGATCGCGATCGCCGCACTGATGACCGCGAACACGTACCACCTGACGGCCGGCGCACCACTGCTGCCGGAAAGCCGGCCGATCGCCTCGATCACGACGATGATGCCGCCGCTGAGCAAGATCGTCGCCTCGGCCAGAGCGGACAGGTTCTCCGCACGACGATGCCCATATGGATGCTCAGGATCGGCCGGGCGCGCGCCCAAGCGCACCGCGAAGAACGTGACAACCGCAGCGACTACGTCTCCGGTTGACTCGATACCAGCCGACACCAAGCCCAAGCTCCCGGTCGCCAGACCGGTTCCGAGCATAAGCACCATCAGGAACGTCGCCGCGAGAATCGACGCGATCGTCGTGCGACGCTGGCCCGCGACATCCGCGGGATCAGATGATGACTGGTTGATCGACCGAAGACCGGGCATCCCGAGAGGGTAGGGGCGGGACTGGCGGCTGCGGCGGCCAGATAGCAGCGGCAGTTCGACGGCGATTGGGGAATGACCGCCGGCGATGCCAGGGGCGAGGCTGCGACCCCCGTCCGGGGGGTGGAGGCAAGAATTCCAATTCCAGGACCTGCGCCCGGCGCCAGAACCCTGCGACGGGCGGTCACGCAAGGGTAGAGGCTGCGGTGTCTTCAGTCCACGCCGTCGTTCACCACTTCTCCATGTTAAGGATCAGCTAGCACGACGAGCGCGCCTGGCGAGAGCCCAGCGCACGCCGACGCCAGCCCCGAGCAAAAGCAAACTGAGTAGGAGCGCTCTGACGACGTCATAGCCGGTGAACGGAAGCTGTCCCGCCGTCGATTTCTCGCCGGTCTGGACGACCTCAGCGGCAGTGCCCGTGGTCCCGGTGGTGCCCGTCGTCCCGGTCGTGTGTCCCGTCGTCCCCGTCGTCCCGGTCGTGTGGCCCGTGGTCCCCGTCGTCCCGGTCGTGGTCCCCGTCGTGCCGGTGGTTCCCGTCGTCGTCCCGGTGGTCCCCGTCGTCGTGCCGGTCCCCGTCGTGCCGGTGGTCCCGGTCGTCGTGCCGGTGGTCCCCGTCGTCGTGCCGGTCCCCGTCGTGCCGGTGGTCCCGGTCGTCGTGCCGGTGGTCCCCGTCGTGCCGGTCCCCGTCGTGCCGGTGGTCCCGGTCGTCGTGCCGGTCCCCGTCGTGGTGCCGGTGGTCCCCGTAGTGCCGGTCGTCCCGGTCGTCGTGCCGGTCCCCGTCGTGGTGCCGGTGGTCCCGGTCGTGGTGCCGGTGGTCCCCGTCGTCCCCGTCGTCGTCCCGGTGGTCCCGGTCGTCCCGGTCGTCCCCGTCGTGCCCGTCGTCCCCGTCGT
>JALYUQ010000204.1 GCA_030853685.1 Actinomycetota bacterium | reverse complement strand
GGTGGCGCGGTCATCGTGCACCACGTGCTCAAGAAGCACCACTCCAAGCACGCGCTGCTGAAGTCGGTGGCGGCCGGGGGCGTCATCCACCACGTCGTCAAGAGGAGGTAGGCCCGGAGTCTCGCGCGTAAGCGGCGCGCGAGGCAAAGAGAGGCGGGTGTGAGCTCCGTTTCGTGCTAGCGTTTTGCAAGCAACGGTGAATCTGCTCGTTCGCGACCTCCCTGACGATGTGCACGCGGGTCTCCAGCAGCGAGCGAAGCGAGAAGGGCAGTCCCTCCAGCAGTACGTCACGCGAGAACTCACGCGGATCGCTCAGCGGTCAAGTCTCGGCGTAATGCGTTAGCGCCGGCGGCGGGGTGAGTGCTCGTCGGTGATCGCGGCAGCGATGTGTCGGACGAGGCTGCGGGGTCCGCCTTCCCGGAAGTGGACTTCGAGATGGTCGCCGTCGAGCGTCGCGGTCGCGGTCGTGAACCCGCTGCCGTAGTCGTCGATCACTTTCGTTGTCTTGCCGTTGTGTAGGTGGTAGACGCAGACGCGGAACCGCGGCGGGCGCTGGGTGCTCACGGGCTGCGCGCGTCGGCCGCGGTGGCCAGTTTGGCGCCGTTGGTGGTGTTGGCGGCGGGGACCCGGAGCATCGGGCTCGGCGCGGGAGCTGTGTGGTGTTGCAGATCGGTCAGCAGCCCGATCGGGTAGACGCCTTGTTGGCGGCTGGTGCGGATCACGCTCATCAGCGTCTGCTGCACCTGGGCACCGTGATCGGTGCGGTTCCCGCCCCAGCTCTTTCGGTTCACGACCGCCGGTCTGATCGCCTGCTCCGCCCGCCAGTTGGTGGCCTGCACTCCTGGGATCTTCAAGAACGTGAGCAGGTGGTCCTGCTCGTTTGTGAGGTGCGCGAGCAGTCGCTTGTTCGCCGGGTGGGTGGGGGTGCGGGCGATCAGCCGGTCGAGCTCTGACTGCAGGCGGACTACCTCGCGGTCAAGCTCGGCCTAGCGGTCCGGGCCGGCGGCGATCATCTCGTCGCGGTCGTCGCGGTCGTCGCGGTCGTCGCGGTCCTCGGTCGTGCTGGCGGCGGGGAGTTGCGGCAGCGGATCGGTGATCTCCACGCACGTCGAGTCGATCACATCCGGGTCGGTGCCTGGGCGGGCGAGCAGATCCGCGTAGCGGTCGCGGACCGCGAGCGCGTCGAGCAGGATTCGTCGCAGCGCGTGCGGGATCTTCGCCTGCCCGGCAACGCTGTCGGCGATCATCTCGCCCGCCCGCCTGAGGAGATGGGCGAGACAGCTCTGATGCTGGGCGTGGGCGAAGCGGCGCTACGGCGCCAACCCGTCACGCTCGAGCACCCCGGCGTAGCTCTCGCCGAGGATCAGGGTGCCTTGCTCGTATCCGCGGCCCGGGGCGATCAGGTAGACGGTCACCTCCTCGCCGACGAACGCCCACAGCCACGTTCTGCGTCCGCCTATCCGCCACCCCGTCTCATCCGGCGCGACCGCGCTGCTGTGCCGAACCGCGAGCGCGAGCTGCTGGCAGGTCGGCTCGGCCGCCTTGGCGAGCCTGCCGAGCGCGTGATACAGCCCGCCCGGCGTCACCCGAACGCCGAACATCGCAAGGATCTGGGAGACCTTGCGCATCGAGACACCCAGCTCCTTGTTCAACTGCGCAGCCAAGGCGATCGCTGCCGGTCCCAGCTGCGAGCCGGCCGCACCGACCGCGTCAGAGGTCTGATCGCGATGGCGGCCCTGCGCGCGGCGCCCGCAGCGCTTGCAGCGCCCACGAGCGATCCGGTAGCCGCGCACATGTCCGCGCACCCATACCAGCTCCTCCTGATACTGAAAGACCTCATCCTCGAACTCCAACTCCCACTGACAGCACGGACAGCAGTCCGGCATCGGCACACCGATCTCCTCATCAACATGATCGGGCGCCGGCCGATGCCCCTTGGTGCCATATCGCTCACCGCTCTTACGCCCCGACTTGGCCGGGTTCTGCTTCGGGTCGCCCTTCGAGAACGGCGCGGACTGGCGCTTCCCCGCCCGCCGCGCCGCCTTCAACTGCGCGCGCAGCCGGGCGTTCTCAGCCAACAACCGCTGGTTCTCCGCGCGC
>JALYUQ010000201.1 GCA_030853685.1 Actinomycetota bacterium | reverse complement strand
CGCCTTCGTAGCCACGTGCGCTCGTGCCTGGAGCACGATTGCCGATGGACAGGGGGTCGGTGCTCCACGCGCTGCGCATGGCTTCCAGCGCCGCCGCAATGGGGGATCGTTGATGACGATCCTGGCCCCGAGGCGCGGGCGAGCGTCTGCGCAGTGAGGGTGCCGGAGCGGATGACGGCGTGCGCTCGTGGGCTACCGTGATGCCGGTGGATGAGGAAGCGCTCTCGGGGGCCGGTGAGACTTCGGGGATGGTCTGCGGGATCTTGCGTCGCGTCTCGACGTCGATGAGCTGCGGGAGTTGGTGGCGTGGGCAGCTGAATGGCACCTGGACGTCCAGCGTCGGTTGCGGCTCACGGCGGCCCGCTCCAGCGGTGACCTTCGGGTCCTGCGTGCTGAGGTCGATCGTGGGTTGCGCACACGGAAGTTCCTTGGGTACCGCGAGAGCGTGGAGTGGGCGCGGGAGGCGCGTCCGGTCGTGGACGAGCTGGAGCAGGCGGTGAAATCCAGCCCGTCGCAAAACCTTGTCGCGTTGCTGGAGCGGGCATTCGGCCACGTTGTGAAGGTGATCCAGACGCGTGCGGACGACTCCTCGGCGATGGTCGGGGATCTCGCGCGCGATCTGCTCAAGCTGCATGCGCGCGCGTGCGAGGCCGGTGTGGCCGACCCCGTGAAGTTGGCGAACTGGATGATCCGGGTCCGGTTCGTCGACCAGGACTTCTTCGAGCCTGATCCGGTCCGCTACCGCGACGCGCTCGGCGAGAAGGGCCTGTCCGCGTACCGCGCCGCCGTTGAGGCGCACAGCGACCAGGACGCCTTCGCGGTCCGCTACGCCCGGGAGCCGTTGGCGATCCTCGATCGCGACAGCGAGCGGATCGTCGAGCTGCTCGGCGGGGACCTCTCCACGGCGCATCAGTTCCTGGCCGTCGCCGAGGCGATGGTCGAACTCGACCTTCCTGAGGATGCGCTGGCGTGGGCGACGCGCGAGATGGAGCAGACGCGCGGCTGGCAGACCGACCGTCTGTGCGACCTCGCATGTTCGATCCACGCGGACGCGGGCCGGCACGTCGACGCGCTCGCGGTCCGCGCGCTCAGCACGAGGAGTCACCGACCGCCGGCAGCTACCGCCAGCTCCGCCGCGCCGCTGAGACGCTCGACGCCTGGGCGCTCGAGCGGGACGCTGCGATCCTGGCCCTGCGTGAGCGGAACGTGCGCGCGCTCGTCGACGCGCTGCTCGATGACGGTGACGGCGATGCGGCCTGGGCGGCTGCGCTCACGTTCGCACCCGGCGAACTCGGCGAGTGGCTACGACTTGCCGAGGTGCGGGAGGAGACCCACCCGGCTGACGCGGTCCCGATCTACTCGAGCATCGCCGCCGAGATCCTGGTCACGGCCGACCGCCGTGCCTACTCGAAGGCGATCCGGATCCTGAAGCGTGCGCGCGCCGCGGCTGCCGCCGCCGACCAGGCCGACCAGTTCGTCGACACGATCACCACTCTCCGCGATCAGCACTGCCGCCGGCCGTCGTTGATCGCGATGCTGGACAAAGCCGGACTCACCGGTCAGGCTGCCGCGTGATGAGCGGCCCCGAGACGCTCGAGCGGCTGGCGCTGATCGCCGACCCCGAAACGCTTGCCCGCCTCGGCATCGACCTCGAGCAGCTCAGCGACCCGGACACGCGGGCCGAGATCATCCGAGCCGACCACCCCGATCTCGACCGGGCGCCGCGCCGCGGGGAGAACGAGGTCCTCGTCAACGGCGAGCCGATGAACCCCCGGCTGCACTTCGCGATGCACGAGGTCGTCGCCAACCAGATCGCCGACGAGGACCCGCCGGATGTCTACCGGACCGCCCGCCGACTGCTCGACGCCGGCTATCACCGCCATGAGGTGCTGCACATGCTCGCCGACGCCATGACCGAGCAGATCCACGCCGCGCTTACCGACCACGAGACCTACGACCCGAACAGCCACATCGCCGCGCTCGATGCCCTTCCCGAGGCATGGGAGCAGCAGCGGCCCGACCCGCCAACGCCGCCACTCAACCGCGCCGAACGCCGCGCTCACGCACGCAGGAGACGCCGGCCGCGGTAGCACGGGCGCACCAGGGTGCACGTGGCATGTGTCTGCCTTTCTCCGCGCTCGTGGGCCAGAACCCTCAAGGCTCGTCGGGGTCGTCGTCGCCATCGCGGGAGCGTCGGCCGTACTGGTCCGGGATCCACCCCCAGCCCCAGACCGCGACCGGTGCCGACGGGGTGATGCCGTAGACGTTGAGCGGGTCCACCTTGGCGGGCTGGACGAGGCAGCGGTGGCGCCAGTTGTCGCCGAGGTCGAAGACGTAGGTGAACTCCATCCCGGGCTTCAGCTCGCGGATGACCTTGAGCTTGGCGTGGTCGTGCCAGACGACGTCGGGCTCCC
>JALYUQ010000138.1 GCA_030853685.1 Actinomycetota bacterium | reverse complement strand
GGGGCTCCGCCGTCGAGTAGCGTTGAGCGTCCCTTGAGCAAGAGCACGGTGGCCTTGATCACGATTCCGTTCTTTACGGGCGTGATCGGTTATGTCACCAACTGGACGGGCGTGCTGATGCTGTTCTATCCGGTTCACTTCAAGGGCTTGCGAATCACGAGCGCGGTGGCGCTCGTGAAGCTGCTGCCGCGCAAGGTCCGCGAGATCCCCGGAGTGATGATCGGGGGCCTCGGGTGGCAGGGGATCATTCCCTCCCGCGCGGCCAAGATGGGCAGCCTGTCGGTCGACAGCGGGATCGCCAAGCTTGGCACCCCGGCCGAGTTCTGGGAGCAGCTCGACCCCGAGAAGATGGCGCAGCAGATCATCGGCAGCATGCAGGAGGAGATCAGGGGGATCGTGGACCGAATCATGGAGCGCGAGCAGCCGCGCCTGTGGCAAGAGCTGCCGGCGCAGATCAGGGAGCTCGTCTACCGGCGGGTGGAGCAGCAGCTACCCGACATCGTCCACGATCTGACCGATCAGATCGGGCCCAACTTCGAGCTGCTCGCCGACGTCAAGCTGATGGTGATCCGGCGCTTCGAGGAGCGGCCCGAGCTCGCCAACCGCGTGTTCCTGGACATGGGGGGGCGCGAGCTCAAGTTCATCCAGAACTTCGGCTTCGTGTTCGGCTTCGCGCTGGGGATCCCGGTTGCGGCGATTACGCATCTCATACCCGTTTGGTGGCTGCTCCCAATCCTCGGGGTGATCGTGGGCTGGAGCACCAACTGGGTGGCGCTGTGGATGATCTACGAGCCGGCTGAGCCGCAGCAGTGGGGCCCGTTCAAAATCCATGGCCTCTTCATCCGCCGCCAGCCCGAAGTCGCCGGGGTATACGCCCAGATCGTCTCGGACGAGATCCTGACGATGGCCAACTTCGGCGAGGAGCTGCTACACGGTCCTCGTGCCGATCGCACGCGGGCGATGATCGAGACCGTGATGCGCCCGGCAGTCGATCGTGCGGTCGGTTCGGCAAAAGGGGCAGTGCGGTGGGCGGTTGGAAGCGAGGAGTACGAGCGGATCAGCACCTCGTTTGCCGCTGAACCCGTCGATCAGCTCATGACCCCGCTCAGCGACCCGGAGTTCAACCGCGAGCAGAGCGCCGCGATCCGTAAGCTGATCTCCGAAAGGATGCGCGAGATGGCACCGAGCGACTTCGGGAACATGCTGCGAGCGGCGACGAGGGAGGACGAATGGCTGCTCCTGGCGCACGGCGCCGTACTGGGGTTCGCGGCGGGGCTGGTGCACTTGGCGCTGTTCGGGTGAGCACGTGAGCGAGTATGAATACGAATACCGGCGCCCTGGTCCGCTCGACGTACTTCCCGTGTTGGTGCGGGGCGCCGCAGGACTCTGGCTGCGCAGCGCGACGTGGGGCGTGCAGACGTCGGCTCGCGCCGGAGGTCGGCTCGTGCGCGCGGCGGCCTCCCAGGAGTCTGCCGCCGAGTTGTGGCGTGATGCCGGCGCCCAGCTCCGGGGCTGTGCCCGTGAGCTGCTCGGCGTCTCCGAGCTCGACCACCGCATCGCACAGCTCATGCCACCAGTCGATGCCCGTCACGGCGATGACGTCGATGACGTCGATGACGCCGATGACGCCGATCCGTCCAGTCCATCGGCCTCGCCTCCAACGCTGCGCGAGGCCGGGTCCGAGCTACTGCGTCGCTCAGCGGAGGTGGATACCGAGGACGGGACGCGGGACGACGAGCTCCACCCCGCGTTCGCGCGGATCCTCGGCGAGCTACACCCCGACGAGGCGCGGATCTTGCGCCTACTACTCCTCAGCGGCGCGCAGGCGTCGGTGGACGTCCGCACGAGCGCGCTGATGGGCCTCTCGTCCCAGGTCGTCGCACCAGGCCTGACGATGATCGGCGCCTGGGCGGGGTGCCGTCACGTAGCGCGCGTACCCGCCTACCTGAACAACGTGCAACGGCTCGGCTTGATCTGGTTCTCTCAGGAGTCGCTCGAGGATCCGATGAGCTACCAGGTGCTCGAAGCTCAACCCGAGGTGATGACCGCGATCAAGCACGCAGGGCGTGCCAAGACGGTGCGCCGCAGCATTCACCTGACGCCGTTCGGGAAGGACTTCTGCGAGGCCTGCCTGCCGCTCGAGAGCGCCGGGACCGAATTGGTGCTCAGTACGCGCCGCGATCAGCTCTGACTTCAGCGCTCGGCGCCGGCGCCTGCGCGCCTTCAGCACGCAGGGGCGACAAGCTTGGGCTGGCGGGTGTGAGCGCGCTGGCGGGTGCGAGCGCGCCGCCTGAGCAATCCGCTGAGCTGACCGTTCGCCGCGGGTTCTGGATTCCGAAGGCCGCGAGCACGCCCCCCACGAGCGCCAGCCCGCCACTGATCCCGATCCCGATCCGGAAAGCGTGCACCGATGCGTCCACGAGCGCGGCGTGAAGCGTGTGGCGTGCCCCGCGGGGCACGCCACTGACGTCGGTCACGAATGGTCGCGTGCGGTCGCGCGCCACCACTGCGCGGGCCTGCGGACTGAGCGCGCGGGTTGCGAGGTCGTGGTCCAACCGGCCGGCGAAGCTCGCAGAGACCACGGCGCCAAGCGCCGCGATTGCGAGCAGGCTGGCGACTCGCGCCACCGCGTTGTTGACACCGCTGGCGAGACCCGAGTGTCCCGGCGCCACCGAGCCGAGCACCGTCGCGGTCAGCGGCGCGATTGTCGTCGCCATCCCGAGCCCGAATACGGCTACGCCGGGAAGGATCGTCCCCGGGTAGTCCGGATGGGCTCCGACGCGCACGAGCTCGAGCAGTCCCGCGCCCGCGATCAGCGGTCCCAGGGCCATGAAAAGGTGTGGCCCGAAGCGGTCGGCGAGCACCCCGAAGCGTCGCGAGAACAAGAAGATCATGAGCGTGATGGGCAGCAGGGAAAGCCCAGACTGCAATGGCGTGTAGCCCCCGACTTGCTGGATGAACAGCACCACGAAGAACGTCGCGATGCCGAGGCCCGCATAGAGCATCAGCGTCGTCAGGTTGCCAACCGCGAAGTTGCGCACGGCGAACAGGCTCAGCGGCATCATCGGCTCGGGGGCGCGTCGCTCCCAGGCCAGGAATGCGACCAGCAAGAGGACCCCGCCGATGAGCGGGACGAGCACGAGGGGGGCGTTCCAGCCGTAGCGTGGCGCTCCGATCAGGGCGAATACGGGTCCGCCGAGGCCGAGCCCACAGAGCGAAGCGCCGAGCGCATCGACGTGTCCCGGCGAGCGCTCGCCCGTTCGGAGCCGGCGTAGCAGCGCCAGCGTGACGAGGACCGGCACCAGGTTGATCGCGAAGATCCATCGCCACGACGCTGCCTGTACGAGCGCGCCGCCGCCCAGCGGGCCGATCACCGTCGCCACGCCCGTCCACGCCGTCCATGAACCGATCGCTGCCGCTCGCTCGCGTCCGGTGAACGTATCTGTGATCAATGCCAGCGTGCTCGGGACCAGTAGCGCGCCGGCGGCTCCCTGCGCCGCCCGCGCGCCGATCAAGAGCCCGCTGCTCGGAGCCAGCGCGCAGAGCGCCGAGCAGGCCCCGAACCCCGCGAGTCCCGCTGCGAATACCCGTCTGCGCCCCAGTAGGTCTCCCAGCGAGCCGCCGACCAGGAGCAACGAGGAGAGGGTCAGCAGATAGGCCTCGACGACCCACTGCTGATCGGCAAGGCTTCCGTGGAGGCTCGTCCGGATCGCCGGCAGCGCGACGTTGACGATCGTTCCGTCGAGAAACACGATCCCCGAGCCGAGGATGCACGCCACGAGCGTGAGCTGCTTGCAGCGCCGGTCGGCGACCATCGGGGCAGCGTAATGACGCGTTGGGCCGGCTACGCCGGGGTCGCGTGAGCACCGGGGCCTTGGGACCGGCTACGCCGGGGTCGCGTGAGCACCGGGGCGTTGCAACGAGCTCTCAGCCGGTGCCCACGGCGAGCACGGAGTTGGGCTCGTAGCCGGAGAAGCGGACGCTCCGCGCGAATGGGAGCTTGGTGTTGACAATCACGCAGTAGGTTCGCCTGCTCTCGGCGCTCAGCACGCACGTGCGATACATGCTGCCCTCGATCGCGAACGTGGTGACCTCTTGCAGGTTGCGCCGGAACTCGGCTGGCGCGCGGTCGCCAATCCACGCCTGCGCGCGCGTAATCGCGTCCTGCATGTCGTGTCGAGCGGAGAGCACGGAGGAGCGATGAACGATCCCCGTGAGCAGCAGCGCGAGCGCCACGCAACCGACGGCACATGCGCCCGCATAGTCGCGGGCCACGATTCGCGGAAGGTCACGGCGCCGCCGGCGCAGCACGGCGCCGAGCGGCACAGAGACAAGCACGACGGCAATCAGGTTCAGCCACAGGCTCGACAGGGCGGCGCCGACGAGGTCCTCTGATTCGCCCGCGGGGGGCAGTGCGTGCCCGACGAGCGCGTCCGCGGCCGTCACCACGGCAAATGCTGGCCAGAGCCAAGCGCCGCGCCGCCGCCAGCGCATGCGGGCAAGCCAGGCACTGTCCATCGCCAAAGGGTAATGCCGCAAACGAGCGGGCGAGCCCCGGCGAGCCCCCGGTCAGCGAGCAAGTGCGCCTTGCCCGGCGCGGATGCGTTTTCAGTAAGCTCGCCGCTAGCCCGATCGAGGGACCGGAGCGGAAATCCCGGGACGGTTGGCGGGTTCGGACGGAGATCCCGGCCGGCCCAGGCACGAAAGGGAGCGCATAGATGGTTATCGATACGGCTCAACGGTCCGCAGCGCAACCACCAGCGCTGGTCGGGCACCTGAACCTAGACGATCGAATTGCGCTGCTGCGCGCGATGCTGCTGATGCGCGGCCTGGAAGCGCGAGCGATGAGCCTCTACCGCCAGGGGAAGGTGCCGGGCTCGTTCTACGATGGCTTCGGTCAGGAGGCGGTCTCGGCCGGAGCGGCGTTTGCGATGGCCCCGCAGGACCGGCTCTGCATCCTGCATCGCGACCTGGCAGCGCACTTGATACGTGGTGTCACGCCGGCCCAGATCCTCTCCCAGTACCTGGGGCGCGAAGGCGGAGTGAGCGCCGGACGAGACGGCAACGTCCACTTTGCGCAGCGCAGTCTCGGGTGCGTGGCGATGGTCTCGATGCTCCCGGACATGATGCTCGTCGCGACAGGGATGGCGATGGCGTTCAAGCTGCGCGGTGAGCGCCGCTGCGCGATCACCTGGCTCGGCGAAGGCTCCAGTTCGAGAGGCGACTTCCACGAGGCGATGAACTGGGCAGCGGTGCAGAGGCTGCCCGTCGTATTCGTGCTGGAGAACAACCAGTTCGCGTACTCGACTCCGCTGCACAAGCAGTTCGCGGTCAATCCTATCGAGCGCGCGGCCGCTTACGGGATGGCCGGCGTGACTGTCGATGGCAACGACGCCGAGGCGGTGTTCGAAGTTACCCGCGCCGCCCGCGGGCGAGCGCTGGCCGGCGGCGGTCCGACGCTGATCGAGGCGGTGACGATGCGGATGCACGGCCACGCCGCCCATGACGACATGAAGTACGTGCCCCCCGAGCTGCTGGAGCACTGGCGGGCGCGCGATCCGATCGACAGGCTCCTGGCTCGGCTGGCCGCGGTTGGCGTCGACACCGAGTCAATAGAGACGGTAGAGGCCCAGGTGCAAGCCGAGATCGACGCCGCCACCGAGCAGGCGCTGGCCGGGCCGATGCCCGATCCGGCCGGCGCCGCGCTCGGCGTCTTCTGCGAAGGGAACGCGGAGCCGCTGGGCGACGGCGAGGCGCCCTGGAGCGGGTTCGCACCATGACGACGATGACGTGCTCTGGAGCGGCCGTGAACGCATCATGACGACGATGACTTATCTAGAGGCGATCTCCTCGGCGCTGCGCGACGAGCTTGCCGCCGACGAGCGGGTGCTGCTGATGGGCGAGGACATCGGGGTCTACGGCGGCGCGTTCAAGGTCACCGAGGGGTTGATGGAGGAGTTCGGCGCCGACCGGGTAATGGACACGCCGATGGCCGAGTCCGCGATCATCGGGACGGCGATCGGCGCCGCTGTCGTGGGGATGCGCCCGGTGTGCGAGATGCAGTTCTCAGACTTCATCTCCTGCGGCTTCGATCAGCTCGTCACCGTCGCGGCCAAGCTGCACTATCGCCAGGGGCTCGCCGTGCCGATGGTGGTAAGGCTGCCCTCGGGGGGCGGCTTCTCAGGGGGCCCCTTCCACTCTCAGAACCCCGAGGCATGGTTCATGCACGCACCCGGGCTCAAGGTCGTGGCGCCCTCGACCGCGCAAGACGCGAAGGGCCTGCTTCACGCCGCGATCCGCGACCCCAACCCGGTCTGCTACATGGAGCACAAGCATCTGTACAGGCGGATCAAGGGCGAGGTCCCGGACGGTGTCTTCGAGACGCCGATGACCGCCCGGGTGGCGCGGACCGGCTCGGACCTGGTTGTGATCGCGTATGGAGCGATGGTGCACGTCGCTCTCGAGGCGACCGCAGACCTCGACGGGGCCTCGATCGAGGTGCTCGATCTCCGCTCGCTCGTGCCGCTCGACGAAGATGCCATCCTCGCATCGGTGGCCCGGTGTTCGAAGGTGGTGGTCGTGGACGAAGCCAACGCTACGTGCGCAGCCGGAGCACAGGTGGCGGCGCTGATCGCCGAGCGGGGCTTCGAGGATCTCGACGGTCCGGTGGTTCGCGTGGCGACGCCGGATGTCCCGATCCCCTTCTCCCCACCGCTCGAGCAGGCGGTGCTGCCGGGCGTGGAGCGACTGCGAGAGGCGTGTTCTGAGCTCCTTCGCTATTGACCATTTGACCGACGTGACGATGCCCCAGATGGGCGTCTCGGTCACCGAGGGCACGCTCGTGCAGTGGTGCAAGCAGGTCGGGGATCGCGTCGAAGTCGACGAGACGATCTGCGAGATCTCAACCGACAAGATCGACACCGAGGTCCCTGCGCCCGTCGCGGGCATCGTCGCCGAGATCCTCGTACCCCCAGATGGCACTGTCGCCGTCGGGGTGGTGCTGGCGCGGATCGCCGGCGCTGATGGTGCGGGCGCCGGCGCGGGTCCAGCGGGTACCGGTGCCGGTGACGGTGCCGAGCCCTCCCCAACCGGCGCCACGCCTTCCCCAACCGGCGCCATGCCTTCCCCAACCGGCGCCACGCCTCCACCATCTGCCGAGTCCCCCTCCGCTGATACACCGGAATCTAGTTCTACAAACGGGCGCCCCGCCCGCGGGCGGGGGCGCCATTCGCCAGTCGTCCAGCGAATCGCGGCCGAGCACGGGATCGACCTAAAGGAGGTTGCCGGCAGCGGCCGGGGCGGACGCGTGCGCAAGCAGGATGTGCTCGCGTCGATCGACGGGGCCCCTGGCGCTGAGCGCGCCGGGGATCATCTGACGCAGCTGTCGCGCACCCGCCGCCAGATCGGCGAGCACATGAAGCACTCACTGCAGACCGCCGCTCACTGCACGACCTGGGCCGAGGTCGACATGAGCGCGGTCGAGACCGCCCGGGCGCGTCTGCGCCTGACCGCACTGCCGTTCGTCGCGCGCGCGTCGGTCGCCGCGTTGCAAGCGCATCCGGCGCTGAACGCGTGGCTGGAGGATCAGCGCTATACGCGACACGAGGGCGTGAACCTCGGGATCGCGGTCTCGCTGGGCGAGGATGGTCTGATTGTGCCCGTCGTCCACGATGCGCACGAGCTCTCAGCGGAGGGGCTCGGCGCGCGCATCAGGGAGCTCGCCCGGCGTGCACGCGCGCGCGAGCTGACCCCTGACGAGGTGCAGGGCGCGACGTTCACGATCACCAACCCCGGCCAGTACGGCTCGATCATGGCCACGCCGATCATCAACCAGCCACAGGTCGCGATCCTCGACCTCGAGGCGGTCCTCAAGCGCCCGGTCGTGTTGACCGACCCGCAGGGAGCCGACTCGATCGCGATCCGCCCGATAACGATTCTCGGGCTGAGCTGGGACCACCGCGCGCTCGACGGCGCACAGGCGGCCCAGTTCCTCGCCAGCGTCAAGGGGCACCTGGAGGCGTGGTCCTTGGCGTAGGATCGGCGCTCGTGTATCGCGGTCGGGAACGCTCCGAGCTTTGGGTATGCCATCTCGGCATGCTCGAGTACCGGGATGCAAGCCGACTGCAGGAGCGGATACGCACCGCGCGTCAGCTCGACGAGGTCCCGGACGTGTTGCTTACGCTCGAGCACCGGCCTGTGTACACCCGTGGCCGGCGCTCGGCGCCCGGCGAGCTGCCGATGGGCGAGGACTGGTACCTGAGCCAGGGAATCGAGATCGTGCAGACCGATCGCGGGGGCAAGGTGACCTATCACGGTCCAGGGCAGCTCGTCGGCTACCCGATCGTGGGTGTCGGCGACGTGGTCAGGTATGTGCGCACGCTCGAGCAGGCCCTCGTGGCTGCGCTCCGGGAGGAGGGGATCGTGGCCCGTGCGCGGCCTCGAGACGGACCCGACTTTACTGGCGTCTGGGTGGCGCAGCGCAAGATCGCCTCGATCGGAGTCCACGTCGCGCGCGGCGTCGCTACGCACGGATTCGCGGTCAACGTCGAGAACGACATGCAGCCGTTCACGTGGATCGTTCCGTGCGGACTCGACGATGTCCAGATGACCTCGATCGCCGCGGAGGCCGCGCGGGGCGGGGGGAGGACGATCGCGCGGGAGACGGCGTGGCGTGGCGAGGGGATGAGCGCCGCGCAGATGGCGCGGCCCGGCGGGCGGATGCTCGTCGCGGAGACGGCCCGGCCCGGCGGGCGAATGACGTGCTTTCGGCGTCGCGCCGCCTGGCACCTCGCGCAGGCGCTGGGCCGCCGGCAGCGACTTGTCAGCCTTGGGGCGATCGAGTCGGCGACCGGCGCTCTACAGCCTCAGTAGCGCCAGGACGGTCGCGGCGATCTGTCCCCGCGCTAGCCTTTGGAGCCGTGAAGACAGGCGAGCATGCGACGACGCGGTCCCGCGCGCACCCCGGTGGCTTGCCCGACGTGCTGAATGTGCTCGGGCGCGATGTTCAGCCCCACCGCGGGCGCAAGCCGCCGTGGTTCAAGGTTCCCGCCCCGGGCGGTCTCCGTTACCGCGAGCTCGAGGCTCTGATCGAGTCAGAAAATTTGCACACCGTCTGTCGTGAGGCGGCGTGCCCGAACGTCGGCGAGTGCTGGCAGCGTGGCACGGCTACCTTCATGATCCTCGGCGATACCTGTACTCGCCGCTGCGGTTTCTGCAACGTAAAGACCGGCAAGCCGACGTGGAGCGACGCGCTCGAGCCTTCCCGCGTGGCGCGGACGGTGGCGAAGATGGGCCTGCGCCATGCTGTGATCACGAGCGTCGACCGCGACGACCTGCCCGATTACGGGGCTGGGGTGTTCGCCGACGTAATTCGCCAGATTCGCCACCAGACGCCAGCCTGCAAGGTCGAGGTGCTGACCCCCGACTTCCGGGGCGCCGAGATGCCGCTCGCGCGCGTGATCTTCGAGCGACCCGATGTCTTCAACCACAACGTCGAGGTGGTGCCGCGGCTCTACCGGGTGGCGCGACGCGGTTCGCGCTTTGAGCGCTCCTGCCGAGTCCTGAGAAACGCCAAGGAGATGGGTGGCGAGGAGGTCGTGACAAAGTCGGGGCTGATGGTGGGGCTCGGAGAGTCGATGGAGGAGATGGTCGACGCGCTGGGCATCCTCCGTGAGGCCCACGTGCAGGTGCTGACGGTCGGGCAGTACCTGCGTCCAACCGAGCGCCACCTGCCGATCGTCCGCTACTGGCACCCCGAGGAGTTCAAGGAGCTGGAGCGGGTGGCCTACACACTCGGGTTCGAGCACGTCGCGGCCGGGCCGCTGGTGCGCTCGAGCTACCACGCCGACGAGCACATCGCTCACGAGGGGGCCGGGGCCGGGTCGCCCGCCCACGCCGGGGTCGAGCCGCCTGCCAGCGTCCACGCCAGCGCTGCATCGTCTGCCACCGCCAACGCCGAGCCAGCGCTCGCTCAGACCGCAGCGCAGGCGCGATGACGCACCACATGGTCATGGCCGCGGCGGGCGGCGGCTCCGCCGGATACGGTGGCGGCGGCGGTGGCGGGGGGCGTGGCGCCGGGCTCTACATCGTCTTGCAGATCCTGATCCGGATCGCGGTCCTCGGCCATGGCCTTGGGGCGCTGGTGCTGATCGGCCTCGCCGCCCTCTGGCTCCTGTTTACCCGCGTCGCGCCCAACGCGAATCGGTTCTGGGCCAGCCGGCGGAGCGCCGGCCGAGCCGTCCGGCGCCAAGTCTCTCGCCGCGAGCGGCGCGTCGAGCTGGCGGCCGCCGAAGCCGCCGAGGACGACCCTGCATTTGCGCCGGTGAAGGTGCGCGCGAGTGCCAGCAAGCTGTTCGCCGACATCCAGTCCGCGTGGGATGCAGGCGACAGGGTTCGCCTGCGGAGCTTGGTGGCGTCCGGCCTGCTCACCGAATGGGAGCGGCGTTTGGACGAGCTCCAGCGCCAGGGCTGGCGCAATCGCGTGGAGCCGATCGGCGAGCCGCAGGTGGAGTACGTCGGGTTGGGGCACCGCGGCAACGATCGCGAGGATCGGGTTGTCGTCCGCATCGAGGCCAAACTGCGCGACTACGTGCTAGACGGTCGTGGAAATCACATCAAGCGCGCCGGCCGGCTCTCGGAGTGCAGTCGCCTGCGTGAGTTCTGGACGCTGGGCAAGCGCCCGGATCGCTCGGTGGGCGCCGGAAATGATTGGATATTGCTCTCGATCGAGCAGGGTGCTGAGGGCAAGCACGAGCTCTCGGAGGACCTCGTGGCGAGCCCGTGGTCCGATGAACGCGCGATGCGCGACGAAGCGCTCGTCGAGGGTGCCGTCGCGGCCGCAGTGCCCGAGACGGTCAAGATCGCCGAGGTCGCCGACCTCGACTACCAAGGCGATGCCCGGGCCGCCGCGCTCGACCTCAGCCTCGCCGACGGACGCTTCGCTCCCGACGTGCTGGAGGTCGCCGCTCGGCGCGCGGTCGCGGCATGGGCGCAGGCCGTCGACGGCGACGACGACGCTTTGCTTGGGATCGCCCGTCAGGAGGCCGCCAGGCAACTGCTGCATCCCGGCGACCCGAGTGAGAGGACCCGGCTGGTGGTGCGCGGCCCGCGCGTGGAGCAGATCTGGATCGCAGCCCTCGACGCCGGGGCGGATCCGCCGACGATGACGATCGAGGTCGACCTCGCGGGGCGGCGTTTTCTGGAGGATCGCAATACTACGGCGGTGATAGCCGGGAGCCCCGCCCGTGAGACGACATTCACCGAGCGCTGGACGCTCGCGCTCGATGGGGGCGCAGCGCAGCCGTGGCGGATCTCGGCGGTGGGCACACCGGCGGGCTGGCCACGGTCCACGTCTTCACGTTCGCCGGCGCCCGCCGGCCGGAGATAGAGCGGTGCGGCGAGTCGCTCGCCCAGACAGGCCCTCGATGAGGCGCCGCATCCTCAGCGTCTTCGCCGGCGTGGTGCTCGCGGTGCTCGGCGGCGCCGCTCCGGCGATCGCCCGCGCCGGGGGCGGCAGCTTCGGCTTCGGGCATGGCGGGGGCTTCGGGCGCGGCGGCGGCTTCGGAAGGGGTGGCGGTCTCGGCCGTGGCTTTGGTCACGGCCACTTCTTCTTCCTGCCGATCGGAGGCGGCGGCGGCGGCATCCTCGTGCTGCTAGTGATCGTAATCGTGGTGATCTACGTGATCTACGTGATGCGGCGGAGGAACCGGCGTTGATGTGGTGGCGCCCTCGAGGGTTCACCAAGGGGGGCCGCTTGGCCGAGCGCGAACGTCATGTCGAGCTCGCCGCGGCGGAGGCAGCGCAGGACGATCCCGCGTTTGCGCCCGAGGCGGTGCGCTCCGCCGCCGCCAAGTTGTTCGCAGACGTACAAGCCGCGTGGGACGCGGGAGATCGGAGGAGGCTGCGAGGACTGGTGGGGCCCGAGCTGCTGACCGAATGGGAGCTGAGGCTCGATGACCTCGATCGCAGGGGTTGGCGCAACCGCGTGCAGCCGCTGGGGGAGACGAAGGTCCACTACGTCGGGCTGAGGCACCGCGGCGACCGCGGCGACCGGGTCGCGGTCAAGATCGAGGCCATGCTGCGCGACTACGTTGAGGACTCCTACGGTCAGCGCATAGGACGCACGGATGGCTCGTCGGAAAGGAGTCGTGTGGAGGAGTTCTGGACGCTCGGCAAGCAGCTGGATGACTCGTGGCTGCTGCTCTCGATCGAGCAGGAGGCTGAGGGCGAGCACGAGCTCTCCGAGGATCTCGTCGCGAGTGCCTGGTCCGACGACCGCGTGATGCGCGACGAAGCGCTCGTCGAGGGTGCCGTCGCGGACGCCGTGCCCGAGACGGTCAAGATCGCCGAGGTCGCCGACCTCGACTACCAAGGCGATGCCCGGGCCGCTGCGCTCGATCTCAGCCTCGCCGACGGACGCTTCGCACCGGACGTGCTCGAGGTCGCCGCTCGGCGCGCGGTCGCGGCGTGGGCAGAGGCCGTCGACGGCGACGACGACGCTTTGCTCGGGATCGCCCGTCAGGAGGCTGCGCGGCAGATGCTCCATCCCGGCGACCCGAGTCAGAGGACGCGGCTGGTCGTGCGCGGTCTGCGTGTCAAGCAGATCCGGATCGCCGCGCTCGATGCCGCGGCGGATCCGCCGACGATGACGATCGAGGTCGACCTCGCGGGGCGCCGTTACCTGGAGGATCGCAATACCACCGAAGTGGTGGCCGGAAGCCAGTCGCGCGAGACCTCGTTCACCGAGCACTGGACGCTCGCGCTCGGCGGCGACGCGGCGCAGCCCTGGCGGATCGCCGCGGTGGGCACGTCCGCCGGCTGGGCGTGAGCCACGACTGGGACGCCCGCCCGCCGGCTCGCCGTAAGCCAAGCTGGGGACGCCCGTCCGCCGGCTATAGAGAACCCGTAACCGCCCGGGCCTCCGAGCACCACAATAAACAAAGGCGGCGCAGCCGCCTCATAAAGGAAAATAGGGCTCGCGCGCGTGTTCCCGATCAAGGACAACCTCCCGACGGATCGCTTCCCGTTCGCGACGCTGGCGCTGATCGTTGCGAGCCTCGTTGTCTACCTGCTTGCGATCAGGCATGGGGGGTCGCTGATCAGCGGGCCCGACGCGACGGTGCTCGTCAAGTACGGGGCGATCCCATACGCGCTGAGGAATCCGGGCACGCATTGTGGCCTTGCCCAGATCCCCGGGGGCGCCGCGAGGGCGGTCGCCTGCCATGCTCAGCACGCCGGGTTCCGCCCCTCGGGCGGCGCGATCCCCGTCTGGGAGACGGTCTTCAGCGCGATGTTCGTGCACGCCTCGATCGTCCAGATCGCGGGGAACATGCTGTTCCTGTGGATCTTCGGCAACAACGTCGAGGGCGCCATGGGGCCCCTCAAGTTCATCGCCTTCTACATCGCCGGCGGGGTGGCTGCTCTCGCGCTGGAAGTACTCCTCGTTCCGAGCGCCGCCGCGCCGACGGTCGGTGCCGCGGGGGGGATTGCGGCCGTGCTCGGGGGCTACATCCTGCTCTATCCGCGCGCGCGAGTGTTGACGCTCGTGTTGATCCCGCTGTTCTCCACGGTGATCGAGGTGCCGGCGCTGGTGATGCTCGGCATCTGGTTCGTGATGCAGGCGCTGTTTGGCGCTGCCGGTCTCACGGACCCTATCGGGGGAGGCGGCGTGGTGGCGTACTTCGCTTACGCCGGGGGCTTCGCGTTCGGCCTGGCCGCGACTTGGTTGCTTGCCTCGCGGCGCCGGCAGGCACCGCCCGGCGATTCGGATCAGAGGCGCCTGAACGCCGGATTTGCGAGGCCCGGCGGCCGCCGGTAGCGTGCAAGGGGCATGATCCTCGTCACCGGTGGCGCCGGATTCATCGGCTCGCATATCGTCGATGCGCTCGTGCGCCGCGGTCAGCGGGTCCGCGTACTGGATGCACTGCTGCCGGGCGCCCACGTCGCGGTGCCTGATTACCTGAATCCCGACGCGGAGCTCATCCACGGCGATCTAAGAGACCCCGATATGGTCGACAGCGCGCTCCGGGATGTTGACGCCGTCTGTCACCAGGCGTCGATGGTGGGGCTCGGGACGGGGTTGCACGACATCGCGGACTATGTGCAACACAACGACCTGGGCACGGCAGTGCTGCTCAGCCGGCTCGCGGCAGCCGGACTGGAGGGGCGCCTCGTGCTCGCCAGCAGCATGGTCGTGTACGGCGAGGGCCACTACGTATGCCCGGCCCACGGTGGTGTATCGCCCAGGGGGCGCGACGTCTGCGACCTCGCAGCCGGGCGCTTTGATCCCGGCTGTCCGCGGTGTGGGCAGTCGCTGATGTCGCAGGCGATCACCGAGTCCGCGCCGCTGGACCCGCGCAACGTATACGCCGCAACGAAGGTACACCAGGAGCACCTGTGCTTCTCGTTTGAGCGGGAAACCGGCATCCCGGTGAGCGCCCTGCGATACCACAACGTCTACGGCCCGAGGATGCCGCGTGACACGCCATACGCGGGCGTCGCGGCGATCTTCGCCAGCTCGCTCGCGGCAGGTCGCTCGCCGCGGGTCTTCGAGGACGGCGGCCAGCTTCGCGACTTCGTTCACGTTCGCGACGTGGCGCGGGCCAACGTGCTCGCGCTGACGCGACAGGCGCCGTTGACCGGTGCCTTCAACGTCGCAAGCGGTCAACCTCGTAGCATCCTTCAGATGGCGCAAGCGCTAGCCGATGCGGGCGGCTCCGGCACGCCGGCTCCGGTCGTGACCGGGGAGTTCCGCTTGGGTGACGTGCGCCACGTGTTCGCCTCCGTGCAGCGCGCGCAGCGGGAGCTCGGGTTCAGTGCGCTCGAGGACTTTGGCGCCGGGATGGCAGAGTTTGCCTCCTCGCCCCTGCGGGCTACGCGCTAGTTGCCGGCGGTGGGCATCGTCTACCGTTTGCGAGCGTGCACCGTTCGGCGTCATTGAACGGTTTGGCGTCATTGCTATCTATATCAAGAAGCAGGAGCAAACCAGCCATGCCAACATACCAAGCACTCAATTACGGCACTCCCGCGCTGACCCGGGACCGCACGCGGGCGGTCTTCGGCCAGGTGATGGGGCTAGTCGCGCTGACCGTCGGTTGCGCTGCGCTCGGCGCCTACGTCGGGCGCAACCTCACCGGCGCCACCGGCATCGCCTTGTTCATCGGCGCGTTCGCCTGCATCTTCGGCCTCAACTTCGCTTCGCGCCGCGGCCACGAGCAGCTCGCGGTCGGGTTGCTGTTCGGTGTCGGGCTACTGATCGGGATGGCCGTCGGGCCGATCCTGGCGGTTTACGCCCAGTCACAGCCCTCCGTGCTCTGGCAGGCTGCCGGCGCCACCGGCGCCTTCGTCGGAGCCCTGGGAGCATTCGGCTACGCGACACGGCGTGACTTGTCATCGTGGGCGCGCACCCTGTTCTGGGCGCTGCTGGGGCTGATCGCGTTCGGGATCGTCGGAATCTTCGTCTCGATCCCGCACGGCAACGTCATCTATGCCGTCGGCGGGCTAGTGATCTTCGGCGGGTTTACGGTCTTCGACTTCAACCGTATGCGCCGCGCGAGCATGGCCAGCGCCGTGCCGATCGCCGCCGGGATCTTCCTTGACATCTTCAACGTCTTCTTGTTGATGCTGCGACTGCTGGGCGGCCGGAGCTGATGCTCGGCTGGGGAGGCTTGCTCTATGAGGGCTCCTCAGCCACATAGTGCCGGCCCCCGGCTGAGTCGACCCAGACGCGCATCACCCGTTTGGTCTTAGGGTCGCGGAAGCGCTCGCTCGTGGGCTGCCAATCGGGA
Source organism: Actinomycetota bacterium (assembly GCA_030853685.1). Taxonomy (GTDB): domain Bacteria; phylum Actinomycetota; class Thermoleophilia; order Solirubrobacterales; family Solirubrobacteraceae; genus Palsa-465. The sequence goes on along the minus strand of JALYUQ010000138.1, from coordinate 8,558 downwards.
GCGGGCGAGTCGGCGTCGCCGTGTCCGCGGCTCCGCCGGCGCCGGGGCCGCGTCTGATCGGAGGGCGCGGCGAGCGGCGGCAGGTCGGCCATCGCTGCGGCGGCGTCCTCCCGGGTCTGCGCCAGCTCGATCACCGCCACGCGGCGCTCGAGCTCCTCGATCCCCAGGCGCCCCGCGGCCGCGTGGCGCCCCAGCTTCTCGAATAGCAGCTCCCGGTCGGCGTCGCCCAGCAGCACGCTCCATGCCTCAGGCGGAGCGCTCGACCTTCACGGCAGTGCCGTAGGCCACGATCTCGGTGAATTGCTGTCCGATCTCCGAGGAGTCGAAGCGAACCGCGACGATCGCATTGGCGCCGAGCAGGCCCGCGTTCTCGACCATGCGGTCGATCGCATGACGCCGCGAGTCCTCCAGTAGCTGGGTGTACTCGCTGATCTCTCCGCGACGCAGCGCCTTGAACGATGCAGTCACCCCGCCGGTGAAGCCCATGCTCCTCACCACGAGGCCATAGCAGACGCCTAGGTTCTCTGCGATCTTCATCCCGGGGAGCTCGAGCGCGGTCGTCATCGGCATCGCAGGTGAGCTGGGGGCACCGGGCATCGCCCGCGAAACCTATCAACTGCGGATGCCGCTACCGTGCGCGCTTGCGATGAGGATCGGTCTCCGGTCATCTGTCCTACTGCTTGCGCTTGGGCTGCTGGTTGCCGCGTGCGGCACCAGCAGCCAGTCGAGCAGTACTGGGGGGAGCACTTCGAGCACCCGGAGCGCTACGCCGAGTCCGAGCACGCCGATCGGGTTCGAGGGCGTGCCGCTCCAGCGGGGACCGGAGCTCGCGCCTGCCGGCACCACCCAGACGGGTACCGTAGACGGTGTCCAGTGCCTGGGCACCGAACAGCTCGTGTACCACGTCCACGCCCACCTGGCCGTATACGACCGCGCCGCGCCGCGCGCGCTTCCGGCCGGCGTGGGGATTCCCGGCTCGGTCGTCCAGCAGACCGGGCAGGGGCCGGTCGCTGCGGGGGGAAAGTGCATCTACTGGCTGCACACGCACACCTCCGACGGCGTGATTCACATCGAGTCCCGACGCGGCGGATCTACACGCTGGGCGACTTCTTCGACGAGTGGCACCAGCCGCTGAGTCCGAGCCGTGTCGCTGTGATGGCCGGCAAGGTCACCGCGTTCGTGAACGGTAAGCCCTGGACGCGAGATCCACGGTCGATCCCGCTGACCCCGCATGCGGTGATCCAGCTCGACGTCGGGGCGCCCGTAGTCGGGGCACAGCCCATGTTCTGGTCACAGACGCAGCTCTAGGCCGGGCTGGCCCTGTGCGCTCCGCCCGCGGGCGGAGCCACTCACTCGGTCCGGAGGCTGGTGGATCGTGCGGGCGGCGCGGGGCGGGGCGGGGCGGGCGGCGGTTATCCCTATGTCCAGGAGGTCGCGTCGCTTGCTGGACCGGAGGCCATAGGTCGCAGGGCCGGCGCAGCCAAACTTGCAGGGGTTCCGATCCGGGCCGCAGCCGGCCCCGCCGCCCACGAGCGTGGGCGGTTTCCCGACCCTCCGGACAAGGAGAAAGATGTTCCTTCCATACCCAAGCTGGCTCAGCCCCGGGGACAACGCCTGGCAGCTGACCGCCGCGACGCTCGTGGGCCTGATGAGCGTCCCCGGCCTGGTCGTGCTGTATGGCGGCGTGATGCAGAAGCGCTGGTCGGTCAACAGCATGATGCTCACCTTCGGGGCCTTCGCGATCGTGCTCCTCGTGTGGGTGCTGTGGGGCTTCAAGATGGCCTTCGGTCATCCGATCGGCCACGGCCTCGGCTTCTTCTCGACCTTCATCGGCAAGCCGGGCAACATCCTCAGCCACTCCCAGGAGCAGGGGCAGGCCAATATCCCGCTCTTGAGCGGCGCGTCTCCGAGCTTCAGATTCCCGATGTCCTCGCTGGCCTATTTCCAGTTCGTGTTCGCAGCCATTACCCCGATCCTGATGCTGGGCTCGGTGCTCGGGCGCGTGAACTTCAAGGCGTGGATCCCGTTCGTCGCCCTCTGGACGACATTCATCTACTCGGTCAACGCGTTTCTGATCTGGGGCGGTGGCTGGCTTTCGCACAAGGGAGCAGTCGACTTCTCCGGTGGTTACGTGATCCACTTGTCCGCGGGCGTCTCGGGATTCGTGGCGGCAGCGGTGATCGGGCCCCGTCTGCAACGCGATCGCGAGATCGACGCGCCGAACAACGTCGCGATGGTGGCCGTCGGTGCGGGTCTGCTGTGGCTGGGCTGGAACGGCTTCAACGGCGGCGATCCGTACTTCGCGGGCGCGTCCGCATCCGCGGCGGTGCTCAATACGAACCTTTGCACGGCCGTCGCGTTCCTGATCTGGGTCGGGTGGGACTACCTCACCGGGCGTAAGCCCGGGCTGCTCTCAGGCGTCAACGGCATGATCACGGGTCTCGTGGTGATCACGCCGGCAGCGGGCTACGTAAACGGATGGGGGGCGATGGCGCTCGGCGCCATCGGCTCCACGATTGTCTACTTCGCCCTCAACTACCTCAGCCGATGCCGCCCATTCCGCAACGTCGACGACACGCTGGGAGTGATCTATACCCACGGCATGGCCGGCCTCGCTGGCGGTCTGCTAACGGGCGTGTTCGCCGATCAGCGGATGATCGAGTACATCGGCCAGGGCAAGACGGCCAGCATCTCCGCCCAGGGCCTGATCCACGGAAGTACGCACCTGCTCCTGTGGCAGGCGATCGCAGCCGCGTGGGTGATCGTGTTCTCCGGCGTCGGCACGTGGATCCTGCTGAAGCTGGTCGGGCTCTTTATTCCCCTGCGGATGTCCGAGGAGAACATGGAGATCGGCGACATCGCTGAGCATGGGCACGAGGTCTACCCCTCCGACGTGCCTTCGCTCGGGTTCCCAAATGGAGGCTCGGGTAAGGGGGAGATTCCCGCTGGGGCTGGGGCTGGGGCTGGGAAGCGGGCACCCACGCCGGCGTGAGCCGGCGCAGCCGCGGCGCTGCCGGTAGGGGCAGCGACCGCGGCTTGCCGCGGACGTTGCTGGTAGGGGAGCCTCCGCGGCTCGGTCGGCGGTCCGGTCCGGCTCGGTCGGCGGTCCGGTCCGGCTTGGTCGGCGGTCCGGCTCGGTTGGCGACTCAGGATCGGCGCGGGAGTCGCTATTCCCGGCGCCCGATCAGGCGCGCCCCAAAGCCGATCGTGCGCCGCCACCGACCGGGCGGCCGTGGTTGGGTTCGCAGCCATTCCTCTCGGGTGGGAAGCCGGCCCTGCCGGCGGGCCGCGACCACGCACTTCGTGTGTGCATGGCGGCGGCGGGCCGAGTCGCCCTCGGGCAATATCAGCATGTGCTCGCTGAGTGCCGGGAGGAAGCCTCCGCAAAGCGGGCACCTATATGTCGCGGGCTTGCGATTCTGGGCACGGCGTGCATACCACCACTGCGCGGACGCCATTCCTTCTAGCATGTCATCGTCCGGGTGGGGGCGCTGGGACGTGATCAGCCCGGGCGGGGGGGCCGGGACGGGCACGGGCGGGGCGGGTCGGCACGGGCACGGGCGGGGCGTCGGCACGCGCACGATACCGTCGCGGGATGGAGCATCGCGACGAGCGCGTCGTCCTCGAAACGGGCCGCTACCGGCTCACCGGGGTGCTCAGCATGCCACGCGACGGCTACCGAAGCCGGCTCATCGACTATCTGAACGCCTGTGAGCGCGCTTTCCTTCCGCTCACCGATGTCGAGATCGGGACGCTTGACGGGACCGCCCCGCCCGAGCGGCGCGCTTTTCTCGCGCTCGCGGTCAGCCACATCGTGCTCGCGATGCCCGTGGACGCACGGCAGCCCGAGGAGTAAGACCAAGGATCGGGAGATCGGGATTGCGACATCGCGACATCGCAGCCAGAGATCCGAGCCGAGCGTTTCCGCCAGCTATTCTCTGCATATGGCAACCCGGCAACTCGACGAGCGTGAGGATCTGAGTCGCAGCGACGTTCTGCGTGCCTCGCCGCGCATGTTCGAGTCCGACCTGCTCGACAAGCTCTCCCGCGTGCACCCCATCGTTCCCCCGCTCCTGTTTGGGCCGGCGATCGTCTTGCTGCTAGTCGAGGGACTCGTCCGCGGAGTTGGCTGGGCGACGCTTGGGTGGCTCGTGGGTGGCTATCTGTTCTGGACGCTCACCGAGTACTGGCTGCACAGGATCGTGTTCCACTTCGAGCCCCAGCAGGGGATCGGTGCGCGCCTTCACTGGATCATTCACGGCATCCATCACGACCACCCGAACGACCCGATGCGTCTGGTCATGCCTCCGTCGGTCAGCATTCCGCTGGCCGCGCTCTTCAGCTTGGGCTTCTACGCAGCGCTCGGCGATCCCGCGTTCTTGCCTTTTGCCGCGGGGTTTCTGGGCGGTTACCTCTTCTATGACATGCTGCACTACCACGTGCATCATCACCGGCCGAAGACCGCGCTCGGTAAGCGGCTGCGCGAGCTCCACATGCGCCACCACTTCCAGAACCACGAACGGGGCTACGGAGTCAGCGCTCCGTTCTGGGATCACGTTTTCGGTACGGCACCGAAAACGGGGTAGAAAAGCGGCGCCCTCTCGCTCCGAGGGACGGCAGAGGGGCGGGCGGAAGCGGAGAGGCTTCGAGCCGGCGGGAGCGGAGAGGGCGGGATTCGACTCCGCCCTCGAGGCGATTCAAACACGCAATCGACCCATTGGCCGGTATGGGTCGTCGAGCTGGACGGAGCGGGAGGGATTCGAACCCCCGGGCCGCGCAAGCGGCCGGCTGCTTTCAAGGCAGCTGCAATCAACCGGACTCTGCCACCGCTCCAATCTGATGCGAGCCCTCCGGGCTCACGCCTCGCGTCCCCGCCAGACACTCTTTGATCAGGTACTCGGCACCATCCGGACGGAGGACGTACAGCCAATCGTAAGCGTTTTTGGCGAGCCGTTTGACAACGTAGCCGCTCGAGTTCGAATGGATGCGACGGAGGTCCACGACTCGTCCGGTGCAGAACTTACATTGAACCCGTCGCAGCTCAGTGCCCTCGTCGACGATCAGGTCGTATGCGGCGGACTCCGTCACCGGAATCGAGACCTGCTAACCGCGAGGGTGAATGTCGCGATCGTCCGCGTTGTCTCCCTTTGCGCTGGGTGGCTCGCACTGATTGCGAGCCTATCGGTATCGGCAACCAAGCGTTTGGCCGGCCTCATCATCATCAGGCACGCCACCGGATCGCGGTGGCCTTCGGGGGCCGGAGGACGTTCTACACTTGAGCGACCACGGAGAGGTGGCCGAGTGGCTGAAGGCACTCGCCTGCTAAGCGAGTAAGGGGCGAAAGCTCTTTCGCGGGTTCGAATCCCGCCCTCTCCGTAGTAGGCGATATCCCTGCTGAGAACGGGTTTCTCGGCTCCCGGAGCGTTCGTTCGCAGCGCAGCCGAAAGCGTCGTTTAGGGCCGTTGTGGTTGCGAAATGGTTGCGCGAGCACCCGGCCGTTTCGCCAGCGGCCCTCTGATCGGCGCTCGCCGGGCGCTCGCTGCACCCACATCGAGCCGCCATTCCCGGCGGCCGTACACACGAAGGAGCCCTCATGATCCGCACCGCCTTCCGCTCGGCATTTGTCCTGGCCATCGTGGCCGGGATCGGCGCCGTCACTCACGCCGCCTGGCTGTTCCCGACTACCGCGCTCCTGGCCGTGCTCGTGCTCGGGAAGCTCGCCGTAGACCGCTGGTTCGCCGTCCGCGCGGAGCGGGACACCGAGCGGGACGGTGCTCTGAGCGTCGGCACCGTGGATGTGGCCGTGTACGCGACGGCGGCGCTCGCCAGTCTCGTCGCCTTCGCGGCGCCTACGGTCGCCGGCAACCCGCTCGCCGCGCTCGCACTCGGACCCGGAGCCTTGCTGTACGGCGCCTGGTACGCGCACCGATTCTGGGCCGGCGCCGGCGTGCCGACCCGGCCGGAGCTGGCCTGGTCCTGGGCACTCGACAATCACCGGGTCCCGGTGCTCGTGGCACTGGCGCTGAGCGGCCTTCTCGCGGCGCTGGGCGCCCTGGTGGGTCTGCCGCTGACAATCCTCCCGGTGGCCGCCGTAGCGGTGCTCCTGCGCCTAGGTTGGCCTCACAGCACGGCTCGCCTGGCCGCCGTCGAGCACCTACGCGCGATTGCCGCCAACGCCGTCGGCGAGCGCAATACGGGCATAGTCGGCGTCGGGGGCGTGGATTGGCTCGCCGGGAGCGACGACACGATCAGCAGCGCCGTAGTAATGCCGCCGCAAACGTGGGTTCCGCCACGCTCGACGGCCGAGCAGGCGCTCCACGACACCTTCCAGCAGCACGGCTACGTCGCGGAGGTCCAGCACGCGAACCGGGCGATCTGCGTGGCGCACGCGCCGGCCGTCGAGCCGGTGCCGGAGCGGGCCGACTGGGACGGCGGCGTGAGTGAGAATCCGATGAGCATTCGGCTCGGTGTCAGCACCGATGCGCAAGAAGTGAGCTGGGATTTGAGCGCCGCCCCGCACGCGCTGTTCACTGGCGCGACGGGCTCCGGGAAGACGAGCACGATCCTCTGCTCGATCGCTCAGGCGCACGCGCACGGATTCGACGTGTGGGCGCTCGACCCTAAGCAGAGCGAGTTCGGCTTTCTCTCGGGCCGCGTGGAGCGCGTCGCGCGCGGCCTGGACGAGTGCTGGCAGGCGCTGATCGACGCTGAGGCGCAGATGCGCGAGCGCCAAGCGCTGATGGACGAGCACGGCGTCAGGCACTGGCGGGACGTGCCGGACATGCGGCCGATGCTGATCGTCGTCGACGAGGCGTTCGACTTGCTGGCCGCCGGGCTCAGGGACAAGGCTCGCAAGGCGCAGCAGGACGCCGCCGCGGACGCTCTCCAGTCGATCGCCGGACTCGGGCGCGCGCCGGGAGTGCACCTGATCGTCGCCGCTCAGCGACCGGATGCGAAGGTGCTCGCCGGCGCGATGAGGAACAACTTGCGCTGCCGCCTTCTCTTGGGCCGGCCGCTCCAGGCCGAGGCGCTGATGGTGCTCGACGGGATCTCCGACGTGCCCGACGTGGCACCCGGCGCGGCCGAGCCGCCGAAGGGACGCGGGCTCGCGCAGACGGCGAGCCCGAGCGCTCCCGTCGTGCTCCAAGCCTGGTACGCGAGTGACGAGGCCGTCATGGCCGCGCTGCCCGAAGCGCGCGAGGAGGGGGACGAGGCCGCTCCCGACGAGCTGCCGGAGCCGTGGCCCGAGCGCGAAGGCGAGCCGGAGCCTGCGGCCGGCCCTGGGACGCCGGCCGGGACGATCACGTTGCACCTGGACGACGACACGAAGGAGGAACGATGAGCCGCGGGTGCTCGTACCACTGCGGCACCTGCGGGTCGCATTTCACGAGCCTGGCCGCATTTGACTTGCACCGCGCGGGCGACTACGGCGCGGGCACGCGCCACTGCCTGGACCCTGACGACGTGATCGCCCTGCGCGCCGTGGATGGCGGTATGTGCGCGCCGAGCGTCGCGTGGAACGAGCCTCCACGCCGAGGCGTGATCGTCTACGAGTACGCCGCCGACGCCGACCGGATGCGCACGTGGAGGCGCAAGGCGGCGATGCCGGCATGACGGGCGCTCTGAGGTCCGTCGAGAGCCGTAGACCGCCTCCGGTTACGTCCCGGTACCCGAAGCAAGGATACGGGCTCGATCGGGCCGTAGAGGCCGATACGCACGACCACGACGAAGGAGGAACGATGAGCACCGAAACCGAACCTATGACCGCGCAACCGCTCATACCGAGCCACGCGCATCTGCCCGCGCTGCTCGAGCGAGCGCTGGACGGGCTGGCGTGCGGCGCGTCAGACGCCGAGCGCCAAGCCGCGCTGTCACTGTTGGGCCACGGCGACGACGCGGACGACGAGCTGCTGGAGCTGCTGTTCTGCGCGTGCTGGAACGCTCTCTGGATCTTCGGGTTGCGCGACGAGGCGATCGCGCCGGAGCGCGCCGACGACGACATGGCGGAGCCGTCGTGAGGCGCACTCTCCAATCGGTGGGCGAGCGCATGACCGGGCTCGACGTGCGCGTGCTGAGAGCGTGCCCTCCGGACGGCGCGTCCTTGCAGCACCGCACCGCCGGCAGGGTCGGCGAGCTGACCGGCGTGGACGAGAGCGTGATCGCGAGCGTCCTGCGCCGACTCAGAGCGCGCGGCCTGGTCGAGCACGACGGCGAGTACCGCCGGGCGTGGGCTCGAACGCACGCCGGCGACGTGGCGCTGGAGCACTGCGAGCCGTGAGTGATCCTAAGCCGTTCTGCGCTCCGCTGGCGCCTACGTAGGCCCGAGCGCCCGGAGGCGCTCTCTGGGCACTCGACAGCGCTCAGGGCGAGCGCTCGCGTTGCGCGCGGTCGCGTGGGCGCGTGCACGCGACGCTGGTGGCCGATCGCGCTAATCGCCGTGGTGATCCTCGTGGACCAAGGGAGCAAGTGGATCGCCGGGCACGCGGGCCTGAGCGCGTATCTCGTCAACTCCGGAGCTGATCGGGACTGGCCCGGCTGGCTGTCTCACCTGGCGGCGC
>JALYUQ010000165.1 GCA_030853685.1 Actinomycetota bacterium | reverse complement strand
GCCAACGAGCGCGATGCGGGCGCAGGCATCAGCGTGAATGCCCCAGCCGTAGCGCTTGCCAAGCTCCGACGCGCGCAGGCAGGCCTGACTTCTCGAGTAGAACGCCTCACGCGCAGCCGATCGCTCCTGCTCCGCGATCCCGTGGCGGTCGGCGAAGACGGCGAAGATGACATCGCCCGACGTGAACCGGTACGGATGCGGCGCAACCAACCCGAACATACGGACCGCGACCGACGGGTTGGCCTGAGCGCTCCGAGGAGCCGTTCCTTCGGTTGCCGTGCTGTCATCGGCGATCGCGATGAACGTGTCGACGTAGTCCACCCGATCCACGATCGCAAACCCTAGCGAGGTCCCGAGAGCGCAGGGCTCGTGCGGTCAGGCGATCGAGGTGCACCGGGCACCGGATCGCGTGACTCTTCGCTGCTCAGAAAATGAGCGCTTGGGGTAGCGGTGGGATCGCGTTACGCGGCCTTGGGTAGCTCGTCGAGGGTGACCTTGTGGCCGAGGCGCTCGAGTTGGCGGATGGCGCGGTTGCGGGCTCGTTCGATGGCGTGCTCTCGTATCGGGGCGGGCCCGGTCTCGCGGTAGGGCTCGCCGTTGGTGAGCATGTGCCAGGAGGCGGTGAGGATCTCGTGCGTGATCGCGATGATCGCCTTCTTGTCGCCGCGTCGGCGGGCGAGCTGGCGGTAGCGCTTGGAGCGGTAGGTCTCCTTGGTGCGCGCCGCGGCGCGGGCGGATTCGATCAGGGTGGCCCGGAGCCATGGGGAGCCCTTGCGCGTCCTGGCGGACTTGCGCTTGCCGGCGGACTCGCGCTGGCCGGGGCACACGCCGGCCCACGAGGCGAGGTGCTTGGCGGACGGGAACGCGCTCATGTCCCCGCCGGTCTCGGCGATCAGGACCTCCGCGGCTCGCTGCGCCACGCCGGGGATCGCACAGCAGCTCAACCTTCTGCTCGAAAGGGGAGATCTGCTCCTCGACGCGCCCGGAGATCGCTGCGATATCGTCCCACAGCCACGCTTTGCTCCGTTGATCCTTCAGCCGGTCTCCTCCGGCGCAACCGCCCGGCTACTGCGGACCCCTCGATCAGCGCCTCATAGGTCGGCTCAAGCGCCAGCGCCTGGCGCGCGATCGCCTGCACGATTCCGCCGGCGGTCACCGAATCCCGAACCTCTCAAGCGCCTTGGCGGTCTTCTGCGCCGAGAGACCCAGCTTCGCCAAAGCGACCGCGCGCGGGCCCAGCATGCATCCCGCCGCGCCCAGAGCGTCCGAGGTCTGAAACGGGTGACGGCCCTGGTGCCGAGGCCCGCAACACCGACACTTGCCGATCTGCGCCCGAAACCGGCGACGGACCGGCCGCGGCTCTGCAAGCTCGTACTGGTATTGAAGCTCGCTGCGCTTGTGCTCGATCCCGTCACACTCACACCGCCCAGCCAGTGGCGCGCCCAGCTGCTCATCCACCTCCCCGGCGGCTCGCGATGACGATGGCGGCCATGCTCCTCCCCAGACCGGCGCCCCGGCCGACCCGGCTCAGACTTCGGCTCCCCGCGCGAGAACGGCGCCGCCTGGCGCTTGCTCGCCCGCCCCGCTTCCTCCAGCTGCCCCTCGAGCTTGCCAATCCGAGTCCGCGGCCGCTCGTTCTCCCCGTCAACCGGGTCCTCTCGCCCCACAGCTGCTCGTTCTCATCCACAGCACCGAGCACCGCGCCATCAGCCGCTCGAGCTCATCCACAGGCTCGGAGGGAGCTACCTCAACCCTTGAAGCGGCGAGGGCAACCTACCCCCTGCTCAAACCCGCTAGCTCAATACCACCGTCCTCCGGACGGCCTTGAGCTTGACCCTCTTGTAGCGCTGCTTGCCGTGGTGCTTCTTGCCGATCGGCTCCTTGACCGTGCCAGTGAGCGTGAGCGTCGCCGACTCCTTGGCGCCCTGCCTCAGCGCCCGCAGCGCCGCGGCCGGCAGCTTGAGGACCAGCGCCACGCTCCCACCGGCCTTCACCGTCCTCGAGACGGCCTTTAGCTTGAAGGTCTTGTAGCGCTGCTTGCCGTGGTGCTTCTTGCCGATCGGCTCCTTGACCGTGCCAGTGAGCT
>JALYUQ010000161.1 GCA_030853685.1 Actinomycetota bacterium | reverse complement strand
GACCGGGCGTGGTGGGCACTGCGGGCGCTGCGGGCGCTGCTGGGTCGGCGGGCGCGCTGGCGGGCGCGATCCATGCGGCGCAGTCCGCGCGCCAGACGGGCAGTGGCGCGGTGGACTCCCAGAACGGGAAGGGCGCCAGCCCGTCGGGGGCGGGGGACTCTCGCGGTGACGGTCCGGCGGGAAGCCAGGGTGCGTGATGGCTGAGACAAGTCCTCGCGCGAGGACCTACGGGAACTGGCGTCGCCCGCGCTCGGCGGGCCTGGGGCAGCTGGGGCTGGTCGGCACAGCGATCCTGATGGGCGGCCTGATCGTGGTGATCATCACGACAGCGGTGCTCGGGCTGTTGCCGGCGCTGGTGCTGCTCGGGCTGCTGGCTGGGTTTCTCGCGACGCTGATGGTCCGCGACCGCCACGGGAAGACGGGGTTGCAGCTGCTGGCTGTGCGGGCGGGGTGGTTTCGCGCGCGGGCCGGGGGCTCTCACCTGTATCGCTCGGGCCCGCTGGGTCAGGCTCCCTGGGGCACCTTCCAGCTGCCGGGGCTCGCCGCTCCGTTGCGCCTGAGCGAGGGGCGCGATTCTTATGATCGGCCGTTCGCGCTGCTCGAGGTGCCGGCGACGGGGCATTACACGGTGATCTTCGCCGCACAGCCTGACGGCGCGTCGCTGGTCGACCAGGAGCAGGTCGACGCGCGGGTCGCGGGGTGGGGGGAGTGGCTGGCCTCGCTGGGCGAGGAGTCGGGCGTGGTCGCGGCATCGGTGACCGTTGAGAGCGCGCCGGACACCGGGACGCGGTTGCGCAGCGAGGTCGAGGCGCAGATCGACCCGAGCGCGCCCGCGGTCGCGCGGGAGGTGCTGCGCGAGGTGGTGCAGAGCTACCCGGTGGGGTCGGCGTCGATCAACGCGTGGGTGGCGCTGACGTTCACCGCGACCGTACGCGGAAGGCGCAAGCGCTCGCGGGAGATGGCGCAGGATCTCGCGTCGCGGCTGCCGGGGTTGACCGCGAGGCTGCAGTCAAGCGGCGCGGGCGCGGTGCGTCCGATCAGCGCCCAGCGCTTGTGCGAGGTCGTGCGGATGGCCTATGACCCGGACGCGGCGCGGTTCATCGACGAGGCTTACGCCGCGGGCGTGGTCCCGCAGCTGGATTGGACTGACGCGGGACCGGTCGCCGCGGAGGCCAGCTGGCGGCGCTACCGCCACGACGGGGCGCTGTCGGTGTCCTGGGCGATGAGCGGTGCACCGCGCGGAGAGGTGCAGTCCGGAGTGCTGCTGAAGCTGTTGGCGCCTCACCGGGCGATCGCTCGCAAGCGGGTGACGTTGCTCTACCGGATCATGAACTCGGGGGTCGGGGCGGCGCTGGTGGAGGCCGACGTGCGCAACGCGGACTTTCGGGTCGCCTCGGCGCAGCGTCCGACCGCACGGATGCTGCGGGAGCAGCGCGCGGCGCACGCGACCGCGGAGGAGGAGGCTCGCGGCGCGGGCCTGGTCGATTTCGGGATGCTCGTGACCGCGACGGTGCTCGAGGAAGACGCGCTGGCTGACGCGGAGGCCGCGATCGATAATCTCGCGGCGAGCGCTCGCGTGACGCTCCGTCGCGCGTACGGGTCGCAGGACAGCGCGTTTGCCGCGGCGCTGCCGCTGGGGCTGGTGCTGCCCGCGCATCTGAAGGTTCCCGCGCAGGTCCGGGCGTCGCTGTGAGCGTGCGCTCCAGACGCAGCGTTGGGGCTCCGGTGCCACGGGAGCCCCAAACTGTGCGGCCGCGGGTGCCTGGGCCGCGGGGTTGGACCGGCCGGGCGCGTGGCGGCTCGGTGTACGTGCAGGCGGCGGACGAGTGGCGTGGCACGACGGTTCAGATCTGCGGATTGTGGCCGTTTGGTGCGGGAAGCGGCACGCCGATGATCGGAGTGCCGATCGGGCGAAACCTGATCAGCGGCGCGACGGTGTGCGCGGATCCGATCTCCTGGTTTCAGCGCGGCAAGCTGATCAGAAACCCGAGTTGCTTTGTCCTGGGTTTGCCAGGACTTGGGAAGTCGAGCTTGATCCGCCGTCAGGCGCTGGGGCTCGCGGGCTACGGGGTGATGCCCTTGGTGCTGGGCGACCTCAAGCCCGACTATGTGGATTTGATCCGGGCGCTGGGCGGACAGGTGATCGAGCTCGGCCGCGGGCGGGGGTATTTGAATGTCCTTGATCCTGGGGAGGCGACGGCGACGGCGGCGCGGCTGTCTGGCCGCGCGCGGACAGAGGTGCTCGCCGACGCTCTGGGTCGCCGGCACACGATGGTCGCGGCGCTGATCACGATCGTCCGCGCCGGCCCGCCGACTGACCGGGAGGAGATGGTCCTCGACCGGGCGCTGCGAGTGCTCGACGAGCGCCACGACGGCGTTCCGGTGATCGGGGACCTGGCGCGGGTGATCGCCGACGGGCCCGAGGAGCTACGTGAAGCCGCGATGGACCGCGGTAGCCGCGAGCGCTACGACGATGTGACCGAGGGGCTGCTTGTCAGCTTGAGAGGGATGCTCGGCCAGGGACGAGTTGGGGAGCTGTTCTCGGCGCCGACGACAACTCCGATGCGCCGCGACGTGCCAGTCGCGTTTGACGTGAGCTCGATTCCCGACGAAGAGCTGGTGCTGCAGGGCGCGGCGCTGATGGCTTGCTGGAGCTCGGGGTTCGCGTCGATCAACATCGCCAACGTGCTCGCGGACGCGGGTCTTGAGCCGCGAAGGCACCATTTCGTGGTGTTGGATGAGCTGTGGCGACCGTTGCGCGCCGGGCAAGGGATGGTTGACCGCGTTGACGTGCTGACGCGAGTGAACCGCACCAAGGG
>JALYUQ010000143.1 GCA_030853685.1 Actinomycetota bacterium | reverse complement strand
ATCGTGTGGGCCGTCGCCACCGACGTGGACAGGTGGCCGACGTGGGATCCGCACGAGGAGGGCGCCCGGCTCGACGGGCCCTTCGCACCCGGGACCTGCGGGTGGTCCAAGCCGCACGGCGCGCCTGCTGCTGACTGGACGCTGACCGACGTGCAGGAGCAACGCGTGTGGGCCTCGGAATGCGACCTGCCTGGCGGCACGCTCGTGAGCGATAACGTCTTCGAGCCCGTAGTCGGCGGCCGGGTCCGGTGCACGAAGACCGTGCGGATCACCGGCCCGCTCGTCCTGCTGTTCCGGCTCTACTTTGGTCCGCGGATGCGTCGCGACATGCGCAAGTCCTGGGTCGCGCTGGAACGTGAGGGCGCGCGCCGAGCCGGAATCCACGTGTGACGCGGGCGGAGTCCGGCCCTCTGCTGTCCCCGGGATACTGGCTACAACAGGCGGCACTCGCGTGGCGAGCCGAACTCGACACACGGCTGCGACCTCTGGGCCTGACCCCGACCCAGTTCATCCTGCTCGCCACCGTGGGCTGGCTGGAACACGTGGACGGCCCTCCGACCCAGCAGGACGTCGCGGAGCATGCCGGCGCGGATCGCATGATGACCTCCAAGGTCCTACGCACCCTCGAGCAGCGCGGAATGCTGGTCCGCCACGCTCACGAGTCCGATGCCCGAGCGCTTCGGCTGACACTGACTACCGCTGGGCGCGACACGGTCCGGGATGCCACCCAAGCCGCCCGCGATGTCGACACGCTGCTGTTCGGAGGCGACTCATCTTCAGCACGCGACATCCTGCGCCGGATCGCAGGACATCGCACGACGCCCGCACAGGTGGCCCCGACTTGAGCGGCTCGGCTCCATGAGGGGTCGTGCCAACCCTCACCTCGCGGTCATACAGTCGTGGCCCGAGTACCCCGGAGACGCGTTCCGCGCGCCACCACGAGATGGCGCCCCGAGCCCAAGTCCGTACTACCCTCCGCAGAACACATGCGCCGCTTCGTTCTCCCTTCGCTGGCCGCAGGCGCGGCGGTCGCGCTGCTGGCGCTGCTCGCGTTCGGCGTAACGAGCCAGGGGTCCAACAACTCGATCGATGCCGCCGTGGCACGCGGGGCCTACCCGATGGCGCCCGACGCGCACCTGCCCTTGCCTGTGCTGGGCTCCTCGCGGACCGAGAGCCTCGCCGACCTGCGCGGCAAGGTGGTAGTGCTGAACTTCTTCGCGTCCTGGTGTATCCCGTGCAAGACCGAAGCCCCCATGCTCGAGCACGCTCAGCGCGAGATGGCGGACGCCAACGCGACGATCCTCGGCGTCACCTACCAGGACAACTCGAGTGACTCCGAGCGATTCGTCCACCAGGAGCACATCACCTACCCGGTGCTCCGTGACCTCAGCAACGGCGGTGGCGGACTGGTGGGCCCGTTTGCGACCACCGGGGTTCCGGAGACCTTCGTGATCGATCGTAGCGGCCGGATCGTCGCCCTGTGGCGCTTCCAGATCGACAGCAGCCTGTTGGGCAAGGCCCTGCCGAAGGCGCTTGCGGAGCCGTCGTCGTGAGCCTCCGGTTGCGGGGATTACTCAGGACCGGCATCCTCGTGCTGGCGACCGCGACGCCCACGGCCACGGCCACGGCCACCGCCACGGCCACGTTCTCGCCCACGGCCCCGGCCACGTTCTCGCCCGCGGCCACGGCGGCCACCCCCCCCCGGGCCTCGCTGCCCGACATCGAGAACGAAGTGATGTGCACCCTCTGTCACGAGTCGCTGGCCGTCGCGCAGTCACCCGAGGCGGACGCCGAGCGCAATTTCATCTCGTCGCTGATCGGTCGGGGAGAGACCAAGCCCCAGATCGAGCGCGCACTCGTGGCGCAGTACGGCCCGTCCGTGCTCGCGCTCCCGCCCGCGCGCGGCTTCAACCTGACCCTCTACATCGTCCCGCCGGCGCTCTTGATCGCGGCTCTCGCGGCGCTGGGAATCACGCTCCCGAGGTGGCGTCGGCGCGCCCGCGCGGCGGCCACGCGCCCGGCCTCCGCCGGCAAGAGCCCCAGCGCCGCGGATGCGACACTGCTGGAGAGCGACCTCGCCCGCTTCGACGGTTGAGAGTCACCCGCAAGGCCGCGTGGACGGCGGCACGGGGCGTGCACGATCGCAGCCGCTACGCACGCGGCCGCCCGCAAGCCGCCACTGTGCCCGCCCCCCAGGCGGGCACAAGATCACAAGCATGAAGGCCCTACATCGACTCCGGCGCGCCGACCCCGAGCAAACCCAGCGACAGCGCGATCGTCCGCCGCGCCGCGACCGACAGCGCGATCCGGAAGGACTCGAGCGAGTCGGGCTCGGCGCCCACGACACGGCAGTCGCGGTAGAACGCGGTGAAGTCCTGGGCGAGCTCGAGCGAATACATCGCGATCCGGTGCGGAGCGCGCCGCGCGGCAGCTTGCGCGATCTCGTCCGGGAAGGAGACCAGCTTCTTGACTAGGGACCGCTCTGAGCCGTGGAGCGCCTCCTCGCCCCAGGCCGCGCCGGGGCCAAGCGCCGCCGCGATCCGGTCCGCTGTGAAGCGTCTCAGCATCGACGCGATCCGGGCGTGGGCGTACTGCACGTAGTAGACAGGGTTCTCCGCCGACTCCTTCCGAGCGAGCTCGATGTCCAGGTCGAGCGTCCTGTCATGGGATCGCTGGAGCATGAAGAAACGGGTCGCGTCGACCCCGATCTCGTCCAGCAGCTCGTCGAGCTTGACAAACTCCCCGCGGCGCTTTGACATCGCGGCTCGCTCGCTGCCCTCAACCAGGTGCACGAACTGCAGGATCGGAACCTCGATCGAATCCGGGTCGCCGCCGAGCGCCGCCATCGCCGCCTTCAGCTCGCGGGCGTACGCATGGTGGTCGGCGCCCATCGGATTGAGCTGGCGCTCGAAGCCACGGCCGCGCTTGTCGAGCATGTACGCGAGATCGGCCGCGAAGTAGGTCGG
>JALYUQ010000136.1 GCA_030853685.1 Actinomycetota bacterium | reverse complement strand
ACGGCTGCGCCGCGAGACGATTGCCGCCCAATACCTGCCGGTTACCGCCCGCACCCCTAACCCACGAGAAATCAGCCGCCCCG
Source organism: Actinomycetota bacterium (assembly GCA_030853685.1). GTDB lineage: Bacteria > Actinomycetota > Thermoleophilia > Solirubrobacterales > Solirubrobacteraceae > Palsa-465. Next base: position 4,433 of record JALYUQ010000136.1, on the reverse strand, counting down.
CACCAGCACTCAACACCGCCGCTGGATAACCCCGAAACTTGAGTCTTACCGTTCGGGAGCTGTCGTCTCAAAGTGTCATCAGCAAGCCGACGCCAGGAGCGGCCTGAGCTTCGCGCGGGCGTCGTGCAGGGACTTGTAGATCGCGCCAGGGGTCGTGTGAAGCTCGCCCGCGAGCGTGTTGGTCGAAACGCCGTTGACGGCGATCGCGATCAGGACGGTTCGCTGACGCGCGGTGAGCTTGTTCACCACGAGGTCGCTCACGGTTCGCAGGAGCTCGCGAGTCTCCACCAGCTCCTGTGCGGAACGCCCAGGATCCGCGATCAGGAGCGCGCACTCCGGGTCCCATGAGATCCCGACCCTGTCGCGTCCGCGCCGGCGGCGGATGCTCACGTGGGCCTCTAACGCGGCGAACTTCCGCGCCCACGTCAAGAACTGGCTGTCGCCCCGGTAGTCCTCGAGCTTGCGCAGGAGCACTATCAGCGAGTCATCGGCGGCCTGGGTGGCGAGGTCCTCGATATCGCTCCTGGGAAAATCGGCCAGATGCGCAACGAGACGGCGGATATGAAAGGCAGCCTCGCGGCGTAGCTGTTTATGCAGCTCAGCGATCGCGAGGCTGCGCGTCGGATCGCAAGCGTGCAGACGGCGCCACCACGATCGAGGCTCGGCATCCAGCATCTGTCGCGACGGGTGATCCCCGGCGAGCGGCCGTTGATCCCCGACAGCGACGTCGACCGGCCCGCCGAAGTCCCCGATCCCGGTTGATGGGCAAGCGGCATCGACTCTGCTGGGGGCCATCTGGTCCCCTTTCCTGGCCGCACGCCTGGCCGTTCCGACCTGCGCCCTGCCAATTGAGTATCTCGAGGATACTGGTGGGGGGCGTTCTCGCGCTGGCCCTGAGTCAGCGCCGTGACATATAATAGTTGGTGTCTCGCTATGGGGGTATGCCCCGGTTCGAGCGACCGAAGGCGCCACGATGAGACGAGAGGCAACCTCAATGAGCGAAACCAGTGAGTTCACGATTGGAAGCGAAGTCGTGTGTAGTGACGGAGTCTGCGGCGATCTCAGCCGGGTGGTCCTTGATCCAGTCGCGCGCACGCTGACCCATCTCGTCGTTGAGCCGCGGCATGGGCGAGCAATAGGCCATTTGGTACCGATCGATCTCGTGGACTCGGCGGCGAACGAGATCGAGCTGCGATGCACCCTGGTTGAATTCGACGCGCTCGAGGACGCTGAGGAGATCGAGCTTCTGCCCGGCATGGGCATGGGCATGGGCGGGATGGGTGGGATCGACGGGACGGGCGCGGGCGGGATGGGCGCTGGTCCTCAGGCGATCACCACCGACCGTGTGCCCGAGGGCGAGGTGGAGGTGCGCCGCGGCGAGCACGTACACGCAACGGATGGGGCGATCGGGCGAGTCCAAGGACTCCTAACCGATCCCGGCGATGATCGCGTGACACACGTGCTCCTCGACGAGGGGCATCTATGGGGGCAAAAAAGGGTCGCCATCCCGATCGGCGCCGTGAGAAGCGTCGAGGACGGTGTCCGGCTCAGCCTCACGAAGGACGAGGTGCGCGACCTGCCAGCGGCCGACCTCGATCACGACGAGTAATTTGCGTTCAACTTAAGAACCGCGGGCCCGCTCAACGATCTCCGGGCGCCCGGTCAGAGCGTTTGGTTTGACAACCCGCGTCGCGCGCGGTTGAGCTCGCCGCGCGGGAGCTCATCGAAGGCCGGCTTGCTGCCGGAGCGGAGCGTATTCTGTGACGATGAGAGGTTTCGGCGATCGCCGACGAGCGCAACACGCGCGAGCTGCGGTTGGCCGCGGGTGGCGCGCAGTCGCTCGAGGGCTGCCGGCGGTGGCGCTCAGGCGCGCCGATCCGGGTGGCTACGTTGGCTGCTTGCCTATGTGCCGATGACTTCAGAACCAGTGGCTGCTTGACGAAGTGAGGGCGAGGATCCTGCGCTACGCGACACCCAACTACGCCGAACGAGAGGACTGACGCGAATGCAACTGGGAATGGTCGGGCTGGGACGGATGGGATCGAACATCGTGCGGCGGTTGCTGCCCGCCGGGCACGAGTGCGTGGTCTACGACGTCAACGCCGGTGTCGTCAAGGAGCTGGAGGGCGAGGGCGCGACCGGCACGGGCTCGCTGGACGAGCTCCTCGCCGCACTGGAGAAGCCCCGCGCGGTGTGGGTGATGGTCCCGGCGGGGACCATCACCGAGCAGACGGTCAGCGACCTGGGCGCGAGGATGGACGCCGGCGACGTGATCATCGACGGCGGCAACTCCTACTACCGCGACGACATCGCGCGCGCGGCCGCGCTCAAAGAGAAAGGCATCCATTACGTCGACGTCGGCACCAGCGGCGGCGTGTGGGGCCTCGAGCGCGGCTATTCGCTGATGATCGGCGGCGAGGACGAGGTCGTCCAGCGGCTGGGGCCTTTGCTTGCGGCGATCGCCCCGGGCGTCGATGCGGCACCGCGCACCCCGGGGCGCACGGGCGAGCCCTCCGCCGAGGAGCACGGCTACCTGCACTGTGGGCGCAATGGGGCGGGGCACTTCGTGAAGATGGTCCACAACGGCATCGAGTACGGCGCGATGGCTGCCTACGCCGAGGGCCTGAACATCCTGCGACACGCCAATGCGGGCGCGACGAGCCGTGAAGCCGACGCCGAGACCGCTCCGCTCGAGCACCCCGAGGACTATCCCTACGATCTCGACTTGGTGGCCGTGACCGAGGTGTGGCGGCGCGGCAGCGTGATCGCATCCTGGCTTCTGGACCTGACCGCAGCGTCGCTGGTTCAGTCACCCACGCTGGAGGACTTCTCGGGTCGCGTTTCTGACTCCGGCGAAGGACGCTGGACCGCGATCGCCGCGATCGAGGAAGGCATACCAGCCCCTGTGCTCTTGACGGCGCTCTTCTCCCGCTTCGCCTCGCGGGACCTCGACCACTTCGCCAACCAGACGCTCTCGGCGATGCGCAGCCAGTTCGGCGGCCACGCCGAGAAGCCCGCCACGCCACCGAAGCCCTGATGCCGAGGCTCAGCTGCCGCTATCGCTGAGCGGTGGCCTGAGGCGCCTCCCTACGGCGCTCACAGGTCAGATCGATGTCGCCGGGATGCGTGTCATTTGGACGGCGTGCATATCGGTGCGGGCGCTCGGAGTCGTGCTTGCCATTAGCTGGCTCAGCTCGATTGCCGAGCCGCGCGCAGCTCGACGCGGCCGGCGCGCACCCGCACCTCGAAGCGCGGCGCCGGTCTTATTGCCGGACCCTGCACGATCGTCCCATCCGCGAGTCCGAAGATGCTCTGATGCCAGGGACAGACGATTGCGCCGTCGCAGAGCGTGCCCTCATGCAGGGGCGCGCCGCGATGGGTACAGCGGTCGGCCAGAGCGATGACTTCCCCCTCGTAGCGGGTGAGTACCGCGCCGACGCCGTTGACCGTGGCGTGCGCGAGCTTACTCTCGCTAACGTCGTTCTCGGCGATGGAGTCGGTCCAATCGGTGGGCGGGGAGGCAAATGCCGTGCGGTCCACGCCGAGCCCAAGTGCAAAGGTCAGATGGCCACCGAGATAGCCACCGGCGCCAAGCGCTCCCGCGCCTGCCAGGCTGAACACGATGCCGCGGGTCCGTCGCCCGCGGCGGCGCGCCAGGAGCGATCCGGAGAAGAGCGCGAGTGCCGTCGTATTGGCGACCGCGTGCACCAGGCCCACGCGCCGCTCCTTCGGCTGGGTGTCGCCCCAATCGGCGATGCCAGTCGCGGCCGTCGGCAGCGCGGCCAGGATGCCGATCGCGATCAGGCGGTCTGCCGCCCTGCGGCTCTCACGACCGCCGACTGCGTCGAGCATCAGCGAGCTGGTCCAAGCGCCGATCGGGACGTCGGTCAGCAACGGGTGCAGCGGATGACCAAGCCAGGTGCCGCTCAAGCCGTCCTTCAGCGGGCCCGCTGGCAGCGCGTTACGCACGGCCGCGGTGAGCGGGTCGGCGAGACGATCGAGAAGGGGTGCCTGCTCGATGCGGGTGACGAATTCCTGCTTGCTCATCTGGTTCTCCCTCGGGTCACGTTTAGAAAGCAGCGTCCTCCCAGCCATAGCTCTTACCTTCGGCGCCCCAAGCCTCGCTTGACCTGCAGGGCGCCGGTCCCACGCGGCGGCTTCACCGGGCCAGTCGCGATTGAAGCGTTTCCGCCTCTGCCAGTGGCGCGAACTCCCCTGCCGGCGACGCGTCTGCGCCAAGCGTGCGCCGCAGCGCAACGAACGCCGGGACGCCGAGCATCGCCGGCAGGCCTAGCTGCAGGACGCGGTAGGCAAGCACCGCCGCGGTAGCCGTCAGGGCCGGAACCCCAAACAGGACATAGGCGCCGATCAACCCGCCCTCCGTTCCGCCGATCCCGCCCGGGATCGGGATCAGGCCGCCGAGTGACCCACCA
>JALYUQ010000131.1 GCA_030853685.1 Actinomycetota bacterium | reverse complement strand
GTATTTGCTCAACCCGGGTAGGTAGCGGCCTGGCCACGCAAGGTTTGCTGGATAGCCTGGTAGGCGCCCACACTGCGGCGTGCGGCGGTGCCGATGACAGAACGCACGCCTGCGAACAGATCAGCGCCCCAAGTGGAGCGGAAGCCGCCGGTGACCTTGCGGTAGGTGGCCGTGGGTCGCAGCTCACGTTCGGACCCGTTGTTGTCAGCTGGCAGCTCGGGGTGATCGAGGAAGGTGAACAGGTGCGAGCGGAGCTTGCCGTATCGCTTTCGCAGACGCTGGCCGTCCCGGTGGGTAGGGGCCAGTGCCATGACGGCGTCGAGTGCACATTCGAGACGCCGGCGGTATTCGCGCCGGGTGCTTGGGGCCAGGTCACGGTGGCGTCGCGCGAGCACGACGGCGCGCAACAGCAGCGCCTTCATGCGCGGGGCGAACACGGCATCGCCGGCGTCGATCGCGTAGGTGCAATCACGCAGCTGGTGCGCCAAACAGATCTGCCACTCCTCGGCATGACCCAGCTGCGCGCTGTAGAGGTCAGACACCCAGAGTGCCGGCCGGTGCCCGTCCAGCACTTCGGCGACCACCCCAGCGCCGCGGCTGGCACGGACGACGTGGATCACCACCTCGCTGTTCTGGAACACCCAGCGGCTTGTTGCACGGATCACTTCATGTGATTTCAAGGAATTAGCGCAGGCAGAAAATGAGACCAGAGCCCAAAATGGCATGAATCGTTGCGGTCCAATCGAATTTTAGGCGCTAATTGCGAGCTCTTATCATCTAGGTCGCATTTACATCTAAAATAAGTAACTGAATTTGTTGCTAGATTTTATGAAGCTGATTCAGGGATCCATGCAACACGCCTTCTCGGGCAGCCTCGCTGCTGCGCCAACGCTTCGATCCATACTCGCACCCCAGCTGAAAACATGAGGGTGCCATCATCCGTCCCGCCAGCGCCAACCGACCCTCGCGTGTAACCCGGCCTTGAACCACGCCTCGCTGAGCTGCAGGAGGGCTGGTTCAACCTGATGGTGATCACGGCCGGGCAGCATGGCGACGACGGCGGCGTGAGCGTCGCGGGTGCCCGCGTTATCGCGGGCCAGCTCGCCGACGCCGTGCAGGCGCGTGCCGCCGAGGCGGTCGGGCTGAACTGGGCGGGCGAGCGGCGGCCCTGCCCGCTCGACCTGCATGCGTAGGCGTGTTGCATGGATCCCTGAATCAGCTTCATAAAATCTAGCAACAAATTCAGTTACTTATTTTAAACCACGTCTAGATTGAGAACCTTAGTTTCTCCTCCTCGGGATCGAGGTGGTCCTTGACCCAGAGGCGATCGGCAACGGCGCAAGGGTCTTGGTTGACGTTGGCCTCGAAGGTAGCGATGCGCCGGGTCAGGTCCTCGGCCGTGGCATGGCAGTGATGGTAGGTGACGTCCTCGCGCAGCCAGCGCCAGAGCGCCTCGACCGGCATCAGGTCCGGGCTGTAGCCCGGCAGCGGCAGAAGCGTGATGCCCAGGCTTGCGGCTGCGGCCCAGACTGCCTTGGCCCGGTGATAGGATGCGCCATCCCAGATCACGATGAGCGTGCCGTCGGGGATCTCGGCGCGCAGCCGGCGCAGCACATCGATCGTGTGCTCGCCATTGGCGCGGGCATAGGGCCACAGCCGCACCTGCCCCTCATTGTAGAGATAGAGGCCGTAGACCGAGACCCTGGCCGCCAGTCCAGGCGAGCAAGAGGCCACGTGGAAGCGCTTGCCGCGCTCGCCCCAGCCGTAGCCGAGATCGACGTCTTGGTGGATGTGCGCCTCGTCGAGGTAGACCAGCACGTGCTGATCGCGCTGGGTGCCGTCCAGCACCGGCCGTAGCTGGTCGAGAAAGGCGGCGCGCCGCTCGGGATCAGCACGGCCGAGCAGCTTGCGGGCTTTCTTCCACGACAGGTCCAGCCGATGCAGGGCAGCGCGGATGGTCTCGCGCGAGCAGAGACGGCCGAACCGCGCGCGCACGAAGCCGACCAGCCGCTTCAGCGTCCAGCGTGGCGGCGGATCAGCTCCAGCTACGGGTGGGTTGGCCGCGATCTGCTGGGCGGCGCGGACCTCTGTGCCGAGCCCGGCCTCAATGACCGGGCAAAGGGGGGGCGGCCACCGGTGCGCCTGTAGGCCAGCGCCTCGGGGCCGCGCTCGTTATAGAGGTGCAGCCACTCCATCACGGTCTGCGGGTGGCGAGCCGTGCGTGCCGCCACCCGCGTGGCGCAACGCACCTGGGTGATCTCGTAGAGCACCAAGAAACGCTCACGGGTGCGCTGATGGGCAGCACTCGTCGCCAGGTGACGCAGGTCCTCCGGCGTCTGGCCCCACCGGGCATGGTCAACGCGCAGCATGACAGGAGCGAACAAGGCAAAATTTCATCATCCCCAGGAGATAGGGAGCCTGCCTCCGAAACTACACCTCTCAAACTGGACGGGGTTTA
>JALYUQ010000127.1 GCA_030853685.1 Actinomycetota bacterium | reverse complement strand
CACAGGCGGCTTGGTGAGTGCCGGCCCGTAGTAGTCGCCGGGCTCGCAGGTGCCGGACGCGATCACGCTCGAATTGGCGTCGATGTCGACCCTCACGTGAGCGAGATGGAGCGCCGTCAGGGTGCGGTCGGCGCCGTTTCGCAGCCTGATCAGATCTCCACCCATCAGACCCGGCGACCGGCTGAATCCCGCGGCGTTAATCGATCCGTGGCCGTTCGCCCGCGCATGCGCGACGGAGTCGCCGCGCGGCCGCGTGAGCGCATAGCGCGCGCCAGGGACAAGGCCGGTGCAGCGAACTCGAGCCGCCTGCAGGTCGGCCGAGCGATCGGAAAGCCTGTCGGCTGGGTCAGAACCTGGTCGTTGCCGAGCGCCAAGACGCCGTTCGGGCGAGCCAGATGGACGCGATAGGTGAAGCCGATGCCGTCCGGGCCGGTCGCGCTCATCAACCACGCACCACCAATTCGCCGCGCGCCCCGACCCCCCCTCCTCCCCTCCCGATCAAGCGCTACTTCTTGCGCGCGCGCTTACGCGGCTTGACGCGCTGCTTGGAGCCCGGCCGCCCGCCTTTGGGGGACGCCGGGGCGGTCCGCTTAGGGACCGGGGCGTGGTGCCGGGCGTCACGCCAGATGAAGAGTGCAATTCCGCCGAGGATCACGACTGCGACGAGCGCGATAATGACCGCGTCGGCACCGCTGAGTCCGCCGCCGCCGCTCGTCGTGCTTGGTACGGTGCCGTTGCCCGGCGGCGTCGTCGTCGTCGTGCTCTGAATCTGGGGTGGGGACTGTGGGACGCCCGGGAACGGGTGTAAGGAATTGCCAGGGACTGCGAGGGCGCTGGCGGTCGCCGGGAGAAGGAGCGCCAGCGTCAAGACGAGCGCGGCCGCGGCGGCGCCCGGCGCCCGGCGAGATGAGGCCGTCCGGCGAGATGAGGCCGTCCGGCGCTGAGCTGCACCGGGTGCACCGGCGAGTGGGCGGGCGCCGAGGCGATGCCCTGAGCGCGAATCCACTTCGCTACCGGTCTGAGGCGAGTGGCTGCTCCATCGCCGGCGTCTTGGGTGCCTCGCGGTAGGGCTGCTCGCCCTCCTCGTGGTAGACGCTCTCGGCGTTGACCGCCCAGATGTCGTGCTCGGTGCCGAGCAGGATGTTGTCCACGGCCCGCATCGCGGTGAGCATCGAGTGGTCGGAGTTGTTGTAGCGGTGCAGTCCGTTGCGCCCAACTTGGGTCAGGTTCTCGATGCCCTCCAGCCAGGCGCGGATCGTCGCTACACGCTCGGGATACTCGACGTCGTACATCGGGTAGGCCTTGTGGACGCGGACGGCGAAGCCGAACTTGACGTCCTTGGCCTTGGCGAGCTTGAGATGCTCTATCTCCCGCGAGGCCATCGCGACCAGATCGTCGTCGGACATGTTCCAGGTCTCGTCGCCCTCGAAGCAGAAGTACTCCATCCCGAGCGATGTATCGGTGTCGTTGGGGATCATCCAGGGGCTCCACGAGCGGAAGTTCTGTATCCGCAGCACCTTCACGCCGGGTTGATGGATGTAGATCCAATTATCCGGGAACAGCTCGGGCTTGTCGATCACGAGCGCCACCGTGAGGAAGTCCCGGTAGCGCAGCCCCCGTGCCGCGTCGCGGACGTCCACCGGCGCTTCGGGTTGGGTGATCCCAACGGTGGTCCGTAAAGGCAACGAGGAGATCACGTGCGACGGTCTCAGCGTCTCGCCCCCCGCGACCAGCTCGACCAGCTTGCCTCCTTCGATCCGCAGCTGGGTGACCGGAGCGTTCAACCGCACCTCCCCGCCCTGCTCACGGATGTCCGCGGTCATCTGCTCCCACATCTGTCCGGGGCCGTAGCGCGGGTAGTTGAATTCGGAGATCAGCGACTTGATCTCGTTGCCCTTGTTGCCCATGAACGCGGACTTGGCCGCCGTGAAGAAGGACAGGCCCTTGATCCGCTGCGCCGCGAACTCGGAGCGGATCTCGGATGTCGGCACGCCCCACAGCTTCTCGGTGTAGGTCTTGAAGAAGTGCTCGTAGAGGCGCTTGCCGAAGCGGTTGGAGACCCACTGCTCGAACGTGTCCTCGTTTCCCTTGGGCTTGATCGCCGCCCACAAATAGGACAGCATGCAACGGGTCAGCTCGACCGGGCCCAGCTTGCGGATTACGTCCATCCCCTGCAGCGGGTAATCGAGGAACTTGTTGTTCCAGTAGATCCGGCTCTGGCGCGGGCGCTTGAGGAACTCCTCCTTCATGATCTCGTGCCAGAGGTCGTCGACTTCCTTGACCTTGGTGAAGAAGCGATGCCCGCCGAGGTCGAAGCGGTACCCGTCGCGCACCTCGGTCCGGGCGATGCCCCCGACCTGGTCGGTCGACTCGAGCACGATCACGGGCTTGTGCGCCTTGGCGAGCAGGTAGCCGGCCGTCAGCCCCGCCGGCCCACCGCCGAGCACAACCACAGGGTGCTCGGCGGTGATCTCCGCGCCGTGCTCAGCAGGTGCTCCTGCGGTGGTGTCAGTGTCGTCGGTCATGACTTGGCGCCCCTGGGAAGCTTCCTGTAGAGGAGGGCGCTGTCGGCCAGGTCGCTGGCACCACGATAGTAGTGCGGAGCCCAGGCGACCGGCGCGAGACTGTGGTCGGCCGCGATAACGGCGTCCCACTGCGCCGAGCGCCGGCGCACGAGCTCGGTCCACGGCGCCTCCCAGTTTTGCACGCCCTCGGTCAGGGGACGAACGAAGAGCAGTTGCTGTCCGGGCTCGAGGCTCGCGATCAGGGGTGCCAGGTTGGCCTGCGAGTTGGTGTGCTTCAACCGCGGGAGCGCGTCCACCCAGTTCATGAAGCGCGGATCGGAGACCGCGCCGATCGTGCTGGCAAAGCGCACCCCGGCCGGCAGGTAGTACCAGCCCAAAGGCACCTGGTCTGGCTGGCTGAGGAGCACCAGATCGCCCTTGTGCAGCAGCGGCGCCATCTCCCCCCCAACATCGCGCATGTCGCTCTTGTACTCAGCTGCGAACTCGGTGGGGTTGGCGAGGAACACCACCGACAGCGCGATCGCGACGACACCGACGATACGAGCGCGAGCACAGCCCCAAGCGGCCAGCAGCAGGAACGACGCGAGCACCGGTGCGAAGTACCTGGAGACGAAGGCCGGAGTGACCTGCGAGGCCAGCCACGCAATCAGGAGCGTCGCCGTCGGCAGGGCGATCAGCGTCCACAGCGCGGTCGCCTCTTGCGTTCTCCGCGCGGCCCGCCTGAACAGCTCGGTGAAACCGATCACGGCGGCGATCACGAGTGCGGCAGTGACCCGGTCGCCCCCGAGGAGGTCGCGCGAGATCAGCACGGGGGCCCCGAGGCGCGGGGTGTTGGCCCAGGGGTCGCCGGTGTGGGTCGCCTGGTAGATGAAGTTGGGCAGCCACGGGAGGTAGAGGATGCCGGCGCCTACGAACACGAGTACGGCATCGCGCACGATCCCGCGACGGTCGTCGCTGGCGATGTAGGCGGGGATCAGCGCGATCACCGCGCCAAGCCCGAAGAAGATCCCCCAGGAGTGCGTGTAGAGCATCAGCGCCTGGCAAACCGCGAGCAGGATCAAGTACTTCCGGCGACGGAAGACGAAGGCGTGCAGGAACGCCGCCGTCGCCAGCAGCCCGAGCAGCCCCATCAGCTCGTACATCCGCGTCTCCTGGGCGTACGCGGTCAGGAACGCGTTGAAGGCGAACAGCACCGCCGCCATATATCCCGCCCGGCGCCCGAACAGGCTCCACGCGGCCCACATCCCGATCGGGATCGTGAGCAGCCCGAAGACGAGCGAGAGCGCATGGGTGGCCGCCTCGCCAGAGCCGAAGGCGCTCATCCAGACGTGGAGCAGGAGGTAGAAGAGGGGTGGCGAGCCGTCGTGGCGCAGGACGCCGGGGATCGCGCTCAGCGAGTGCGAGGAGATGCCGGTGGTGAGCGCCTCGTCCTCCCAGAACTGACTGCCCGCGTAGCGGGTGCGGATGTAGGCGGAGATCGCGAGGAGCACGACCAGGAACCCGCCCGCCAGAACCCAGCCGGGCAGCCGCCGCACGCGATCGGGTACGCGCAATTCGAAGCGGGGCACCGAGCGGCGAGGGGAGGCGACGGTGGCCATCTAGGTACCGAACGTTGCTGGTGGGATCATCTCGGGCGGACCGGGTTGGGCGGACAGGGTCGCTCTAGGGGCTCAGGTTACCGGCGCAGCTCGAATAAACCTTGAACGTGCGCGTGCGCGCGACCAGACGGTAGTGGACGTTCGGCCACTCACCCACCCTTGGCAGCAGAGAAGCATGGTGCTGAGCCCGAACCTGAAAGATGATATTCGGGGCCGCAGGCAACGGCGCGCCCTTCGACGGCGAGGGCTCGATCCTCAGCGTGCGCACTCCAAGCGTCCACGCGAGCATCGGCACCTGGAAGCCCTCGGTCATCACGGTGCCGCAGCGCAGAACCTTGGCCGGGCCATCGAGCTTGCGCACGGCTGCGGTCATGCCCGCGCGCAGTTGCCCCTGGTAGACGAGCGCACGGTGCGTGCGCTGGGCGAGCGCACGGTCTGCCGTGACGAGGTCCGGGGACAGCACCAGGAAGATGACGAGCGCCACGAGCGCCGTCAGGACCGGTGAGGCGCGCGCGAACGCGCGCGGCCGGTCTGCCTGACCGAGCGACCGTAGCGGCCCGGCCATCTGCCCGAGCGCGCCCCGCGGCCTGCCCGCTTGCCCGAGCACCCCCCGCAGCCGCGCGCCCAGCGCCAGCGCTCCCCAGCCCCAAGCCGCACCGCCCGCGATGTCGATCAGCGCCGAGCCGAGCACCAGGTAGCGGTCGTTGCCGGAGAATCCGGCCTGCGTCAGGACGGCGATCAGCCCCCACCACACCAGCCCGGCCAGCCCTGTGGCCACAACCATCAGCCCGGCGCGCTCGCGCTTGCCTTCCAGGTGCCAACCCGAGCGCGAGCGCTGCGCTGCCCAGAGCGCGAATCCTGCGGCCAGCACCCCGATGCCCGCCGCCACCTTGATTCGCAGCAGCACGTGCTGCCATGCGCTCTGGAACTCCTTGCAGAACGGGCACTTCGCGAACGCGGCGCTGTTGGAGCGCGGCTTCAGGGCGCGGCTGACGCCGCCGAGTAGATGACCGGAGCCCCACAGCACGGGTAGGAACCAGAGCACCGGGATCAGCGCGAAGCACCCGATTACGAGCTTCCGGGCGCCCGGGTCCTTCCACCAGAGATAGAGGCCGTAGGGGCCCCAGAAGAGCCACAGCTCCGGACGGTCCAGGGCGGCAAAGAATCCGACCGCGAAGGCTTGCCGGCGGTGGCCGTCGAGGTGGCGCTCGACCGCGATCAGCACCAGCGCCGTCATCAGGGCCTCCGAGTACCCGAGCGCGTTGTCGCTGATGAATCCGCTGGAGAAGACGACGCCGATCGTCGCGATCACACCCGCGAGCACAGGCGCCACCCACGCGTAGGTGCGCTCGCCGGCCAGCTCGCGGTCAGCCGCCGCAGATCCCAGCCACGAGGTGAGCCGAGCAGCCAACCTGAACACCATCGCCGCGCACATCACGGCCCCCGCGCGAGCCACCACCAGCCACATGTCGGGCGCCGCCCTTCCGAACGGGGCGAACAGGGTCGTGAAGATCATGGGAAGCGGCTTCCAGGTGGGGCCGCCCGTCGTGTGCAGGTCGAGGTGCACGATCTCCCTGCCCCACACGAGCCACGCCCAGGGGTCGTAGCTGGGGGTGGAGGGGATCAGCAGCGAGAAGCCGGCGATCACGAGCGCGAATCCGCCGAGCACGAAGTACAGGCGTCCTCCGGTGAGGTGCACCCTCAGCATCGTGTCGGTGGCCCCGCGGGGCCCCGCCACGGCGGGCGCGGTCAGGTCTGGGCTGCGAACGGCCACGGTTGCAGCTCCTCAGCTTCCGCGAGCGTCCTGCGCGCGAGTGCCCACCAGCAGTGCCTTCAGCGCCACGATCCGCTGATAGGACGCACCGGCCTGCGCTCTGCCGATACGCCCGCGCGCCAGCGCGGACTGCAGGGCGGGCAGCTCGCCCTGAGGGTCGTCGGTGTAGAGCAGGACGTCTGCCCCGGCCTGCGCCGCGAGTACCCCGGCGGTGACCTCGTCGTGGCCGGTCGCGATTCCCAGCGAATCGGTGATCGTCACCCCGCGGAACTTCAACTTGCCGCGCAGCAGACCCTGGATGATGGAGCGCGAAAGGGCTGCCGGGGTCCCGCTGCGATCGTAAGCCGGAAAGCCGGCTGTCGAAAGCATCACCGCGTCGAGGCCGCGTGGGATCAACGCTTCATAGGGCCCCAGCGCGTCCCGCCGCTGGGCCGCGGTGGGATGGAGCTCCTCGCGCTGCTCGTCGGTGGAGACGGCCGCAGAGCCGAGCCCTGGGAAGTGCTTGGCGGTTGCGGCGACGTGCTCGCGTTGAAGACCGAGCGCAAACGGCGTGGAGTACTTGGCGACCTTACCGGCGTTGAAGGAGAATGCGCGCCCCTGCCGCGCGATGAACGCACCGGCAAAGGTCGGCACGTCGACGACTGGCGCAAGGTTCATGTCGATCCCCAGTCCCCGCAGATAGCGACCGGTCGCCTCGCCTTCCCGCGCGGACACAGCCGCGCTCCCGGTCGCTGTGATCTGCGGCGGGGAAAGGGTGGGAGGTCCGTTCCGAAGCCGTTTCACCTCTCCGCCCTCCTGGTCTGTGGCGATCAGCAGTGGTGGATTGGCGCCCTGCCGCGCGGCGCGCTGAAGGGAACCCATCAGCGCGGTCAATTGCCTGCGAGAGCCGATATTCTGCGCGAACAGGATCACGGAGCCCACGGCCCCCTCGCGGATCGCTCGCAGCAGTCCAGCGCTCGCCCTCGTACCGTTGAAGGCGACCATGATTCGCTGGCCGAGGAGCTTGACGGGCGAGCTTGGCACGGGGATTTGCGAGGACGCTGAGGTTGCCGGCGAGGCCGTGGTCGAGGCCGAGGCCTTGGTCGAGGCCGAAGCCGAGGCGGTGGTCGAGGCCGAAGCCTTGGTCGAGGCCATGGTGAAGGCGGCGCCGGAGAGCCCACCGGTGAGCGCGGCGGCGGCGCAGACGAGCGCCACCGACGCGCCGGCCAGCACGCCGATCTTCCTCTCCCTCAGAGCGCTCGCCATGCGGGCTACCCCTTGACTCCCATGTCCAAGCAGGTCTCAATCTTCCCCAGCTCCTTATCGGAGCCCCCGTGGGGGTAGAGCAGTTCGCTGCTGATCACCTCGGCGCCCCGGGCCTGTGCCACGCCCTGGATCTGGAGCCCCTCCGTGATCCCGGGCGTGGGCTCGAAGACGATCGTAGGTCCTGCCGGCAGCGAGCCCACCTGGAGCCCGTCCTTGCCGACTTCCGTCACCTGGAGGTGATCCTGGCGCAGGCACTTCAGGTAGTTCGTCTTGGTGGTGCGCGGATCGTCCACGCGGGCGCGCCCTGCCGATGTCGCGCCCGGTGCAATGGTGCCCGCGACCGGCTTGGCTGCGATACCGCAGGCCGACAGCGCGACCGCGGCCAGACCGCAGGCCACCGCGAGCTTCGCAGAGGACATGCGGGGAGAGGGTAGAGGATGATCCCTCGCGTGTTCGCGTTCGCTGCGCTGAGCGGACCGCTGCCCAAGCTGGGGGTCGTGGTCCTCGCGGGTCTCGTCGCGGGAGCATTGCTCTCCCGGGCGCGGCGGATGCGCGCTCTGGCGATGCTCGGCGCGATCGTGCTCGCGCCGGTGCTGCTGCTCGCCGACGTCTGGCGCTCGGCGCAGCTCGGCGTGGTTCACCGACATCCGCTGCTAGCGGCCGCCGGCGCGGTGGTGGCGCTGGCTCTGGTCGGCTTGCTGGCCTACTCGATCGATCGCCGCCCCGCCCTGCTGGGCGCGCTCGCGGTGCTCGCACTCCCCTTCCGAATCCCGATCGCTACCGGTGGGTCGACGAAGAACCTGCTCCTGCCGCTCTACCTCGTGGTAGCCGCGGGCGCCGCGGCGTTCATCGTCCCGGCCCTCAGGAGCCGCGGAAAGGACGAAGCGCAGCGTGGCCGCGGGAAGGACGAAGCGCAGCGTGGCCACCGCGAGGACGAAGCACGGCGTGACCACGGCGATCGGTCCCAGGCCCCTGAGCGAGGTTGGACCGAGCGACTACTCGCGCTCTACGTGGTGCTCTACAGCCTGCAGTCGGTCTACTCCGCGGGTTTCGAGACGGCGCTGACGAACATGGTCTTCTTCTACGTCCCGTTCGCGCTGCTGTTCTGCCTGCTGCGCAGGCTTCACTGGACACCGCGACTGTTGCGCACATGCCTGCTGATCGGCGCCGGGCTGGCGGTCGCGTTCGCTGCGGTCGGTTTCGCCGAGTACGCGACCAAGACGATCATCCTCAACCCCAAGCTGGTCGTCACCAACGACCTGCACGCCTACTTCACGGTCAATTCGGTCTTCTTCGATCCTGACATCTTCGGGCGCTTCCTGGCCCTGGTGATGATCCTCCTGGCCGCCGTGCTCCTCAATGCTCGCCGTCCGCGGGTGCAGTGGGGGGCGATGGCGGTTTTGGCGCTCCTGTGGGCGGGACTCGTCCTGACCTTGTCGCGCTCCAGCCTGAGCGCACTGCTCGTCGGCCTCGGGGTCTTGGCGGCGCTTCGCTTCAGGGCATCGCGAGCGCTCGTGGTAGCCGCCGCGGTGATCGCCCTCGGCGCAGCCGCGGTCGCGGTCTCGCCCCGGACCTTCGGGCTCAACCAAGGCTTGAACGGGGCCTCGAGCGGCCGCGCGGGGCTCGTCGGCGGGGGCCTGAGCCTGTTCGGCGACCGGCCGGGGTGGGGCTTTGGGTCGGGATCGTTCGTGACCGAGTACAGCGCACAGCACCGCGCCCCCTCGCAGAACCTCGCGGCTTCGCACACGATTGCGATCACGATCGCCGCCGAGCAGGGCTTGATCGGGGAGCTGCCCTACGTGGCCCTGGTGCTGGTCGCAGCGATCGCACTACTGCGGGGAGCCAGATCGGATCCGGCGCGAGCCGCGATCGCGGCGGCATTCATCGCGCTCGTGTTTCACACGCTGCTGTACGCCGACTTCCTCGAGGATCCCGTGACCTGGACGCTGCTCGGGGTCGGCGTGGCGCTTGCCGCGCGTCCGCGCTCAGAGCCCGGCTGGAGCCCAGACCCGGACACGAGCCCGGCGCCGGGTGGGAAGCTGACGGTGCTCCAGGCGTGATGACGCGCCACGCCGCCACCGCTCGCATCCTGACGTGACATCTTTCGCCAATCCGGGTACGATTACGCAGTCGTGACGTGGGGATTCATATGGTTGATGCTGGCGCTGAAGATTCCTCTTGCAGCGCTGATCTGGATCGTCTGGTGGGCGATCAAGCAGAACCCTGAGCAAACGCCTTCCAGCGACGACGAGGGTGGGACCAAGCGCACCCGGCCGCACCCGCCCAAGCCGTTCCCCAGGCGCCCCCGGCGGGGCCCGCACGGCGATCCCGCGCCATTGCCGCCCACGCGCGTGCGCACCGTGCGCGCGCGTGCACGCAGCTTCGATCACCGAAGGTAGGGTTTGCGCTCTTGCCGTCGCTGCTGCTTGCCGCTGCTGAGCCGTCGAAGGTGCCGTTCTACGTCGCGGGCGCCGTGCTCGTAGTGTGGGCGATTGGGCTCTCAGCGGTCGGGCTGACCTGGCCGAGCTTTCCGTATGGACAGCGAGGAGCGCGCGGAGTGCTGCTGCTGAGCTTCGTGCTGGTGGCGGTCGCGATCGGGGCGTCGGTCGCGACGAGCAAGTAGGCCGCCGCCGCATCCCGCCATTCGGGCATCCGGGGGCCACCCGCGTTCCGGCCCCTGAGGCATCCCGCGTTCCCGCGCGGCAGCGACCCTGCCCCGTTGCGCACCTCCCCCGGGCCGCCCCGATCGCCTGGGTACTAGAGTTCTGGCCGGGGGGTGCGCTTGGCCTGCGGGTCGCAGAGCATCCGGCAAACCGCGTAATAGGAGTGCCATGACCACCGAGACCCAGCATCAGGATGGCGGCGGCACAGCGACGTCGACCGAGACGCTGACCATCACCGACAATCGCACGGGCAAGCAGTACGAGGTCCCGATTCAGGACGGGACGGTCCGCGCGACCGAGCTGCGGAAGATCAAGACCAGCAAGGACGACTTCGGGCTGATGACGTACGACCCCGCCTTTATGGCGACCGCGTCGTGTCGATCGGCAATCACGTTCATCGACGGCGAGCAGGGCATCCTCGAGTATCGCGGCTACCCGATCGAGCAGCTCGCGGAGAAGTCGACCTACCTAGAAGTCGCCTACCTGCTCGTGCGCGGTGCGCTCCCGACCCGCGACGAGCTCGAGCAGTGGACGAACGAGATCACGATTCACACGTTCGTGCACGAGAACGTCAAAGACTTCATGCAGGGCTACCGCTACGACGCCCACCCGATGGGGATGCTGCTGGCGTCGGTCGGCGCGCTGTCGACCTTCTATCCGGAAGCCAGCGCGATCAAGGACGCGCACTTGCGCTACATACAGGTCATCCGCCTGATCGCGAAGATGCCGACCCTGGCGGCGTTCTCCTACCGCCACAACAAGGGCATGCCCTACGTGTATCCAGACAACGACCTCTCCTACTCCGCCAACTTCCTCTCGATGATCTACAGGATGACCGAGCTGAAGTACCAGCCCGATCCGCGCTTGGAGCGGGCGCTCGACGTCCTCTTCATCCTCCACGCCGACCACGAGCAGAACTGCTCGACGAGCGCCGTGCGCAGCGTCGGCTCCTCCGAGGTCGATCCCTACTCCGCGATCGCGGCGGGCATCGCAGCGCTCTACGGGCCCCTGCACGGCGGCGCGAACGAGGCGGTGCTGCGAATGCTGCGCCGGATCGAGACCAAGGACAACGTCCCGGGCTTCATCGAGGGCGTCAAGCGGGGCGACGAGAAGCTGATGGGCTTCGGGCACCGCGTGTACAAGAACTTCGACCCGCGGGCCAAGATCATCAAGCGGGCCTGCGACGACGTGTTCGACGTGACCGGCAAGAACCCGCTGCTCGAGATCGCCACCGAGCTAGAGAAGATCGCCCTGGAGGACGACTACTTCATCTCGCGCAAGCTCTACCCGAACGTCGACTTCTACTCGGGGTTGATCTACGAGGCGCTCGGGATGCCCCCCGAGATGTTCGCGGTCCTGTTCGCGATCGGCCGCACCAGCGGCTGGATCGCGCAGTGGCTGGAGATGATCGACGACCCCGAGCAGAAGATCTCCCGCCCGCGCCAGATCTACACGGGTGCGCGCAGTCTCGAGTACGTACAGATCGACGACCGCTGAGCCGTCTGCCTTCCTGCGACGAACGCGCGGTGCCGTGGAAGTTGACGATCCGTGCCGGCCCAAAGGTGCGTCGCGGCCGGTTCGAGGACCTGGACGAGGCTCTCGATGCCCTCGAAGCTCGTGCCAGCGAGAGCTCCCGGACAGCTCCGAAGGAGAGCGTCGACGTCAGGTACAAGCGCTTTGAGCCCGTGACCCAGGTCACGGCGCGGATCGAGCTCGCGGGTCCCGAGCGGCTGATGCCGAGCGTTCGCGCCGGCGTGGACGTGCGGGGAGACGGCTCGACCGAGGCTTACCTGGGGCGCGTCAAGCGCGAGGCGATCGAGCGGCACAAGGGGGAAACCACTTACGCGGCGCTCCGCCGAACGCTGACGCAGCGCTGAGCACGCCGGCCGCCCCTCGGCTGGCCTGGGCTAGGTGCAACATCCGCTCGGGCTGGATGCCGTGCGGCCGGCATTGCGCAAGCCCTACAGCACCAGCGTCCCCCCATTGACGCGCAGCCAGTGCGCATGCTGGCGGAAGTCCGGGCAGCGCTCGGCCAGCAGCGTCCAGAAGCGGTGCGAGTGATCGGCGATCTCCAGATGGCACACCTCGTGCCAGACGACGTAATCGAGCACCGCCTCGGGTGCCATCAGCAGGCGCCAGTTGAAGCTCATCGCCCCCGTCCGCGAGCAGCTCGCCCAGCGCGTGCGCTGCCCACGGATCGTCAGCCCCGAGTAAGACGTACCCGCCAGCGAGCACGCCCGCTGCAGGCGCGGTGCGATCTCCTCGTGGGCCGCGCGGCGGTACCAGCGCTCGAGCGCCGGTATGCGCGCATCGCCGCATGGCACCACCAGCTCGGATCCGCGGCGCGTCACCCTGGAGCGCCTGGGCTCGGCGCGGAGCGCCAGCAGCTCCCCGAGATAGGGCACCGCTTCTCCACGGGCGGCCACGGTGGCGCGCGTCTGCGTCAGCTCCCGCACCCGGCGCTCGATCCACGGACGCAGCTCGGAGATGGCGGCCGCCGCCTCGCGCTCGGGGCCTTTCGCGCCCCGAGCGAACGCGGCAGCGGGCAGGACCACTTGCACCCCGCGCGCGGGGTCCACGGTGACGCGGACGCGGCGGGCGCGCTGCGAGCGGCGCACGCTGTAGGAGATGTCCTGCACCGCGCGACAGGGTACGGTTTCGTGCAGACGTGCCCGCCCTCCTCGATCTGAAAGAGCCGCTCAGCGACGGCCACGTACTGCTTCGGGCGGCCTCCGAGCGCGACATTCCTGAGATCCTGATCGCCTACCAGGACGACCCCGAGCTCCACGAGCGCCTGGGTGAACAGCGCCCGCCGAGCGGCGCCGAGCTCGGCCGCGGCGCCGAGCAAGCCGAGGCCGAGCGCGTGACCGGGACTCGTGTGACGCTGACGATCCTCGCACCGGGGTCCGATCGCTGCCGTGGTCAGCTCTACGTGCACCACATCGACACCGACCATGCCCGCGCCGAGCTCGGGATCTGGGTAACCCCGCAAGCTCGCGGAAGCGGGCTCGCGCGGCAGGCGCTGAGGCTGGCCGGGGGCTGGCTGCTTCAGAGCTGCGGGCTGGAGCGACTCGGCCTCCTGACCGAGCCCGCCAACGAGGCGATGCTGCGCGCCGCCCGCGCCGCCGGCTTTGGCCGCGAGGGCGTGCTCCGCGCCTACGAGCGCCGCGGCCGGGTGCGGATCGACCTCGTGGTCCTGTCGCTCCTGCGGGCCGATCTCGAGGAGGATGGGATGAGCGCGTGAGGGCGCACTGGCGGGTGAAGCTTCCCCCGGGGGTCCGCTCGCCGTTTGAGGTCTACGTCAACGGCGTGCCACAGGAGCTGGGGACCGACTACCGGATCTCTGCCGGCGAGCTCTTGTTCGAGCGCGAGCTCGTGCGCCAGAAGCTCGGCGCACGCGCCTGGTTGCTCGGCTTCTGGGGGATCGGCACCTACAAGCGCAATGACGAGATCGACATTCGCTACGAGATCGAGGGGCGCCCGCAGCTCGCCCACGCGCTCGAAGTGGTGCCCCCGCGCCAGCGCGCAGGCTAGACCCTCACGCCTGCCGCGCCTGCCGCGACTACGCCCGCCGCCGCGCCCACCCCGGGGCGCGCGCTCGCGCTCAGCGGTGCCGCCAAGCGCCCGGCCCACGGTCGTAGCAGCTTCAGCGCCGACAGGATCGCTCGCGTCGCGGGAGAGCGGTTGAGCGTGTAGAAGTGGATTCCGGGCGCGCCCCGGGCCAGCAGCTCGGCGCACTGCAGCGTCGAATAGGAGACGCCGAGCTGGAGCACGGCATCGGGATCGCCGGCACGGAGCTCGAGCTGCTCCAGCAAGCCCGGAGGGATGCTCGCCCCGCACATGCCGGTGATTGTCTTGATCTGAGCCACGTCGGTGATCGGCATGATTCCAGGGATGATTGGGGCTTCGATTCCAGCTTCTCGTGCCCGTTGCACGAAGTGAAAATAGAGCTCGTTGTCGAAGAAGAGCTGCGTGATCAGGAAGGACGCTCCGCTGGCCACCTTCTCCTTCAGGAAGCCCAGGTCACGCGCCTGATCTGCAGCCTCGGGATGAACCTCGGGAAAGCAGGCCGCTCCGACGCTGATCGCATACCCGTCGCGGATCAGCGCCGTGAGCTCGGTCGAGTAACGCAGGCCGCCCGGATGGGGCTTCCACTCGGTCTCGCCGCGGGGCGGATCGCCCCGCAGGGCGAGCACGTTGTCGATCCCCGCCGCGGCGATCCCGTCCAGGATCACGCCGAGCTCCTCACGCGTAGCCCCGACGCAGCTCAGATGCGCCATCGCCTCGATCCCGAGCTCGCGCTTGATCCACTTCGTCAGCTCGACTGTCTTGTTGCGCGTGGAGCCGCCGGCCCCGTAGGTCACCGACACGTAGTCTGGCTTCAGCGAGCCCAGTGCGTCGAGCGTGGCGCGCAGGTTCTGCTCCCCCTCGTCGGTCTTCGGCGGGAAGAACTCGAGCGAGAAGACGGGCTCGTCGCTGGCGGCGATGATCTCGTCGATGCGCACGCTGGCGAAACTCTAGCAACCTTGACACGACCGTGGCAAGGTTTGGTTTAGGGGGCGGGCTCGCGCCCGCCCTATTTTTCGCCACCATAAAGCTCATGGGCCGCCGCCACCGCCAGAGAGAGAAGCGCAGCGCCCCCGTCGCCGAGTACCGCGACGGCGCGGGCGCCGTGCTCACGCTGCGCGGCTCGCTGCCACCGGCGGCGAGGCGCGAGTACGCGGCCGTGCTGACGGGAGGCCTAGAGCGCGAGGACGCCTGGCAGCGGGGGGCCGAGCTGCTGTTCGAGCGCCTCGCTGTCTCGTGGTCGATCGAGGGCCTGGAGATCAAGCGCCAGCAAGAGCTGCTCGGGCGCTACCGGATGGCCTCCGCGCAGGAACGCCAGTTTGTCCGGCGCTCGCTGCGCGAGCACCTGGCCGAGCACTTCCCCGAGCTGCAGCCGCCATAGCCGCGATCCTTCAGGTGGCTCGCCACGCGGGCGAGCCACCCGCAAAACCTCCCGTCAGTCCTGCTCAGTCCTTCTTGCCCTTGGCGATCACGACCGTCGAACCGGCGGCGCCGGCGGCCAGCGCGGCGAGGGCCAACTTCGAGCCCGTGTCGTGAATCCCAAGCGCGCCGTCGATCGAGAGCGCTCCAGGCCCACCGTCGATCAGCGCCAGGAGGCCCGCAATCAGCACGAGGTTGTACTCGTATCCGCGATTGGCGGCCCAGAGACCATTCTGCAAGTGGACCGTGCGGATCGCGGTCACCATCGTCCCGATCAAGGCCGCGGCAGCTACCGGAGTCAAAGCGCCGGCGAGAACCATCCCCCCGCCGACAGTCTCCGTCGCGCTCGCGAGCAGGGCGTTCTGGCGCGCGGGCCTGAGGCCCAGGGACTCCATCATGCCGGTCGCGCCCTCGAGTCCCGGGCCCCCGAACATGCCGAACCACTTCTGAAGGCCGTGACCTATGAACAAGCCCCCGATTACGGTACGAGCGATGAGACGTCCTGCTTTCATGTCATCCTCCCTGTTGGTGTAGCTGCGGTCTGAGCGGCTGTGCTGCCGTCGATCATAAGCCCGTCCTCGAGTAAGGGCCCGCAACGTACTCAGCGAGCATCCGGCTGGCGCAGAACTGCGGACCGAGGGAGCGCAGCGAGGCGCGCATGATCGCGAGCCACCTCGCCGGGAGGCCTCGCGCATCGCGCTCGTAGAAGGCGGGAAGCACCTCCTCCCCGACCAGGTGGTGCAGGGTGGCCGCGACGTGCTCGTCCTGCGCGTCGTGGTCGAGGTCGACTTCTCCGGGCAGCGCCCACCCGTTGTGAGCGTCGTACGCCTCTGCCCACCAGCCGTCGAGCACGCTCAGCTGCAGGCCGCCGTTGACGGCGGACTTCATGCCGCTGGTCCCGCTTGCCTCCAGCGGTGGCCGGGGCAGGTTGAGCCAGACGTCGCAGCCCTGCACGAGCCAGGCGGCAGAGTCGAGGTCGTAGTCGTCGAGGAAGACGACGCGCTCGCCCACGATCCGCGCGTGCTTGAGCCCGAACAGGCGCTGCAGGGCGCGCTTGGCTTCGTCGTCGCGTGGGTGGGCCTTACCGGCGAGCACGATCTGGACCGGGCGCTCGCCATCGAGCAGCGACAGCGTCCACTCGGGGTCGCGGTTCAGGAGGTCCAGCCGCTTGTAGGTCGCCACGCGGCGCGCGAAGCCGATCGTCAGGAGCTGCGGGTCGAATGCCTGCGCCGCCGCGCCGACGTATTCCCGCACATCGCCCCGCGCGAGCCGGTCCACGATGCTGCGCCCGCGCACGAAACCGACGAGGTCGGCCCGCTGGCGCTCTCGCACCGCCCACAGCTCGGTATCGGGGATCTCCGCCACCGCGTCCCAGGTCGCCGGCTGCGCCGCCCGGGAGAGCCAATCGTGGCCAAGGTGACGATCTAGCAGCTCGTGCATCGGCGCGGCGATCCAGGTGGGGACGTGCACGCCATTGGTGACGTGGGCGATGGGTACCTGAGCCAGCGCACGTTCGGGCCACAGCGAGCTCCACATGTCTCTCGCGACCTCCCCGTGACGGCGGCTTACCGCGTTGGCGGCGCGGCTGCAGCGCAGCGCCGCCTGCGTGACTCCAAAGGGCTCGAAGCGATCGTCGGGGCGCGTGCGTCCGAGGCGGATGACCTCATTACCCGAGCTTCCCAGCTCTGCGGCCAGGCGACCGATCGCCTCCTGCACCCGCTCCGGTGGATAGGAGTCGTTACCCGCCGGGACCGGCGTGTGGGTCGTGAACACGGTGCGCCGGCGCGCATCCCCGAGCGCGAGCTCGAACGTCTCTCCGGCCTGGATGCCAGGATTGGCGAGCTCCAGCGGCGCCAGCGCGGCGTGCCCCTCGTTCAGGTGGACGACACCGGGCTCGATGCCCAGGGCGCGCAGCGCGCGCACCCCTCCCACCCCGAGCAACACGTACTGCGCGAGCCGGGTTTCGGGATCGGAGTCGTAGAGGCGCGCGGTGCTCCAGCGCTCCAGAGCGCCGTTCTCCCGGCAGTCGGCGTCGAGCAGGAAGAGCGGAACGCGGCCGACATCGACGCGCCAGATGCGCGCCACCACGTCGGTATCGCCGATCGGTACGCTGATCGTGAGCGGGCTCCCACCCGGATTGGTGACGAGCGCCGCGGGAAGCCGCGGCGGATCGGTGTCGACCCAGTACTCGTGCTGCCAGCCCGAGGCGTCCATTCGCTGGCGGAAGTAGCCCTTGCGGTACATCAGGCCGACCGCAACAAGCGGCAGTGCGCGGTCAGAAGCCTCCTTGAGCAGGTCTCCCGCGAGCGCGCCCAGGCCACCCGAGTAGATCGGCAGCGAGGCGTGCACCCCGTACTCCGAGCAGAAGAACGCGACCGGGCGCGCAGGGTCGATCGGCCCCGGCGCGGGGGCGCGCGCGAGGTCCGCCCGGACGCGCGCCTCCAGGTCGCAGGCCCGCTCCAGCAGCTCGCGGTCACCGGCGGCGCGGCGCAGGGCGTGGCTCGGTGCCTCGCGTAGCAGGCGCACCGGGTTCTGGTGGCAGAGCTCAAAGCGCTCGCGATCGACTGCGGCAAACAGCTCCGCTCCGCCGGGCAGCCACGACCACCGGTAGTTGAACGCCAGCCGCGCGAGCGGCGCCAAGGCGTCCGGGAGGCGCTCCGCGAGGTCGGTGGCGGCGCGTCGCAGATCCTCGCCCCCGTCGCGCGGGGGTCGCGTGGGGTCGGGCCGGGGGTGGGCTCTGCCCGGCTCGGTGCTTGCTTGACCGGGCCCGGGGGTCACCGTGCGTCGCTCGGGATCGTGTTTGGGTCTTTCAAGGCGGGGATTATCGACTAGCGTCCCCACTCGTGTCAGCCGGCCAGCAAAAGCTCGGCCTGCTGGCCTTCGGTGACTCGATCACCAACGGCGGGGGCGAGCTGCAGTGGGGCGTCGCTCTGCAGTCCTGGGCGCTGTGGGTGGCGCGCGGCAGTGGGCTGGCGTTCACGGGCTGTGCCGTGGACGGCGCGCGCGTTGACGACGTGGTGCGCCAGCAGATTCCCGCGTTCGAGCACCATACGGCCGCGCCCGGCGCCCACTACGAGCTCGGGTGCCTCTACATCGGGGTCAACGACGTACGCGCGCCCGAATGGGACCCAGCGGCCTTCGAGACCGGGTTCCGCCGGGCCCTGGGCTTCCTGCGCGCGCGCTGTGATCGGGTGCTGACCGTGACGGCTCCACTCGACCTCGGGCGCCCCGGGGCGGGTGCCCGCGTGCGTGAGCTCAACCGCGCGATCGAGCACGTCGGCGGCGAGCTCGGCGCGCTGGTCCTCGACCTGCGTTCGCTGCGAGGGCGCAAGCTCGTCATGGCAGACCACGTCCACCCCACCGCCTTCGGCCAGATCGCGATCGCCGAGCGCGCACTGGACGTGCTGGCGCGCGATGGCCTGCGCGTAGCGGTGCGCCCCGCGTCGCTGATCGAATTCGAGACCACCTGGTGGGGGCGCTTGCGGGGCGACGCCACCTATGCCTACCGGCACGCGAAGGTGAGCGCCGGTGCGATGGTCCGCTGATGCGCTGGCGGATCCTGTTGGAAGAGCGCCCGCAAGGCCGTATTGAAGGCTTACTTCGGCGGGAGGGTCTTGGCAAACATAACGCCGCGCTTGACCCAGGCGGCGAGCTGGCGCTTGGTCTTCAGGCCCTCGGGGGCGACGGTGATCCACCCATCCATGGTGCGCCCACCCATCTTCATCAGCGCCACGTGGGGTCGCGTGAGGCAAGCGTCGGTGTCGCCGGGGTCGATGCGGACGAGCAATCCGCCGTTTCTCGATGCGCTGACGGACATGTGTCCGTGCAGGAGGAAGGCGAGGCCGCCGAACATCTCTTTCTCGGTGATCGCGTCCTCGTCGGCGAGCAGTTCGCGCAGCCGTTGTGCGAGATCCTCGTCATAGGCCATGTGCACGTGAGCGTACCGTGACGTTCGTAGCCGGGTGAGCGTTCGTCACCTCCTCCTCCAACGGGCAAGGCTCCGGCGCCCGCCACGATCGCGCGCGCCGCCGCGGAGGCCCAGGGAACGGTACGGACCTGCGCTGGCCCCTGCTCGTCGAGGAGCCGAGACCCGATGAAGCCCTCGCAGGACACATGCGCAAGCGTCTGAGCCAGCTCATCAACGCAAATCTCCGGTGCACGTTCGGGCAGTAACCGGGGTCCCGGAGGCGGATCGGCCAGCGGGATGCGATCGCGAAGCCATCGACAGGCCTTCCTGGCGGAGACGACGATGGAATGGCTGGTTCAGGCGTCCCGTCCGGCCGTAGATGGTCGCGCGAATAGCTTGTGGATCACGGTGGCGACTTAGTCGAGGCGTTCCTGTCCACGAAGTGCCGACGTGTTGTGACGATGAAGGCGTCCTG
>JALYUQ010000114.1 GCA_030853685.1 Actinomycetota bacterium | reverse complement strand
CGAGGCTGGTGGGGAGCCCGAATCGGGCGCGCAGCGGCCGGATGAGCATCGCGCGCTCCCCGCCGTCGAGGACGATCGCCCCCAGGCGCCGGTGCGGGCCCCAGCCGCAGTTTCGGTGTCGCGCGCTGGCGAGCCCGAATGTGAGCCCGCGGGCGAGTCCGAGTCCGAGCCGCGGTGGTCTGAGGTTCCATCGCCCCAGGAACGCCTGCGCCAGGCGTTCTCAGCCGACATCCCGGCGAACATGCTCGAGCGGCCAGCCGAGTCCCCGCGTGAGGAGCCCCCGCGTGAGGAGCCGCCGCATGAGGAGCCGCCGCGTGAGGATTTCGACCACGATGTCTATGCCCGGCCCGAGCGCGCCGGGGACGCTTTTGCGGCGCCCAGGACCGTCGGGACTCCCGTGCTCCGCGTCGTCGGCGTCGGTGGCGCCGGAGTCAACGCGATCAACCGTATGGTTCAGGCGGAGATCGAGGGAGTCGAGTTTCTGGCGATCAACACTGACCTGCAGTCGCTGCAAACCTCGGCGGCGCACGAGACTCTGCACATCGGTGACTCGATCACGCGCGGACTGGGCTCTGGGTCAAACCCCGATCTCGGCCGCCAGGCTGCACAAGAGGAGCACGACCGCATCAAGGCGCTGCTGCGCGGTTGCGATATGGTCTTCATCGCGGCCGGTGCCGGGGGCGGGACGGGGACTGGGGCCGCGCCGATCGTCGCGCAGATCGCGAGGGACCTCGGAGCGCTGACGGTCGGGATCGTCACGCGGCCATTCCAGTTCGAGGGCTCCAGGCGACGCGACCAGGCCGAGGCCGGGATCGCGGCACTCGCGGAGGAGGTCGACACGCTGATCGTCGTGCCCAACAACCGCCTGCTCTCCGTGCTGGACCGCAACACTTCGATGGTGGAGGCATTCCGGGTCGCCGACGACGTCTTGCGCCAGGGCGTCCAGGGGATCTCCGACCTGGTCACGCTTCCAGGCTTGATCAACCTCGACTTCGCCGACGTGCGGACGATCATGTCCGATGCCGGCAACGCGCTGCTCGGCATCGGCATGGGCGCCGGCGAGCGACGGGCGATCGATGCAGCCGAGCAGGCCGTAGCCTCGCCGCTGCTCGAGACGAGCATGGAGGGCGCTCGCTCGATTCTGCTCTCGATCACCGGTGGCCGCGACCTCTCGCTGTGGGAGGTCAACGAATCCGCCAAGGCCGTGGCGGAGGCCGCTCACCCTGACGCGAACATCATCTTCGGAGCAATGGTCGACGAGAAGCTCGACGATCAGGTGTGGGTGACGGTGGTCGCGACAGGATACGGGCCTAATGCGCCGCGCGGCCGCGAGAACGATCGCTCCGCCCCGGAGGCTCGCAGGTCCCCGGAGGCTCGCAGGGCGCCCGAAGCGCGGAGGACCCAGGAGGCCCGCAGGCCCTCCGAAGCACGCGATTCGCTGCGCGAGCCCCGTGGCGAGCCCCGAGTGAGCCGGTTGCGCGAGCGCCCGGCCCCGATCGAGCTAGACGTCCCCGAGTTCATTCCCCGCCGCTGAGGGCCTATAGCCGGCGCCTAGCTGCGTCCTCGGTCGGTCGCGTGCAGAGCGCACGTCGCTCCCTGCGTCCTGCACACTCGCAAGCTCGCGTGGAAGGATCCACGCCCCTGCGCAAATCCGATGCCCTCTAGGCCCCCCTCTGAGCTCGGTGTGGTTGCGGCTGGACATCCGGTCAGCGCTCGGGTGGGCGCCGACGTGCTGCGGGAGGGGGGCAATGCCGTGGACGCCGCGCTCGGCGCGATGCTTGCGTCGTTTGTCGTCGAGCCGTTGCTGACCGGCCTGGGTGCGGGCGGATACATGCTGGTGGTGGCCCCCGATCGTGCGCCGGTGCTGCTCGACTTCTTCGTGGCGGCGCCAAACCCCGGCGCTGAGGACGCCGCTCGGGCCCAGCTACTACCGATCAGCGTCTCCTTCGGGGATGCGATCCAGGTGTTCAACATCGGCGTCGCGTCGGTGGGCACGTATGGGATGCCGGCGGGCCTGTGTGAGGCCGCGGCTCGCTTCGGCCGGATCCCGCTGTCCGACCTCGTGCAGCCGGCCGCCCGGCTCGCGCGGGTAGGGACCGAGCTGAACCCCGAGCAGGCGTACATGGTGGAGATCCTGGCCGCAATCGTCACCTCCACGCCAGAGTGTGCCGCGCTGTTCGCGCCGCAGGGGGAGCTCTTGCGCGCAGGGGAGAAGATCCGCCAGCCAGAGCTCGCCGATGCGCTGGAGCGCCTTGGCGCCGAGGGTGCGGCTCCGTTCTACTCCGGCGAGATCGGGTCGGCGATCGTGGACTGGGTGAGCGCCCGAGGTGGGATGCTGACCGCGTCTGATCTGCACGGGTATGCGGTGGTTGACCGTGCTCCGGTCCGCGCCACGTACCGCGGTCGTGAGATTCTGACCAATCCGCCCCCGTCCGCCGGCGGGATCCTGATCGCGCGCGCGCTGGCGTTGCTGGCTGTGCAGGACCGAGCGCCCGGAGTCGAGCAGATCGTCGCCGTGATGGAGCGCACGCAGCGCGAGCGCACGCCGGAGTTCTTGGCGGGCTTGGACGATCCCCGCTTCGTCGCCCGCTTTCTTGGTGGTGGTCCCCTCGGTTCGACCACCCATATCGCGGTGCTCGACCGCGACGGGTGGGCCTGCTCGGTCACGTGCTCGAACGGCTCATCCTCTGGAGTGGTGGTCCCCGGGACCGGAGTTCACCTGAACAACATGCTCGGCGAGCAGGATCTCAACCCGCTCGGATTTCATCGCCACCCTCCGGGCCGGCGCCTGCCGAGCATGATGGCGCCGACGGTCGTAATGCGTGACGGTGGCCCTGAGCTTGTGGTCGGGAGCGCCGGCTCCAACCGGATCCGCTCCGCGATCCTGCAAACGATCGTCCGCGTGCTCGACGATGGGCTGCCGGCCGGCGACGCTGTACGCGCGCCCCGGATTCACTACGAGGATGGGATCGTGTATGCCGAGCCAGGGGTCGATACGCGGACGTTGGCGGGCGCCGGCTGGCCGATCAGCCGGTTTCGCGAGCTCAACCTGTTCTTCGGCGGGGTTCAGGCGGCCGCGCGGGAAGCCGACGGCGCGTTCTCCGGCGGCGGGGATCCGCGGCGCGGCGGCGCCGCGGTGATCGTGGCGCCCGGAGGCCGAAAGCAGCCGGCGTGAGCCCGCGGACCTGCACGAACGCGCGGACCTCCGCGAGTCCGCGGCCCTGCACAAACCCGCGGGCCTCTCCGAGTCCGCGGCCCTGCACAAACCCGCGGGCCCGAGCTCTCGGTGCGATCCTGGTCGCTGCACTGCTCACCGGCTGTGGCCTCAACGTGCAGGGTGCCGACCTGTTCCTGCTCACGCGCGCCGGCCAGGGCCGGCCGCTAACGCTGGTGGTCAACGACAGCGGCACGATCCGCTGCGACGGCGCAGCCGCCAAGTCGCTCCCGGATTCCCTGCTGATACAGGCGCGCGCGCTGGCGAGCGACCTCGACAAGGACGCGAGGGCGAAGTTGCGCGTACCGGTCGGCGCAAACAGCGTGTTCTCGTACACGATCAAGCTGGAGAACGGCTCGATCACCTTCCCCGACACCGCAGCGCGCCAGCGCCACGAGCTGGCCGAGGCGGAGCTGTTCGCCGCGCAGGCGGCTCAGGGGCCGTGCGGCCTGCGCGGATGACGGCGGCTGCGCGCTTAGCGTCCCGTTAGAGCGCCGGATAAGGTTTCCCGCTCTGTGATCGCGCTTGCGCTCATCCATCACGCTCCAAACCCGGTCAGCACCTTTCAGGCGATCGTGCTCGGCATCTTGCAGGGGGCATCCGAGCTGTTCCCGATCTCGAGCCTCGGGCACACGGTGCTGTTCCCGAACCTGTTCGGTTGGCACACGCTGGTGGCCTGGCAGTCGCAGTCCGAGTCTCCGTGGCTCGCGTTCATCGTGATGCTCCACGTCGGCAGCGCGATCGGCCTCTTGATCTACTTCTGGCGCGATTGGATCGAGATCATCGGGGCGTTCTTCGCGACGCTGCGCAAGCGGCGCATAGAGACGCCGACCGAGCGGCTCGCCTGGCTGATCATCGCAGCCAGCGTTCCGGTCGGGCTCCTGGGCATCGCGTTTGAGCATCCGGTGCGGGTGGCGCTCGCCAAGCCGATCACCGCGGCAATCTTCCTTGTCGTCAATGGCGTCATGCTGCTGGGCGCCGAGCGGCTGCGCAGGCGCGCGGAGGTCCGCGCGCTGGCGGCGCAGGAGGGTAAGAATGCCGCTGGCGGCCGCCGGCTCGACACGCTCCAGTACCGCGAGGCGGGGGTGATCGGGGTGGCGCAGGCGACGGCGCTGATACCCGGCATCAGCCGCGACGGGGTCGTGATGGCCGCCGGACTCCAGCGCGGCTTGGACAACAGTGACTCGGGGCGGCTCGGCTTCCTGCTGGCGACGCCGATCATCCTTGCAGCGGGCATTTACAAGATTCCCGACCTGACCGGCCCGCTTGGCAACAACGGCGTGCGTGGTGCCGCCTTCATCGCCGCGATCTTCGCCGCGGTAGTCGCGATCGGCACCGTCCACTTCCTGACCCGCTACTTCAGGAAGGGCAACCTGAGGCCGTTCGGGATCTACTGCGTCCTGTTCGGGCTCGCGATGGTCGTCTACAACGCTTGAGGGGGAGAGCCTGCGCAGGGCACGTGGCTATCCTGGGCCGTAACGCCGGTTGGGTGGCCGGCCTGCAGGCCGGCCATCGTATGGCAACCTGTGACCACCGTAAGTCCAAGGCCCTGATCGCCGTCAGCCGAGGCTCACCTTGCCGTTGGACCGGGCCCGCGCCTGCGCACGGCCGGCGAGCTCCAGGCGCTTGATCGAGGCGCGCAGCAGTCTGGCCAGAAGCCCTAGACGAGCGTTCTCCGAACGCAATTCGAGCAGGCCCTGCTTGGCATCGGGGCCGAAGTCCACGGTCGCCGCCATCGCGTACGCGCTCAGCTCTGACAACAGCTCCTGATCGAGGTCGCGGTCGGCCGCCCGCTTGACGAGATCCGCGTAGAGCTCGTGTGCGGCGCGGGCGAGCTCTGGGTCCGGGGTCTCCGGCCGATCCTCGAGCAGCTCGATCACGCCCGCCGGATAGGGCAGATGGCCCAAGCGCTCCAGAACCCGGAACGGGTGCGTACCCCGCACGAGCAGATTCATCCCGCCGTCGTCCAGACGCTCCAGGATCCTTTCGATCGCCACTGCGCATCCTACTTCTCGCAGCTCGTCGTCAGACAGCCAGACGATCCCGAGCTCGCGCTCCAACGCCAGGCACTCCGCGATCATCGTCTGGTAGCGCTGCTCGAAGATGTGCAACGGGATGAGCTCGCCGGGGAGCGCCACGATTCCCAGCGGAAAGAGCGGGAGCTCTTCGCAATCATCGGGGTGCCGATCCGGCATCGCCCACCTGATTCTAGGAAGACGTTGTAGCTGCCTGTGCGCGCGGGGCCGGTGCGGCTAGCCCCACACGCCGTGGGCGGCGCTAGGCCTTGCGCGCGGGGTGGGCGGCGCTAGGCCTTGCGCGCCGTGAGCAGCAGGTTGTAGAAGATCGCGGGCGGAAGGCTCCGTTCCAGCAGTTGGTGGTCGAGGCGCTGCAACAGCAGGTAACCGTGGAACGCATACTGGCGCCAGAGCATCGGCACCCCGTCGGGGTCGGCGCTCGCCTCGAGGCCCCTGTTGAACCATCCGAACCAGCTTGCCACCAGCTCCTCGCCGCGCACTCGCACGTCTGCGAAGCCCGCTCGGCGTGCGTAGTCCGTGAGCTCCCGTGGCGTGAACGTGTGGACATCGACGCAACGCTCCAGAGCGTGGTCACTCTGGTCGGTCTGGTCACCCCGATCTTCTGAAGGCGAGGCAACAGCCGGCGCCAGCGCCTGCGTGCCCAGCACCAGGCGCCAGATCGGGGCGAGCGCCTTCGCCCCGCGCTTGGGGATAGCAGCCAAGCGGTCGCCGGCTTGCGAGGGCTCCCCGGCGAATGCGATCCTCCCTCCTGGCGCCAGCACGCGGTGAAACTCCGCGAACGCCCGCCAAAGGTCGGGAAGGTGGTGGAGCACCGCATGGCCCAGGACGAGATCGAAGCTCGCATCGGGGAAAGGAAGCGACCCTGCATCTGCGCAAACGGCCTTGACATCCATGCCCAGCCGTTTCGCGTTGGCCCGCAGCGTGGTTATCATTCCTGGGGAGATGTCGGTGCAGGTCACGTCGTCGATGACGCCCGCTCCGAGCAGGTTGAGGCTGAAGTAGCCAGTGCCCGCACCAACTTCCAGCGCGCGCTGGAAGCCGTGCTCCAGCTCGCCTGCGAGGAGCTTGCGGAGCTTGCTGAGTACTTGCGCACGCCCGACAGGGCCAAAGTCGATCCCCCACTTGAAGTCGTAGCCGCCGGCCGCTACGTCGTGGTAGCGGGAGTTGACCTCGCGGATCTCCTCCGCGGTCCGCGAAGCCTCCATGGCCCGGGCAGATTACCGTTGCGCTCGGGCCCATGAACGTATACGTCCAGCGAAACCAACCGCAGGGGGTCCCCCCGCTCGAGCTCACCGGTGAGCGAACGCTGCCCGATGTGCCCGCCGAGAACTACTGGTTTCGCCGGCACCTGGCCGTGTACGAGTGGATCGGTGCGCGGGTTTCGGGACTGCGGGTGATCGACATGGCCTGCGGGGAGGGCTATGGGTCAGAGCTGCTCTCCCACGCGGGGACCCGGGTGATCGGCGTGGACGCGAACCCCGAGGCTCACGAGCACGCGCGGCTGCGCTACGCGCGCCGGAACTTGCGCTTCGAGCGCGACATGGTGCAGAGCTACGGCGACGAGGCTTCTTGCGATGCGGTTGTCTTCCTGCAGACGATCGAGCACGTGCCCGATCCCGTGACGGTGCTGAGGCACTTCCACGGCATTCTCGCGCCGGGCGGGGTCGCTTACATCTCGACTCCAAACGTATTGACGCTCGCGCCCGCGGGCGCGAGCAAGTCCGCCAACCCGTGGCACTGCAAGGAGTACGAGCCCGGCGAATTCCACCGACTGTGCGGCTCGGTGTTTGACCGCGTCGAGCTGCTCGGGGTGTTCCACGCGCGCAAGCTGCGGATCCACGAGCTTGCTTTGCGGCTCGGGTGGGACACGATCCATCCCCGGCTCGGGCTCACGGGCGCCTTCTACGATCGCTTCACGCCGGCGATCGCCACGAGCGACTTCGCGCTTGCGCCGGCGCCCCTGGAGGCGGCGCTTGACTTCCTCGCAATCTGTGGCCGAGCTGACGCCGGTGGTTGGCCGAGTTGAGCGTGCCGCGGCCGAGCTGAGCGTTCTGCGAACATCCGTTTGACCGATCATCGGAGCGGGTTGTCTATCTGTTTATCTGAGGTGGCGGCTTGACCGCGCGAACGACTTCCAAGCAAAGGAGCACTGAGGACTTGACTGATCGAGAAAGCTCTGAGCGGATTGCCGGCGGCCTCGCCGGCAAGATCGCCGGCAAGGCGAAGGAAGCCGCAGCATCGCTTACCGGCAACGAGGATCTGGCCCGTGAGGGTCGCCTCCAGCAGGCCCAGGCCGACGCTGAGGCGCAGGCAAAGCGCGCGGCCGCACAGGCAAAGCAGGGCGATGCTGAGGCATCGCTGCAAGCCGATGAAGCCGAAACCGAGCGCGAGCGGCGGCGGCTACAGAACGAAGTGGCCGCGCAGGAGCGCGAGGAGCAGATCGAGGCTGACCGCCGCGAGGCGGACGCAAGCGCGAAGGCGCAGGCACAGCGCGAGCAGGCCGCGGCGCAGAGTGAACGTGAGACCAGAGAATCGGGGGCCTCGACCGCCGAGCAGCGCGCCGAGCAGGAACGCCTCGCCACAGCCGAGCGCGCAATCCGGCTAGAGCAGCGAGCACGCCGCGCCGAGAGCCGCGCGCAGGACATCGAGTCAGGTGGTGATCGAGAGTGAACGTTGGAGCCCTCAGGCGGTTTGCGGTAGATAGCGCGCTGAGACTGGTGCGCCTTCCGCTGGACACCATGATCGGCCTCCTTCCCAGCGACGGTGAGAGCGCCGCGGCTCCGAGGGCCACGGCCAAGCTGGCCATCGATCGCGCCGATGGCACCGTGCGCGCGATTCTCGGCAACATCCTCGGCGATCCGGTGCTGCGGGAAGACGCCCAGAATCGCTATGCGGCCGCCGACGAGCGCGAGCGAGCGCTGCGCTTGCGCGGTGAGGCCGAGTGGATGAGCGAGGCCGCCGACGAGCGGCTCGACCAGCGTCATAAGCAGTCCGAGCGCGAGCGCAAGCAGGCCCAGCAGCGCGCGAAGGCCCAGCGCGAGGAGGTCGATCGCAAGCGCAGGGAGAAGACCGATCGCGCCGCCGAGGTCGATCGCAAGCGCCTGGCAGCCAGTAACGAGGCGGCGGTCCGTGCGCGGGAAGAGGTCAGCGACAAGGCATCCGAGGAGCGATTGGAAGCGCTCGAGTCCAAGGCCGCCGCGCTCGCCCAGCAGCAGCAGGCGCTCACCGCGCGCGACGAGGCGCGCCGCCTGCGCGATGCCGCGAGTCGTGCAAAGGCGGAGCGGAAGGGCGGTTGAGGGGAGCGAGCCGATGATGGACATGCGCACACGCTCTGCGCGAGACCGGGTTCCTTCTTCGGTCACCTGCCGCGCCCCGCGAACCGGCGCCAGTACAGCGCATTCAACGGATCAGTTCCTTCATTTCCGTGCTCCTCATCGACGATCTCGGTGCCGTTGTCCGGCATGAGGCGCGGGGCTACCGCCGTTGACGCCAGGGCTCGAAGCTCAGCCGGGCGACGTCATCTACGCGCTGCTAAACCCGCGCAGACCGCTGTCTGAGGGGGCGCGGTGCAACTGGCCGGTTGGCGCCGGATCCTCGGCCGAGCACTCCGTGGCGCACCTGGATGAGAGAATCCTAAAAAAAAACTTCGCGACACGTGCAACTTTCTCGTCGCTGAGGGTATTCAGTGCCTACAATAGCTCGTGACGAAACGCATAAACTTTGGCGGAAGGTTCGCGCCGACAAACTGGAGGTAGGGGAAGGGAAGGTAGGGGAAGGGAAGGTAGGAAATGGGGGACGAGGTAGGGACGGGAAGTTGGGGAGCAGCACTGAGCACACGCGCGAGCCGGCCCCTTTCGGGTGCCCGGCTCGCGCTTTCTTTCAGCGCCCTCGGCACCGCTGAACCGGAGGTCGGGGTTGCATGCATGGGTTCGGGGGTAAGCATCAGTCAGCGAGATGCCGTAGTAGTGGTGCCGTTCAACATCTCCTGCGGCGATTGCTACATGTGCGATCAGAGCTCTACTCGCACTGCGAGACCACGCAGGTTCGAGAGCAGAGCACGGGAGCAGCGCTGTTTGACTACAGCAGGCTCTACAGCCAGATGCCCGGCGGCCAGGCAAAGCTCGCTCCTGCGCGCGACGGATTATGAGACGCGCCCGACCAGTGCATCTCCAGTATTTACGGGCGTTTGAGACCCTCTGAAGTACGCTCAGTGGTGGCCGTGACGGTCATTTCGGGGAGCCTTGGGGAGCCCTGGATGGCCTCGTTGAGCGTCCGGCTTCAGGCCGCCAGCTCTTCACCAGGCCAGGCGCCTGTGCGAACGCGTACATAGAGCGTGTCGGGCGCCAGGTCTGCGCCTCCTGGCCAGACGACGGTCCCGGTCTCGGCATCGAGCTTCACCTGGCTGAACCCCGCCGGCGTTCGAGCCTCCAGGAACACCGGGCCGCGCATTCGTTCCAGCACGTCGACTTCACCCGCCAGACCGTCGGCGAAGGTCAGGCGCACGGCGCCGTGGCGGACGACGGCTACGTCTGTGATGTCTGGGGTCAGTCCGATCATTGGAGCGGCTCGATCTCCTGAAGTGTCTCACCGTCTCGTGCCAGCCGCCAGTTCTCTAGAAGCTCGCGCTGGTGTAGCTCCGCCCAAGCGAGCACGAAGCGCAGCTGCCGGCGCCCGAGAGTGATAGATCCCAAACTTCAGTACCCGGGGATCGGTGTGGACGCGTAAGCAGAAGCGGTTGCTGATCGAGGCTTTTCCCATGGCCCGGGCAGGACTCGAACCTGCGCGCGACGGATTATGAGTCCGCTGCTCTAACCGACTGAGCTACCGGGCCGCAAAGCTGGCGCGACGCTAGCACTGCGGAAGGGCACGCGCAGGATATTGCGGCCCCGCGCTCGAGCTTGAGGTAGGCTGCCGGTCGAGATGCTGATCACTGCTGGGGCCGCCCTGGCCCAGACCCTCGCGTTGCTCGCCACGTTCCTCGGGATCGGGGTGATGGTCAACGTGCTGATCGTCTACATCGTCATTCAGGGGATGGGGGAGCGCAAGCAGGACCAGGAGCGCCAGGAGCGCCTCGGCCAGTAGTCCGCGAAGCACGTGAAGGAACATTGGCAGGTGGCGTCGAATCAGACGCCAGCCGATGAAACCGTTAGTCAGTTCGACCGCCACCGCAGAGGCCTCCACACGCCACCAGGCTCTATCTGCATACATCCGCGATCGCTTCGAGGAATTCTCGCGTTCACAGAAGGACGTCGCGCAGTACATCGTCGATCATCTCGACGAAGCCGCGTTTCAGACCGCCGAGGAGCTGGCCCGGCGGGCGAACACGTCGTCGAGCACGGTGGTCAGGTTTTCACAGGGCCTTGGGTTCGAAGGCTTTCCAGAGCTCCAGCAGGCTGCGCGCGACGAGTACCGCCGCCGGCCGCCGGGCGCCGGTGAGACGATCGCCGCCACGCCGCTGTTCTCGCTGGATCACACCGAGTTCGAGGCAGCGCTCGCGGCAGACCATGTGAACGTCGAGGACACCGCGCACAAGCTCTCGCGCTCCGCCGTCGAAGCCGCCGTCGACGCGATCGTCTGCGCCCAGAAGGTGCTGATCGCGGGTGCCGACCAGATGGCCTTCTTTGCCAGCTACCTACGGCACCTGTTGATGCTGCTCGACCTGCGAGCGGAGATCGTCGCAAGCCCATCGCAGGAGGCGCTCGGCCGGCTGGCGCGGATTGACTCCGAGACGCTGGTGATCGGCTTGTCCGCCGGACGCCCTCATCCGCTGATCTCGCGGACGATGAAGCTTGCCCGACACCGCAAGGCGCCGACGCTGGCAATCACCGACGCGACGCTCTCGGAAGTCGCGCGGCTGGCGCGGATCCGGCTCTACTACTCCTCCAACACGCCAGCGTTCGTTCGTTCGCACACGGCGCTGCTGTCGCTGATCCAGGCGCTCGCATACGCCGTATACGCACGCGACGCCCAGCAGTACGACGTGCGGATCAAGGCATTCCGGCTGAAGTAGGCCCGCGGACCGCACGCCGCAGCGCCCCCCCGGCCGCGCGCCCCCGGCCGGCCACCGCGCGCCCCCGGCCGCGCACCTCTGTTTGCGCCCCCTCCTCTTTTCGCACGCCCGCATGCTCATCGGCGCGCGACGAGCAGGGCCTGCATCGCTCGCCCTACGCGGCCCTGCTGGTCGTACAGCACGCTCTCGCTGACGCCGACTGCGCCCGATGCGATCCTCGTCTGCGCTTCCAGCGCGATCCATTCGCCGACCGGTTCACGCTCGACGTAGAGCGTCAGGTCGGGATTGATAAAGAGGTGCTCGTCCCATCGCAGCACCGCGCTGATGCCGTTACCGAAGTCGCTGGCAGCCGCCAGTCGCTGCAGCGGTGAAGCGTGCTCGCCCGCAACTAGCGCTACGCGCAGGCGAAACCACGCAGTCGCGGGCCCGGGTTGGTGAAAGGCGCCGTCAGCGAAGCGGATCTCCATTGCGTCCGTGGCGAACGTCACGCCCTGATCGCGCTCCAGATCGTTCTCGGCTCCTTGGCCGGGCGGTAGGAGAGGGCGTACGGTCTCAGGCTGGAGCTGGGTCTCGGCTCGCCGGATCCGCAGGCCGCGCGCGCGCACGACTTCGGTCCCGGCGGCATCGAGGATCGATCCCTCCAGGAGCTGGACCCGGCGTCCTGTACTGAGCGCCTGAGCCGTGACCTCGAGCGCACCGAGCGGGACCGGGCGCAGGATCTCGTAGGTGACCCGAGCCAAAGCCAGGTCCTTTGCGCCAATCAGCCGCTCGAACGCGCGCATGAGCAGCGCCGCGGGGGCGCCGCCGTGCTGCGCATGTGGGTCCCATGGCCCGCGCGCAAGCTCGCTGGCGTGCATGCGGTCCTCGGCGCCGGCGATCGCGGTGAACACCGCCTGAGGTACGGGTTTCGCCACGGCGGGCGATGGTAGCCGTCGAACCTGGCCGGGCTACACTCACGCTGGCGATGAGTCACGATTCAGAGATCGCGCGCGACGAAGCCACGTTCACTGTCAAGGCCGGCTTGGCCGAGATGCTGAAGGGCGGCGTGATCATGGATGTCGTGACGGCCGACCAGGCGCGGATCGCGCAGGATGCGGGTGCCGTTGCGGTCATGGCGCTGGAGCGTGTTCCCGCAGACATTAGGCGCGACGGCGGTGTCGCCCGCATGTCTGATCCCGCGATGATACGCACGATCCAGGAGGAGGTTTCGATCCCCGTGATGGCCAAGGCGCGGATCGGGCATTTCGCTGAGGCTCGAGTGCTAGAGGCGCTGGAGGTCGATTATGTCGATGAGTCGGAGGTCTTGACGCCCGCCGACGAGGCCAACCACATCGACAAGTGGGCGTTCAAGATCCCATTCGTCTGCGGCGCCACCAACCTGGGCGAGGCGCTCAGGCGTATCGGCGAGGGCGCCGCGATGATCCGCTCCAAGGGCGAGGCGGGGACGGGCGACATCGTCGAGGCCGTACGTCACCTGCGGATGATCCGGAGTGAGATCGCGAGGGTCGCCACTCTTGACCAAGGGGAGATGGCAAGCGCCGCCAAGGATCTTGGGGCACCGCTTCACCTCGTGCGCCAGATCGCCGCCGAGGGGCGCCTTGGAGTGGTGCTGTTCTGCGCGGGTGGGATTGCCACCCCAGCCGACGCCGCGCTCGTGATGGCACTCGGGGCCGAGGGCGTGTTCGTCGGCTCCGGGATCTTCAAATCCGCGGATCCCGAGCGACGAGCCCGCGCGATCGTGGAGGCCACCACCCACTACCAGGATCCGGTCCGGGTGGCTGCGGCGTCCACAGGGCTCGGTGAGCCGATGGTGGGCCTCGAGACCTCCAAGCTCGGAGCTGAGCAGCTACTGGCACCGCGCGGCTGGTAGCCACGTGCGCCGGCGCGGGGCGCCCGGGCCCGGACTCGTCGGGATTCTCGCCTTGCAGGGTGGATTCGAGGCACACGCCAAGATCGTCCGCTCGCTGGGCGCAAGCGCCCGCGAGGTTCGAGTTCCGGGGGACCTCGAAAGGCTGGATGCGCTGATCATTCCCGGTGGTGAGTCGACCGTGATGACGCTCGGAATCCAGCGTGAAGGACTCGCCCAGCCGCTGCGGGAGCTGATCGGCAGCGGCACTCCGGTCCTCGGTACGTGCGCCGGGATGATCATGCTCGACCGCGATCATCTCGGAGCATTGGATGTCCGCACGCAGCGCAATGCGTTCGGGCGCCAGCTACGCTCCTTCGAGGCCGACATCGCCCTCACGGGCGTGGCCGGGGGACCCGTGCACGCGGTCTTCATCCGTGCTCCCTGGGTGCAGGCGCACGGAGCCGGCGTGGAGGTGCTGGGCGTCCTCGACGGTCACCCGGTCGCCGTCAGGCACCGCAACGTTCTCGCGGTCGCATTCCATCCCGAGCTTGCGGGAGAATCCCGGCTGCACGAGTTGCTGCTCGCGTAGACTCCGCTGGCCAGAGAACCAGCCACCGCCCATCCAACCAAAGGGAAGGAGCCCACAATGGCTCACGTCGAGAACATCGCGGACTGGCGCGGCAAGGACCTAGCCGATCGTGATGGTGACAAGATCGGAACGCTCCAGGACGTCTACGTCGATACGACGACCGACGAGCCTATGTTCGGGTCGGTCAAGGAGGGCTTGGTTTCAAAGCACCTGACTTTCGTGCCGCTTGTAGGCGCCACCGCCAGTCCTGACGGGATCGCGGTCACCGTGTCCAAGGAGGAGGTCAAGGACGCCCTCAACATCGACCAAGACGGCGAGCTCGACGCTCACCAGGAGGGCGAGCTGTATCACCACTACGGCATCAACTACGTCCAGCCGTCCAGTCCTAGCGGCCGGCGGCTGGCCAAGCGCTGAGGCCTGCGCCAAGACAGTGCACGTGCGGTCATGCGAGCTGGTGAGCTGCTGCTCTGCGATGAATGGGCGGCCAGGTGGGCTCGTCGGTGGCAGGTGAAGCGAGGTGCGCGGCTTGCGGTGCTAGCGAGCTGCGCGCACACATGGCGGTGGCCGCCGAGCTGGACCCCGAAGGACTGATTCCGAGTAGCGATCGGTTCGGGACCGCGCTCGCCGACATCGTCAGGTGCTCTGGTTGTGGGCACATGCAGCTTCAGCCGATGCCCGCCGAGACTGTGCTAGCGCCCGCTTACGCAGGGGCCGTCTCTGAGGATTACGTCGAGGAGGAGGCAGGTCAGCGTGAGACGGCCAGACGCGCACTGGCGCGGATCGAGGCCTACGCGCCGGATCGCGGCGCCATGCTGGACCTCGGCTGCTGGGTGGGCTTCCTGCTCGCGGAGGCTCGCGACCGCGGCTGGGAGACGCTCGGCGTCGAGCCGAGCGAGTTCGGCTCGGCGTACGCGCGTGAGCGCCTTGGCCTGCGAGTTCTCAACGCCGGCATGCTCTCGGCGTCGCTGCCGCGCGGCGCGTTCGCCGCGGTCACGATGGGAGACGTGTGGAGGAACGAGGACCACGCTCCCGAACATTCACCGTATGCGCTTGACGGTCGTCCTGCTTGCCGCGCTCGTGCTCGCGTCCTGCGGGGGATCGGGCAACGCGAGACGGCAACCAGCCTCGTCGGCCGGCTTGCCTCCGAGCACCGCGTCGACCGCCACGACGGCGACCGCCGCGACGACCGCGACCGCCGCCACAACCGCCACGACCGCCACCGCCACCGCCACCGCCACCCACACTACGCCGAGCAAGCCCGCCGGTGGCGGAGCGTCTTGCGTGGGCGCCGGACTGGCACTGTCGTTCCTCGGCCAGAATGGAGGTCTCGGCCATGGCGAGCTCGGGTTCGCACTGCGAAACGTCAGCGGTGCTTACTGCCGGACCTACGGCTATCCGGGCGTCCTATTCCTTGATCGCGCCGGCGCCCCGCTGCCCACTGTCCCGACCCGCACCACGCACGACTTCTTCGGCGCGGTGCCCGTGAGGGCGCTGGTGCTCGGTCCTGGAGCCAGCGCGTCCTTCCGGCTCGGCGTCACGCACGTCGCCCCGGGCAGCGACTCGAGCGCGGGTTGCGCCACCGCGTATGGCCTGCAGGCGATCGCACCCGATGACACGGCGACGATCCGCACGGCGACGCCGGATGGTGCGTATGAGTGCCGCACCGTCACCGTCTCGCCCCTCGCGCCGGCGCACTCCGCCTATCCGTGAGCGACGCTGCTCTGGTGGCCGCTGACTGCGCCGCTCTCGCTACTCGACCTTTGGCACTTCGAGGTCGTGAGTGGGGTCGGAAGGCTACCTATACGGCACAGGCTCTCTGAGGCGGCGATCCGCGGATTCCGCCACCCGATCAGCGGATCCGCGGTTCCGCCACCAGCTCGGTCACAACTCGACACTCGACACCGTCGCCGAGGCGAGTGTCGTGTGCGTGTCGCTATGCGCGCTCCATGCGACACTCGCCATCGCAGAAGCCTCGAGTGTCGAGTTCTGGCGCCCGTTCGACGCTCCGGTGACGATGCTCGCGACACGGAGCGGGTTATGCGTCAGTGGATGGCGAAGCGAAGCTCGCACGAATTTCGGCACCAAGAAAGCGCTCATCTCGCGATTCGGTCAGCTCACCGAGCTACGAACGCCATCCGCCACAGCCGCACCGTGAGCGACGACACGATCAAGGACGGTGAGGCCGCTCTGGGGTGGTTCGGGCAAGTTTTCGGTGCTCTCGATCGTTCTTCCAAGCTCACCGCTCCGACGTGCCGAGCTCCCGCGCCTCGCGGTTGCGTTCAAGCCCAGCGGAACGTCTTGGGCTCCTTGCGCGTGCGGATCACGCGCGCCGGGATGCCGGCCACGACTGCGTTCTCCGGTACGTCGCGGGTGACCACGGCGCTTGTCCCGATCACGGAGTTCTCGCCCACCTTCACGCCGCGCAGCACGCAGGCGCCGTAGCCGATCCAGACGTTGTGGCCGACCTCGACGTCGCGCTTGTAGATCCCCTGCTCCCGGATCGGGCGCTCGATCTCGGCCGTGCCGTGGTCGAAGTCGATCATCATGACCCGGTCGGCGATGATGCACTCGCGGCCGATCGACACGCGCTGGTAGGCGGAGATCGTGCACTCCTGGCCGAGCACCGACTTGGCTCCGATCGAAATCGTCCCTTCATGTGCGCGCACCTTGCACCCATGTCCGAGCCACGACCAGCGCCCTAAGGAAATGGTGGCACTGGGGCCGATCTCGAGCTTCACCCCTGGGCATATGAAACACAGACCGTCGGTCTGAAGGCGCCCGCGCCAGCGCAGCTTGAGCCACAGCCAGCGCGCGATAAGCAGTACGTAGCCGCGTCTGAGCATGTGGTTTGCCCGCGCGAAGCGCAGGAATGCAAGCGGTCCGCCGGCCAGCGGGGCCGGCGGCGAGCGCAGCAGCGAGGGCGTCGTGGAAGGATCGCGTGCGCGCTGCACCTGGTGTCCAATCGCTGACTGCATGTCAGCCGTCGTCAATGAGTCCTTGCAAGGGCCCGAGCAGCCGGCGCGAGCGCCTGCTTACTCCGGGCAGGGCAAGCAGGCGGTGAGTAGGAGGCTCGCCCGCGTCTCGGCGCGCGAGCTGCTTCTGCGCGATCGGGCGCCAACGC
Organism: Actinomycetota bacterium; assembly: GCA_030853685.1. Classification (GTDB taxonomy): domain Bacteria; phylum Actinomycetota; class Thermoleophilia; order Solirubrobacterales; family Solirubrobacteraceae; genus Palsa-465. Next base: position 15,027 of record JALYUQ010000114.1, on the reverse strand, counting down.
TCGTCGACGAGCACGTGCGGATCGCAACTCGCCACCGTCGCTTCGTCGAGCTGGAGGTGCTCGGCCCATAGGCGAACTCGCAGTTGATGGGCAAGCTCCGGATCCTCGGTGACCAAGTTCATCTCGGTGTCGTTGAAGAGCGAATGGGCATTGAGGTTGGCCGATCCCACCGTGAGCCAGCGATCGTCTACGACGGCGACTTTCGCATGGACGTACAGCGGATCCGCACGGCCCTCTGAGAGCGCGCGGACCGTCACCGCCAGCAGGCGCCCTGCGCCCGCGTCCGCGGCGCCCAGCACTCCGAGCTGCCCGCGGGTGTCATCGCTCCCATTGTTGGGCTTGGCGGGCAGCAGGAGCACGAGGCGGAAGTCTGGCTGCGGCGGGTGGCGCAGCTTGTCGGCGAGGATCGCGACGATCTCGGTCGACCACAGAAACTGGTTCTCGATGTAGATCAGATGGCGCGCGGAGCGCAGCGCCCGCGTGTAGCTCTCCAGGATGCGGAAGTCTCCGTGCGGCACGCGATCGTACATACCGTTCGCGATCGTGCGTACGACTTGCACGGTTTGGCCTCCGAGCGGTTGCGGTGAAGGTGCGGCCGGGAGTTGCTCTCCAGTCAGCTCCTCCCAGCGCAGCCGGAAGTGCTGATCGACGTCCGCCACGGCGGGTCCTTGCAGGCGCGCCGCCGCATCATGCCAGCCCAAGCTGCGGCGAGCGTGATGTGCCTGGGAGTCAAAGCGGTCACCGCCGGCGTTGGTCAGATCGATCCCGCCCACGAACGCGAGCTCACCGTCGATCACGATCGTCTTCTCGTGGTGACAGTGGAAGGGGTGCTCGCGCGGGTCGGGCTTGCACTGGATGCGCGTGCCGGTGACCAGGTTGTGCACGGTTTTGAGCACCTCGCGACGGGTCGGATGAAACGCGGGAACCGGCGCTCCGGCCCAGACCATGACCCGCACGTCCACTCGCTCGGCGAGCTCTGCCAGCAGCAGGCCCAGAACTACTGGAACGTCCCCGCGCACGAGCTCCAAAGAGGGTTCGATGTGCCATCCGGTGATGTGGATGAACTCGCGGGCACCGGCCAGCGCCCGCGCCATCTCCGGCAACGCATGTGCGCCGTCGAGAAGCAGGTCGAGTGAGCACCCGCTCCGGGGTGGCGGATCCCCGTGCGCCCAGAGCCCGTCTCCAACCGGCTTCAGCGCATGCTGCCAACCCAGGCGGCGGAGCCGAAGGCGATGCTTGGTTCGGACGGCCGTCTCGATGCCGTCCCCCAGCAGCGAGTCGACGCGATCGACCAACGAATCGGGCATCGGGCAAACATACCGGGGTCCCGCCCGGCCGCACGCGGTCAGAGCCGGCGCACACGGTCAGAGCCGGCGCCCGGCGGCCCTGGCATGATTGCTCGCCGCCATGGCCAATGCCGATCAGTCGCTCGCGGAGCGCTTACTGGCGGGCGACACGCGTGCACTCGCGCGGGCGATCTCGCTGGTGGAGAACGACGAGCCCGAAGGCTGGGCGCTCGTGCACGAAATTTACCCCAGGACCGGTAGGGCGGCGATCATCGGCTTCACCGGGGCTCCGGGCGTAGGCAAGTCAACGCTCCTGGCCGCGCTCTGCAAGCTCGAGCGCGGTCGCGACAATACGGTCGCGGTGCTGTCCCTTGACCCCTCTTCGCCGTTCACGCGAGGAGCGCTGCTCGGGGACAGGATCCGTCTCGTGGAGCACTTCCTGGATCCCGGTGTCTTCATCCGTTCGATGGCTAGCCGCGGCGCGCTCGGCGGGTTGAGCGAAGCAGCACTGCAGGCGGCGCTGCTGATGGACGCCTCCGGGCGAGACGTGGTTCTGCTCGAGACGGTCGGAGTCGGTCAAGCGGAGGTGGACATCATCGACCACGCGGATACGGTCGTGCTCGTGCTGATGCCCGGCTCGGGTGATTCGATCCAGGCGCTCAAAGCCGGGGTGATGGAGATCCCCGACGTGATCGTCGTCAACAAGGCCGACCATCCGCTGACCGACACGATGGTGCGCGAGGTCAAGGCGGTCCTCTCGCTCAGCCCGCCCGAGGGCTGGGAGGTTCCGATCGTGAGGACCGAGGCGCTACGCGGCGGGGGAACCGAGGAGCTCGCCGCGAAGCTCGCCGAGCATCGGGCGTACATCGAGGCTGAAGGGACGCTCGCCGAGCGCCGCCGACGTAACCTCATGAACGAGGTGCTCGGAATCGCGGCCTCTCGGATGCGCCGCGAGCTCGAGGAATCGCTCCGAGAGGACTCCGTGATCCAAGAGCTGCTCGATCGCGTCGTATCACGCGAGCTCGATCCCGCGAGCGCCGCGGCGAGCATCCTCGAGCGCCGGGCAGGGAGCATGGGGCAGGAAAGGCGATGAGCTCGTGGCCGGCGCGCTGATGGCTCCGTTCGCCGCCGCCGCGATCGTGCTCTGCGTCGCGGGGGTGGCCAAGCTCCGCTCCCCGGTGGCCGCGATGCGCGTGCTGGCTGCCTTGGGGCTGCCAGCACGACCTTGGCTGGTCCGGGGCGTTGCTTGCGGTGAGCTGAGCCTCGGCGCATGGTGCTTGGTTGCCCCAAGCCGCTTTGCGGCAGCCGCGTTGGCGCTGCTCTACGCGGCGTTCGCCGGCTTGGCGTTGGTGCTCGCCCGCCGGAGCGTTTCGTGCGGCTGCTTCGGCGATGCCGATGCGTCACCCGTTACGTTCACCCATTCGATCCCCAGCCTCGCGCTTGCGTCGGCTTGCATCGCCGGAGCGCTCTGGGTTCCGCACGGTGTCTCGTGGGTGCTCAGCCGCTCGGTCGGGGTCGGCGCCGCGCTCGCGATCGGCGTCGCGGGTATGGCCTACGCGGTCGTGCTCGCCTACACCGAGCTGCCGGGAGCTTGGCGGGCATGGACGCAGCATGAGCCATGGACGAGGTGAGTGAGATGCTGCGCACCATGAGCATGGACGAGGTGAATGAGATGCTGCGCGCGATGACCGGGCGGATGATGAGGTGGTGCGGGCGCTCACCGGGTGCGCGCGATGACCGGGTCGGGTGCAGGCGATGACCGGGCCGCGGCGATGACCGGGTCCGGAGCGCCCACCGAGCGCCTGGCCGCCTCGCTCGGGGGGCTGCTGGAGCGCAGGATCTCACGCCGCGGACTGCTCGCCCGCGCCGCGCTGGCGGGGACGGCGTTTGCCGTCGCGCCGATCCGCTATCTGATCCGGCCCGGCAGCGCGTGGGCAGTAATCGCTCCCGCCCACTGCGCGCCGGACAGCAAGTGCAACGACGGCTACACAGCGTTCTGCTGCGAGATCGAGCACGGGCTCAACAGGTGCCCGGAGGGCACTTACATCGCTGGGTGGTGGAAGTGCACCAACTACCAGGGCGGCGGCCTGTGTCACGAGGAGGGCGTCCGCTATTACCTGGACTGCAACCGGATCCCCGGCCACAATTTTGCCGGTGGATGCCGGTGCGCACGAGGCGACTGCGGGCGCCGGCGCGTGGACTGCAACCACTTCCGCTATGGCCAGTGCAACACACACGTCGAGGGGACCACCGAAGTAGCGTGCAGGATCGTGATCTGCCAGAACCCGGCCACCGTCGAGACGCTCGGCTGCAACGCCACCGAGATGGTCGACGACAACACCTGCACCCAGGACGTGGACTGCCTGCAAGGTCTGGCTGGGCAATTGCCCGGTGGAGCGGGCGCCTGATGGTGGCTCTCGTCTGCACCGAGACGGTGCTGCTCGTACTGCTGGTCGTCTTGGTGGCCGGTCTGCTGCGCAGCCACGCGGAGATCCTGCGCCGCCTGGGCCCGGCCAGCGCCGATCTGCCGCCGACCGCCGCCGCCGCGCAAGCAGCCGCGCCGCACTCGCCGCCGCTCTCCGTCACACGCGCCGTGCGCGACCCGCACGCCCCGGCGCTCGCCGGGACCGCTCCGGCGCTGGCGGGCGCAACCCCCTGCGGCGACGCGATCAAGCTCGGATTCGACGGCGTCAGCACTACAACATCTGCGCCGACGCTGCTGGCATTCCTCTCCAGCGGCTGCGCGACGTGCGCTGCGTTCTGGGAGGGCCTGAGCGATCGGCGGGTGGCGCCCCACGTCCAGAGCGTGATCGTGACCCGTAGCGCGGATCGTGAGCGCCCGTCGCGGCTGCGCTCGCTGGCTCGCCCGGGCGTCCCCGTCGTGATGTCCTCGCAGGCGTGGGAGGACTATGGCGTGCCGGGAAGCCCGTACTTCGTGCTGGTCGATGGCGCCGTCCAGGGCGAGGGCGTCGCGACGACCTGGACCGCGCTGGCCTCGTTGGTGGGCGATGCGATCGAGGATCAGCGTGAGCTCGCCAGCGGCAAGGCGGGCACGAGGCGGGCGCGGTCGATCGAGGCGACGCTCGCGGCCGCGGGCATCGGGCGTGAGCACCCGAGCCTGCACCCGGGACCGCGCTCGAGGCCAGACGCGGACGCACGCGGCACCCATACCCAATGACCGTACCAGTCCGTCCGCAAGTCCCCGGAGAAGGACGACTTGGCTTCTGCGCGGTGGCCTTAGCGGCCGCGCGGTACCGTCCGGTGCGTTGGCGAACATACGTACGGATGCGGCGCACGTACGTATACAAGCTCGAGCCAACCGCAGTCCAAGACCAGGCGCTCAATCGCTACCTCAACGTCACGCGCAACCTCTACAACGCGGCGCTCGAGCAGCGGAACACCGTCTACCGCGGTCGCGGCGAGACGCGCATCAACATCGGACAACGGGCATGGGCAGTGCCCTTCGCAGAGGCGGCGTCAGGCTCGTGCGCGAGCATGAGCAGTCGCCGATGAAGCGAGAAGCTGTCGGGATTTATCCCGTGCGGAGTGTCACGGTGCTACTGATCCTCGGCTGCTGCGCCGCCACTCTCGGCGCGCTCCGAGCGGCGTGGTCTCCTTGAGGGGAATCGATGCTCGCGAGCATCACCCCGCTCGGCGAGCGGGGCCGCCAGGCGAGGTGGGCGATCACGATGGCAGCGTTCGTGATCGGGTCCGTGGCTGCCGGATGTGGTGCCGGCGCGCTCGCTGGCACCATGGGGGCGGTCGTTCTGCCATCGAGCTTCGGTACGCGCCAGCGGCTCGCGATCCTGGCCCTGGTCGCACTCGTTGCGCTCGCGGTGGACGGCGGCCCGTTCGCCGTGCCGGGCCCGCGCCGGCAGGTCAACGAGCGCTGGCTCGACGAATACCGGGGCTGGGTCTACGGCGTGGGGTTCGGTGCCCAGCTTGGCCTCGGCGTCAGTACGGTGGTCTCGAGCGCGGCCACGTACTTGATGTTGATCGCAGCGCTCCTGACGGGGAGTGTGTCCGGTGGCGTGCTGATCGCCGGCTGTTTCGGAGCCGTCCGCGGCCTTACCCTTCTGGCCGGCGCGCACGTCAGGACCCCAGGCCAGCTCCTCGTCCTGCATGCTCGGCTGCAGCGATGGCGAGCACCGGCCGAGCGCCTCGGGCTCGTCACGCTGACCGCGATCCTCGCGCTCGCGGTCGCAGGGAGCTTCGGATGAACCTCGCACTCGCACTCGCGGTCGCAGGGAGCTTGGAATGAACCTCGCACTCGCACTCGCACTCGCACTCGCGGGGAGCTTGGCGTGATTCTCGCCCTCGCCCGCGCGTCTACCGTCGCCATCGCCGGCAGCTCGACGTGATCCGCGCCCGCGCCACCCGCGCCGGGACACGGACGTGATCCTCGAGGCCCACGGGCTGCGGATCGAGTTGCCCGCGAGGTGGAGCGGGCACATCTTTAGCCGCGCGGGCGGGATTGCCGCGCTCCATGCCGGTGACTTCGCGCTGGCGCTGGGAGACAACGGGTCATTCGGCGATGCCAGCACGTCGGCGATGCCCCCCGGCGCATCGTTCCTGGCGCTGATCGAGTATCTGTCCGGCTCCGGGCTGAAGCCGGGAGCGGGATTGTTTACACCGTCACGGATCCCGCTGGCGCTAGATGCCGGGAGCTTCACCGCCAGTCGCCTCGTCCATCCACGTCCGGGGCAGGTTGGCACGCAGCACTTCTTCGCCGCCTCCCGACGCCCGTTCTGCCTGTACGTCGTGATCGCGGGCGACCGCGCCACGCGCCGCCGGCAGTTGCTTGCCGTTGACCACGTGCTCGGCTCGCTGCGGATCACGCCGCGCGAATAGCCTCGAGGCCTCTCAGCTTCGATCGAGCGCGGCGCAGCGCAGCGGTCGGCCGAGGCTCAGCTCGAGCCCATGAGGTGCCCGCGATAGGTCGCCGCGTCGTGCCCCAGCACCGCAAAGCAGGGCGTCAGGTTCGTTCGCGTCCGGTTGGTGTAGGACGCCTGGACCTTGGTCGCGAGCACTGTCGCGTTCGCGACCGTAGCCGCCGTCACTCGGACGGCGATCGTGAAGGGAACCGACTCGCCCTTCGAATACGTGCGCTTGGCGCACCGCAGCGGCGCATAGAAGCGCCCGCTGCCGCGGTAGTAGCCGGCGCTCAACCGCCGCAGCCTTACTGTGTCGGTTCCACGGGCGCGGCGGCGAACGAGCTGGACGGTCGCGCAAGGATTGGCAGCGCACGGCGATGAGAACGTCCATGTGCGCAGCACGGCCTCGCCTCTGTGCTCGCCTCGAACGTCGTCTGCCACTGTTACCCGGCCAGCGAGCACGAACTTCCCCTGCAGGCGGGCGGTGGCGGGGGAAGGTTTGAGGGCCGGGCCGGGGGAGGGGCCGGGTGCCGGGCCGGGGGAGGGGGTGGGCGATGCCGCCAGAGTTGGCGGTACCGACAGGGCGAGCGCTGCCGCCGCGACGGCCGCCACACGGAGCCGGAGCCGGAGCGGGAGCCGGAGCCGGAGTCCGATCATGCTCTACGTGCCCGGCGGAAGCTGGTGATCGCCATAACGGGATTGTCACAGCCAGGGGGCATGCGGGCGCCGGCGTCCTCTTGACACCGCGAGGCGGTCTCCGATGATCAGATCATGAGCAAGATCTCTGCCACTGACGCGTCCAAGCGCAGACATGCTCGATGCGGTCGAGCACCGAGGTAAGGAGCGGGAGGCGGCGTGCACGAGTCGACGACGACCCGCGCCGCGGTAGTAGCGATCACGCGTCCCCGTCGAACCACCGTGAATGTCTCTTACGCCATCGCGTACGCTCGGAAAGGGGAGGCTCCACCTCGAGGCGCCGCACAGCGGGCCAAGGAGGAGATAGGCTCGTGACAGCTCCATGCGCGGTGAACTGACTTTCTTCGAGATCGGCGTCCCGGACTCCGAACGCGCGCAGACCTTCTTCGCGCGTCTGTTCGGCTGGCAGTTCCCGCCAACCGGCGAGCCGGATCAGGTCTGGGTCAAGACTCCCACCATCATGGCCGGCTTGCACGAGCAGGATGCGGAAGCCCACATCGCGATGTACTTCGCAGTCGATGACATCGAGGTGGCCGTCCACAGCGTTCGGGAGCTGGGCGGCACCGCAGAGGATCCGGGCCCGGAGGAGCCGGGCTTCGGGAGGTTCGCCGCTTGCATCGATGACCAGGGTTTGCAGTTCGGACTGCACCAGGCAGCAGGCTGAGGAGGCCTTCGCCCCCGAGCTGAGGAGGCCTTCGCCTCCCCGAGCTGAGGAGGCCTTCGCCCGTCGAGCTGAGGAGGCCTTCGCCCGCCGAAGTCCCCGAAGTGCAGGGTGCCGTCCGCCGGACGGCCGCACGGTCTCAACCGCGACGGCTCACGAAGCCATCCCGCGCCAGCTCGACCAGCAGCCGTACGCCGAACCCCGTCCCGCCCTTGTCGAAGTACGCCCGCTCCACGTCGTAGGCGGTGCCGGCGATGTCGAGGTGCACCCAGGGCGTGTCGCCGGCGAAGTGGTGCAGGAACTCGGCGGCGGTGATCGAGCTGGCAGCCCTATCCTCGGTCACGTTGCTGAGCTGGGCGTAGCGGCCCTTGACCATCTCGGCGTAGTCGCGGTGCAGGGGCAGGCGCCAAACGAGCTCTCCGGTGCTGGCACCGCAGGTCTCCACGCGCTCCGCCCACGCGTCGTCGTTGGACATCAAGCCGGCGTAGGTCGACCCGAGCGCGACGACGATGCCGCCGGTCAGGGTCGCGAGATCGACGATCCGCTCGCAGCCCTCACGCCGCGCGTAGGAGATGCAGTCGGCGAGCACGAGCCTGCCCTCCGCGTCGGTGTTGTTGACCTCGATCGTCGTTCCGTCGAGCGCCTTGACGATGTCGCCCGGCTTCACCGCGTTGCCGCTCGGGAGGTTCTCGGTCGCCCCGACTACACCGAGCACGTTGATCGGAGCGCGAAGCTCGGCCAGCGCGACGATCGCCTCGATCACCGCAGCGCCGCCGCACATGTCGAACTTCATCTCCTGCATCTTCGCCGCGGGCTTGATCGACAGACCGCCGGAGTCGAAGGTGACCGCCTTGCCGACCAGCGCCATCCGCGGCGCGCCAGATCCGGCGCCGTCGTAGCGCAGCTCGATCAGCCGCGCCCCCTGGAGCGAGCCCTTAGCCACGGCCGCGAACGCTCCCATGCCTCGATCGCGGATCTCGTCCTCGTCGAGCACCGTCACGACCAGCCCATCGCGACCACCCGGCTCGTCGCGACCAACGGCCAGCCCATCGCGACCGCCTGCCCCGTCGCGACCAGCGGCCAGCATCTGCGCGTAGGTCGCGAGTGCCGCCGGCGTGAGCTCGTTGCCGGGTGTGTTGCCGAGGTCGCGGGCGCGGTTCTGTGCGGTGGTGACGATCACTGCTCTGCGCACCGCATCGGAGAAGTCTGCGTGCGCGCTGAGGATCAGGCTCTCCACCTCGTGCTGCTCGGGCCCGCATTGCGCCGACCCCGCCGGCTCAGCCGGCTCAGCCAACTCAGGCTTGTAGCGCGTGAACCGGTAGGCGTGCAGGAGCGTGCCCTGCACGAGACCGGCGACGATCGCGTCGTCGCAGTGGTGGGGAACCTCCCAGCACAACGTACGAGCCCCCAGCTCCTGTGCTCGCCCGTGGGCCAGTGCAGCGACGATCCGTGCCCGCTCGGCACCGAACTGCTCGCGCGCCCCCAGGCCGGCCACGATGAAGCGGCGCCCCTCCGCGTGAGCTACGGCGAGCCGCTCGAGCTCGCGCCGCGCCTCACCCGACTCCAGCAGCGCCGCCAGCGTGCCGCCGGGAACGTCGTGGGCGACCCCGTGCTCGTCCTCAAATACCCCGACCACGATCGTGTCGGCGCCGGTGTCAAGGGGGCTCGCGCTGGTCGCCTCGACGTGCACGAGCATGGACGTTACCAATGGACGCGGCGCCACGCCGGGCACCGGGCGGGTGCCAGGACCTACGGCCGGCGGGCGCAAGCAAGCCCCGCGCCGGCCCTGCGGGGCCGGGCGCGGCGAAGGGATCGCAGGGCGGCCAGCGGTTCCCAGTTAGGATTGAGTTCCCAAGCGCGCGCAATCCCGGCGCCTCAGACCAGATGCCCACGACCGTAATCCTCTCCGCCGCCCGCACGCCAGTCGGCAAGCTCGGGGGCACACTCGCCTCGCTCGACGCCACCGAGCTCGGAGCCAGCGCGATCAGGGCCGCGCTGCAGCGCGCCGACATCGCGCCCGAGCAGGTGCAGCACGTAGTGATGGGTCAGGTCATCCAGGCGGGGCAGGGCCAGGTCCCCTCCCGCCAGGCTCAGATCAAGGCCGGCATTCCGAAGGAGGTCTCCTCGGAGACTGTCAACAAGGTGTGCGCGTCGGGAATCCGCGCCGCGGGCATGCTCGATGCCGCGATCCGGGCCGGCGACCTCGAAGTCGGAGTCGGCGGCGGAATGGAGTCGATGTCAAAGGCCCCCTACCTGCTCAAGGAGGCGCGCTTCGGCTTTCGCATGGGCGACGCCAAGGCGATCGACGCGATGATCTACGACGGGCTCACGAATCCGTTCTCTGGCAAGCACATGGCCCAAGAGGCGAGCGAGGTCGCCTCACAGCTCGAGCTTACCCGGCCCGACATGGATCGCTGGGCGCTTCGTTCGCACCGGCTCGCGGTCGAGGCCACCGACGAAGGCCGCCTGCCCGACGAGATCGTGCCGGTTACCGTCAAGGGCAGGAAGGGCGACACGGTGGTCGAGGTCGACGAAGGCCCGCGCCGCGACACGAGCCTCGAGAGCCTCGCCAAGCTGCCGCCGATCTTCCTGAAGGACGGCTCGCACACGGCCGGCAATTCTCCGGGAGTCAACGACGGTGGCGGCGCGCTGGTTCTCGCAAGCGACGAATGGGCGGCACGCAATGGCAAGGCTGCCCTGGCGACGATCCTCGCGCAGGCCCAGGTCGGTGATGACTTTGCGTACCTGGCGCGGACCCCCGCGGCTGCGGCGGCGAAGGCGCTCGCCAAGGCGGGGCTAGAGGCGTCGGAAATCGATTTGTGGGAGATCAACGAGGCGTTCGCGTCGGTCACGCTGCACTCGATCCGCGTGCTCGAGATCGACGAGAATCGCGTCAACGTCAACGGTGGCGCGGTCGCGCTCGGGCATCCGATCGGCGCCTCGGGTGCACGCATCCTCGGTACCCTCGTCTACGAGTTGCGCCGCCGTGGCGGCGGCTTGGGCTGCGCGGCGATCTGCTCGGGCGGGGGTCAGGGCGACGCGGTGATAATCGAGGTGAACGGCGGCTGAGCGCGGCCGCCTTCTTCGACCTCGACCGGACGCTGATGGAGGGCTCCTCGGCTTTCCAGTTCGGGCGCGCCGCGTACAAGGCCGGCCTATTGGGGCGCCGCCGGCTCGCTGCCGACGCCTGGGCGAACATGCGCTATCGCCTGCGCGGATCGACCGACGAGAGAAGTCATGCGCTGCGCGCCCGGATCTCGGCCTCGTTGCAAGGGACGAGCGTGCTCCAGCTCGAGCGCCTCGGGGCAGGCGTCATGGCCGGCGTTCTGCCGCGCATCTACCCGCGGATGCTCGCGTTCGCCTACGAGCATCAGGATGCGGGGCGCCGGGTGTACATAGTGACGGCGGCCTCGCGGGAGCTGGCGGAGCTCCTCGCGCGCGTACTGGCGTTCGACGGCGCGATCGGCTCACAGTTCTCGGAGGTCGCGGATGGCCGCTATACGGGTAGGCCGGGTGGGCTGTTCGTCTACGGCGATGACAAGGCGCTTGCGGTCAGAGAGCTCGCGCAGCGCGAAGGCATCGAGCTTGCATCGTCCTACGCATACTCCGATTCGGAGTCCGACCTTCCGATGCTGCGGGTTGTCGGGCACCCCGTCGCCGTCAACCCCGACCGGGGCCTCGCGCGCGTCGCCGAGCAGGAAGGCTGGGAGGTGCTCCGCTTTGACCGCCTGGGGCGTCATTTGAAGACCGCCGCCGCGCTTGCCGGCGCGGCGGCAGCGGGTGGCCTTGTCAGTGCGGCGCTCGCGAGCCGGGCGCGCCTGGCGCGGGAGGGCACCAGCGCCGGTAGCGAGTGCGGGCGGCGCGGCCCGCGACCTGGCGAGTGCGCTTGACAGTTTCGCGAGGATCGTCAAGTCGGCGTGAAGCCGCGTCCAGCTCGTGGCTGAACCTCGTCGAGCGATTCTTCGCCAAGCTGACCGACAAGGCCATCCGCCGCGGCGTGCTCCACAGCGTGCCTGAGCTGATCGCCGCGATCGAGGACTACCTCGAGGCCAGCAACACCAACCCGACACCGTTCGTATGGACAGCAACCGCGGACTCGATTCTCGAGCAGGTCCGCCGCAGACGCGTTACCCTCAACGCGATCACCAACCAAAGCTGAGACGCTACGCTAGCTGGCAATCTGGCCCGGCGAGGTCACCCGGGACGTCGCCGATCCAAGAGGAGGTATGAGCATGGCAATTGTCGAGAACCTTCCCAGCGCCGGCACCGAGCGGCCGATCGGCTTCGGCCGCCTGAAGCGTAAGGAGGACGCGCGCTTCATCCGCGGCCAGGGCACCTACCTGGACGACATCCGCCTGCCGGGGATGGTCCACGGCGCGATGCTCCGCAGCCCCTACGCCCACGCGCGCATCCTCTCGATCGACACCTCCAAGGCACTCGCGCATCCCAACGTCGCTGCGGTCGTGACCGCCAAGGACCTCGAGACGCTTGGATTGGCGTGGATGCCGACGATCTCCTACGACACCCAGGCGGTGCTCGCGGGCGACAAGGTCCGCTTCCAGGGACAGGAGGTGGCGTTCGTGATCGCCACCGACGAGTACTCCGCCAACGATGCGCTGGAGCTGATCGACGTCGATTACGAGCCGCTGCCGGCGATCGTCAACGCCCGCAAGGCGCTCGATCCCGGAGCGCCGCTGATCCGCGACGACAAGGCCGGCCAGCGAGACAACCTCGCGAGCCCCACCTGGGAGGCCGGTGAGAAGGCGGCGACCGACCGCGCGTTCGCGGAGGCCGATGCGGTCGTGACGCGGGACATCATCTATCCGCGCTGTCACCCAGCCCCGCTCGAGACCTGCGGCATGATCGCCGACTTCAACCCCGCCACCGGGCAGCTCGACATCTACAACGGCAACCAGGCGCCCCACGCCCACCGTACCGTCTACGCGCACGTCGCCGGGCTCGCGGAGCACATGATCCGCATCCGCTGCCAGGACATCGGCGGCGGCTTTGGCAACAAGGTCCCGGTCTACCCGGGTTACGTGTGCGCGATCGCGGGGTCGATCGTCGCCGGGGTACCTGTCAAGTGGGTCGAGAACCGCACCGAGAACCTCACCTCCACGGGGTTTGCCCGCGACTACATCATGCACGCCGAGATGTGCTCCAAGGACGGCAAGATCACCGGCCTGCGGGTCGACGCGCTCGCCGACCACGGCGCCTTTGACTCGACCGCGCAGCCGACGAAGTTCCCGGCGGGGTTCTTCCACATCGTTTGCGGGTCCTACGACCTGTCGGCAGCGCACGTCAAGGTCAAGGCGGTCTACACCAACAAGGCGCCGGGTGGCGTCGCCTACAGGTGCTCGTTCCGGATCACCGAGGCCGTCTACCTGGTGGAGCGGATGGTCGACGCGCTCGCGCTGGAGATGAAGGTCGACCCGGTCGACCTGCGGATGCGCAGTTTCATCGCCCCCGAGCAGTTCCCCTACGAGACGACGACCGGGTGGACCTATGACTCCGGGAACTACGCGCAGACGATGCGCGTGGCGATGCAGATCGCCGGCTACGAGGACCTCCGCCGCGAGCAGGCGGAGAAGCGCGCGCGGGGCGAAATCATGGGCATCGGCGTGTCGTTCTTCACCGAAGGCGTGGGCGCGGGCCCGCGCAAGCACATGGACATCCTCGGGCTGGCGATGAACGACGGCGCCGACCTGCGAGTACACCCGTCGGGCAAGGCCGTGGTCAGCCTCAGCTGCCAGACACAGGGGCAGGGGCACGAGACGACGTTTGCGCAGATCGTCGCCGAGGAGCTCGGCATCCCGCCCGAGGACATCGACGTTCGCCACGGCGACACAGACAAGTCCCCGTACGGCCTGGGCACCTACGGCAGCCGCTCGACGCCGGTGTCCGGCGCCGCGGTAGCGGTCGTCTCGCGCAAGGTGCGCGACAAGGCACGCCTGATCGCGGCCACGATGCTCGAGGCCAGGCCCGAGGATCTAGCCTGGGAGAAGGGTCGCTGGTATGTCAAGGGAGACCCCGAGCAGGGCGCGCTGATCGAGGACATCGCGCTGCGGGCCTACAGCGGCGAGCCGATGCCCGCCGGGATGGAAGGCGGGCTCGACGCGCAGGTCATCTACGACCCGCCCAACCTGACCTATCCCTACGGCGCCTACATCGCCGTAGTCGACATCGACCCCGAGACCGCCCACGTCACCGTCCGGCGCTTCATCGCGGTCGATGACTGTGGGGTGCGCATCAACCCGATGGTCGTCGACGGCCAGATCCATGGCGGGCTGGCGGAGGGCATCGGCATCGCGTTGATGGAGCTCATATCCTTCGACGAGGAGGGCAACTGCCTGAACTCGTCGTTCATGGACTACCTGATCCCGACCGCGCTGGAGTGTCCTGACTTCGAGCTTGGGGAGACGGTCACACCGTGCCCGCACCACCCGCTCGGGGCCAAGGGCATCGGCGAGTCGCCCAACGTCGGGTCCCCGCCGGCGATCGTCAACGCGGTCATCGACGCGCTGCACCAGACCCACGGCGTGGACCAGATCGACATGCCCTGCACCCCGGCGCGCGTCTGGGCCGCCATGCAGGGTCGTCCCGAGCCGCCCCAATGATGAGCGCCGCTGTGTCGCGGCGAGCCCACGCAGCAGGCTACGGTCCAGACTGCCCGCGCCCCCCGCAATGATGAGCGCCGCTGTGTCGCGGCGAGCCCACGAGCTCGCCGCACAGGGCACCCCGTACGTGACGGCGACGGTCGTGCGCGCCCAGCACCCGACGAGCGCGCAGGCGGGAGACGCCGCGATCGTGCTCGGCGACGGGACGATCGAGGGCTTCGTCGGCGGCGTGTGCGCGGAGCACAGCGTGCGCGTGCAGTCGCTGCAGGCGCTCGGCACCGGGGAGGCGGTGCTGCTGCGGATCCTTCCCGACACCGAGGAGGGAACCCTGCCGACGGCGGCGGGGACCGGCGACGACGAGGCTTCCAACCAGGACGGAGCGATCACCGTGAAGAACACGTGTTTCTCGGGCGGAGCGATCGAGGTCTTCCTGGAGCCGGTGCTCCCCGCACCTCGCGTGCTGGTCCAGGGCGAGACGCCGATCGCGGGCGCCGTGCGCCGGATCTGCCCGGAGCTGGGGCTCGAGCCGATCGCCGTGGACCGCGGGGCTCCCGAGCCCTCGCCCGGCGATCTGGCGCTGGTTCTCGCAGCACATGGCCGAGACGACCTTCACGTGCTCCGGCGGGCTCTGGAGGCCGGCGTACCCTACGTGGGGTTGGTGGCCAGCCGCAGGAGGGGCGCCGGCGTGATCGCCGAGCTCCGTGAAGACGGCGTGCCCGGCGAGCTGCTGGAGCTGATCGACATGCCGGCCGGGATCGAGATCGGCGCGCAGACCGCTGCCGAGATCGCGCTCTCGATCCTCGCCAAGGTCGTCGCCGTGCGCCGCGGGTTGGCCACCGGGGACGAGGGCGTGCGCGCCGGCACCGCGCCGGCCGCGCCGGGCACGCCAGCCC
>JALYUQ010000113.1 GCA_030853685.1 Actinomycetota bacterium | reverse complement strand
GCGGCGAGCCCGATCGGGACGTTGACGAACAGCACCCAGCGCCAGCTCAGGCCGCTCGTCAGGATCCCGCCGAGAAGCACACCGGCGGCACCGCCGGCTCCGGCGACCGCGCCCCAGATCCCGAGTGCTCGGTTGCGCTCGGCGCCGTCCGCGAAGGTCGTTGTGATGATCGAGAGCGCGGCCGGCGAGACGGCCGCTGCGCCGAGGCCCTGGATCGCCCGCGCGGCGATCAGCCATCCCTCCGACTGGGCGACGCCGCCGGCGAGCGAGGCGAGCGTGAACAGCACCAGGCCGACCGTGAACATGCGCCGGCGTCCGAGCAGATCCGCGAGTCGTCCGCCGAGCAGCAGAAAGCCGCCGAAGGTGAGGGTGTACGCGTTTACCACCCACGAGAGGTCGGCGCGCGAGAAGTGCAGTTGAGCCCCGATCGACGGCAGCGCGACATTGACGATCGATGCATCGATCACGATCACGAACTGCGCCATCGCGAGCAGCAGCAGCGCCAGGTTCTTGGCGCGCGGCGTCATCGAGGTCGCGCGCGGAGCCATGGTAGATGCTGGCGGCATTTCTTGAGACGACATGGAAGATGACCTCCGGTTCCGTTTACGTCCGGCGTAAGATACGGAAGAATGATTCCCTTTGTCAAGGGCTCGAGCGTGAAAATCTTGTCAAGCGCCCAGAGGATGGGCCTCAGTCAAGCGCTCCGGCGTTTGGACGTGAGCCTTCGAAGATGACCATTCCGGTGCAAGCCGAGCGCTCGCAGCGGGCCGATGCCCGCCGCAACCGCGAGCGGATCATCGACGGTGCGCGCGAGGTGTTCGCACGCAGCGGCGCTTCGGCGCAGATGGAGGACGTGGCGCGCACGTCGGGGGTCGGTGTCGGGACCGTTTACCGCCACTTCCCGACCAAGGACGCGCTGATCACCGAGCTTGTCCGGAGCAAGTTCGAGTCCTTCGCGCAGACGGCACGCGAAGCGCTCGACGAGGACCGCGAGCCGTTCGAGGTACTCGCCGACGCGCTGCGGCGCAACGCCGCGTTCATGGCCGGCGACGCCGCCACCCAGCACGCAATGCTGGGCGCGGGGGAGGAGATCTGGGCACGCGTCGAGCCCCAGCGCCAGCAAGTCAACGAGCTCTTTCAGCGGCTGGTGCGGCGCGCTCAGCGGGCGGGCACGATGCGCGGCGATGTCGGTGTCGCGGACATTCCGATGCTGATGTGCGGCGTCGGCGCGACGATGGGCCACACGGCCCCCGGCTTCGACTGGCATCGGCATCTCGAGCTCGTGATCGACGGGCTACGCGCACGCTGAGAGGGGAACCCGGGAGTCGCCGTCCCGTCCGCACCCGCTCCTCCTGCCAGAGGCGGCACTGGCGCTCGGTTCGCTCCTGCGCCGCTGCGCTCGAACACCGCCAAGCCGAGCGGGCCGAGCACCTCGTTGAGCGCCACGCGGCGGTGGAACGAGCGCTCGCCGCCACGCAGGACGTCGAGCCAGCGACCGCGCGGCGCCTCTAGGGTCGAGCCGGGCGACCAGCGGGCCCACCCGGCAGCGCCGGCGCGAACCCCCGCGCCGGCCGACCCGCCAACGACTCCCCGCACCCCGACGACCACCAGCACATCACCACCGCGCACGAAAGCGCAGGCTTTATTCCCCGCCGCCAGCGGCTCGTAGCCGCCGCCGAAGGGGTCTGGACGCCGTGCCCGCAGCGTGAGCAGCGCCAGGCACGTCCACAGCTTGCGCGTCTCTCGGTCCGGCGGCGATCCTCCCATCAGCCGGGAGAGCATCACTTGGCGGTGGCGCCAATCGACGGGGCGGCGGTTGTCGGGATCGACGAGCGCGCGGAAGGGAAGCTCGTCGCCCTGGTAGATGTCGGGGACCCCGGGCACGGTCAGCTTGAGGAGGAGCTGGCCGAGCGCCGCGCGCTCTCCCGCCGCGGCGACGCGCGCCGCGAACGGCTCGAAGTCATCCAGGAACGGGCGGTGGGAGTAAAGCGCACGGCAGTAGCGCTTCACGGCCTGCTCCCAGTCGGCGTCCTCCTCGACCCAGCTACTGTTGCGCTTGGCCTCTCGCAGCGCCTTCTCCATGTAAGACTCGATTCGCTCGACGCCGATCGGCCACGCGCCAACGAGCGTTTGGAAGAGGAAGTACTGCTCGACGCGGTCGGGCGCTCCGCTTTGGGTAAGCGGGGCACAGAGATCGAGCCAGCGCTCCACGTGCTGAGCCCACTCCCCGGGGATCGAGGCGAGCACGCCGATCCGAGCGCGGACGTCGCCCGAGCGCTTGGCGTCGTGGGTCTGCGTGGTCAGGAGGTTGTGCGGAAAGCGAGCGGCGCGCTCGGTATTGGCGGCGTGAAAGGTCTCCACGTCGAGGCAGAAGCGCCCCGGATCGCCGCCGACATCGTTGCACGCCAGCAGGCGCCCGTAACGGTAGAACGCGGTGTCCTCGACGCCCTTGGCGCTCACCGCCGGCGTGGTCTGCTGAAAGCGGGTCACGAATCCCGATGGCGCGTCGCGCTCCAGCAGGAGCATCTGCGCCAGCTCGGGTGGCATCTGCGCGGAAGCGATCGCGCGGCGATCCTCCTCGCAGCACCGGCCCGCTCCGGGGTCCACGTAGGTCCGGTAGACAGGAAGCGAGGCGAGCGCCAGCGCCAGGGCGTCCAGCCCGCCTGGCAGCTCCGCGCGCGCTCCCGGCTCGTGCGCGTCCTCTGCGCCCGGCAGCTCCGCGCGGCCACCCAGCTCCCGCGCGAGCCGCTCCAGCTCGGGCCTGAACGTCGTGCGCACCTGCTCTAGCTTTGCCTCGAGGGCCACCTCATCAAAGCCGCGCCGGTCTCCTGAGATCTCCTCCCAGAGCGCGGTCAGCGGCGCCTCGCCGGCAGGGTCCACGAACAGCGCGGTCACGTCGGCGAGGAACTCGTAGCCGACGGTCCCGGTGACCGGCCAGTCGCGCAGTCGCTCGCCCGGGTGGAGGATCTTCTCGACCCAGACCCGCTGCGCGCCCGCTGCGCGCAGCCGTGACAAGTACTCCGCCGGATCGGCGAGTCCGTCGGGATGATCGATCCGCAGACCGTCGAGGAGCCCCTCGCGCACCAGCGAAAGCACCAGCTCATGGGTCTGCTCGAAGACGCTGGGGTCCTCCTGGCGCACCCCCGCGAGGTCGTCGATGTCGAAGAAGCGCCGGTGCCGGCCGCTGGCGGGGTCGATATCGAAGAAGCGCTCGCGCAGCTCGGGATCGGCCCAGTAGCGGTTGGCATCGTCCGCCGCCATGTGGTTGGGGACCAGGTCGAGCACCACGCCCATGCCGGCGCCGCGCGCGGCGCCGGCGAGCGAGCGGAACCCGGCCTCACCCCCGAGCTCTTCCGACAGGCGCCGCGGTTCGATCACGTCATATCCGTGCCCGGATCCCGGGCGCGCCTGGAGGGAGGGGGACAAGTAGAGGTGCGAGACACCCAGGTCGCGCAGGTAGGGGATCAGCGAGCCGGCCTGCGCGAACCCGAATTCCGCGGTCAACTGCAGGCGGTACGTCGCCCGCAGCTCAGTCACCGCCGGCCTCCGCGCGTGCACGGGTTATCCGGCCCCGGCCCGAGCGACAAGGCCCCGGCCCGAGCGACAAGGCCCCGGCCCGGCTCTCATTCACGAGACCTGCTTGAGCACGACCGTCGAGTGCGACAGGACCGCGATCTCGGTGCGTGCCCCGAAGTGGGCAGCAGCGGGCTGAGCGTCGGGATCGCTCGTCGAGAGCTCCAGCGCCCACTGGGCTCCGAAGCGCCGGCGCGGCAGCATGAACGTCCGGTCATCCCCGTGGGCGTTGAACAGGAGCAGGAAGGCATCGTCCTCGATCTCCTCGCCGTGGGGCCCGGGAGTCGGAATCGCGGCGCCGTTGAGGAACATTCCCAGCACCGGCTCGCCGCTCTGCCAGTCACGCCGGGTCATCTTGCGCCCGTCGGGGCGAAACCACCACACGTCGGGAAGGCCCGGGTCGCCCCGCTCCCCGCCGAGCAGGAAGCTCTGGCGGCGAAACACGGGGTGCGCGCGGCGCAGCGCGATCAGACGCCGTGTGAAGCCGCTAAGCGCAGCGGCGTGCAGATTCTCGTTCCACTCGTGCCAGGAGAGCTCGTTGTCCTGGCACCAGCAGTTGTTGTTGCCGCGCTGCGTGCGCCCGGACTCGTCGCCTCCCAGCAGCATCGGGATGCCTTGTGACAGGAGTAAGGTGGTCAGGAAGTTACGCTGCTGGCGCCCGCGGAGCTCGAGGATATCCGGGTCGTCGGTCTCGCCCTCGGCGCCGCAGTTCCAGGAGCGATTGTCGTCGGTCCCGTCGCGATTGTCCTCCAGGTTCTGCTCGTTGTGCTTGACATCGTAGGAGACGAGGTCCGCGAGCGTGAAGCCGTCGTGCGCGGTGATGAAGTTGATCGACGCGAACGGCTCGCGCCCGTCCGTCTTGTAGAGGTCGGAGGAGCCCGAGAGCCGCGAGGCGAAGTCGCCCCTGCTCGCGTGCCCGCGCCAGAAGTCGCGCATCGTGTCGCGGTACATGCCGTTCCACTCCGACCACAGGACCGGAAAGTTGCCGACCTGGTAACCGCCCGGCCCGACGTCCCACGGCTCGGCGATCAGCTTGACCTGCGAGAGCACGGGGTCCTGGTGGATCACGTCGAAGAACGCGGAGAGGCGGTCGACCTCGTACAGCTCGCGCGCCAGCGCCGAAGCGAGGTCGAAGCGAAAGCCGTCAACGTGGCACTCGACCACCCAGTAGCGCAGCGAGTCCATGATCAGCCGCAGCACGCTGGGATGAACGGAATTCAGCGAGTTGCCTGTGCCTGTGAAGTCCATGTAGTGGTGCTGGTCCTCTGGCATCAAGCGGTAGTAGGAGCTGTTGTCGGCGCCCTTGAACGAGAGCATCGGCCCGAGGTGGTTGCCCTCCGCGGTGTGGTTGTAGACGACGTCGAGGATTACCTCGATTCCCGCGCGATGCAGGGCCTTGACCATCCCCTTGAGCTCCCTCACCTGCTCGCCCCGGCGACCGCCAGCGGCGTACTCGGAGTGCGGGGCCAGGTAGCCGATCGTGCTGTAGCCCCAGTAGTTGGCAAGGCCGCGCTCGGATAAGAATGACTCGTTACTGATGTGGTGCACGGGGAGCAGCTCGACTGCGGTGATGCCGAGGTCGACCAGGTGCGCGATCGCCGCCTGCGAGGCGAGACCGGCGTAGGTGCCGCGCAGGTCCTCGCTGATGCCCGGATGACGGTTGGTGAAGCCCTTCACGTGCACCTCGTAGATGACGGTGTCCGAGAGTGGGATCTTCGGCGGACGGTCGCCCTCCCAGATGAAAGCGTCGTCGGTCACGACCGCCTTGGGCATCGCCGCCGCGTCGTCCTCGTCGTCGAGCTCGAGGTCGGCATCATCCCCGCCGCCCGGCACGTAGGGCAGGACATTGGCGTCGTGCGCCCAGTCGACGATGCCATCGATCGCCTTGGCGTAGGGGTCGAGCAAGAGCTTGGCGGGGTTGAAGCGGTGGCCCTCGGGCGGCGCGTAGCGTCCGTACACGCGGTAGCCGTAGCGCTGTCCCGGTCCGGCGCCCGGGATGTAGCAATGCCAGTTCAACGCCGTGCGCTGGGTGATCTCGATCCGCTCCTCCTCGCTGTCCTCGCCGAACAGGCACAGCTCCACCCCTTCCGCGTGCTCGGAGAAGAGCGAGAAGTTCGTGCCTGCTCCATCCCAGATCGCGCCGAGGGGAAAGGGCCGTCCGGGCCAGACCTCTCTCACCGGATCAGCGCTCATCCGTCGGCGCTCACCGGATCAGCGCTCCGGACAGCGGCGCCAGCTCGGCGTGCCCGCCGCGCACGCTCACCCCACCGCACGTGGCCAGCTCTACCGCTGCCCCTTCGCAGGGCACCCGGCGCGGCTGGGGGGAGAAGTTGCACAAGAGCTCGAATTGCGCCCGCCGCACCCGCAGCCAGCGCGCGTCTTCGTCGAACTCGACGGCGTCCGCGTCCCCGCGGGGCAGCGACCGGCGCGCCACGATCAGCTTTGCGTACAGGCTTGTCAGCTCGGGGTCGCGAATCCGCTGGAGCTTGGAGCGCTCGAAGGGCTCGGCCGCCTGCGGGTCGGGGACCTCCCGGTCGAACTGCGCGAAGGCCGCGAACTCCCGTCGGCGCCCTTCGCGCGTGGCATCGGCGATCTCCTTGTCGATGTGGTCGCTGAAGAACTGGAACGGAGCGTCCTCGCCGTACTCCTCGCCCATGAAGAGCAGCACGGTGAACGGAGCCAGCAGCGTGCAGAACGCCGCCAGCGGGCGGGCGGGCGCGGGCATCCGGTCCCCGTAGGCGCGGTTACCGACCTGGTCGTGGTCCTGGGAGAAGACCACGAAGCGCTCAGGCGGTACATCTTCCGCAGGCGCGCCGAAGCGGCGCCTGCGAAAGCTCGAGTAGCTGCCGTCGTGGACGTGCGGGCGGTGAAAGGCCTTGGCGAAGTGCGCGACGGTGCCGAACTCAGCGTAGTAGCCCTCGCGCTCGTCGCTCAGCAGTGTGCGAAGCGCATGATGGAAGTCGTCTGCCCATGCGGCATCGCAGGCATAGCCGCCGCGTTCGATCGGCGCCATCACGCGGGGGTCGTTGAGCCCGCTCTCGGCGATCACGAGCGCGCGCGCGTCGGCCTCGTGGACGCGGCGGGCGATGGCCGCGACGATGTGCTCGGCGCTGGAGTCGAAGATCGCGTGAATCGCGTCCAGGCGCAGCCCGTCGATCTCGAAGTCCGTAATCCATCCGGTCGCGCTCTGCAGAACCCACTCGCGCACCGCATCGCAGCCGGCGTCGTCGTAGTTGATCGCGCGCCCCCACGGCGTCTCGTAGGTGTCGGTGAAGTACGGGCCGAACGCCTCCAGTGCCTGCACGCCCGAAGCGCCGACGTGGTTATAGACCACGTCGAGGATCACGCCTAGCCCTGCGCGATGTGCTGCCTGCACGAGCTGGCGCAGGCCGGGCGGGCCACCGTAGGCGGAGTGCGCCGATGAAATGTAAACACCGTCGTAGCCCCAGCCGTGGGCGCCGGGGAACTGCGCCACCGGCATGATCTCGATCGCGGTGACGCCGAGCTGCGCCAGCTCCTCGAGGTACGCGGTGGCCGCCGAGAAGCTGCCCTGGGCGGTGAAGGTGCCGACGTGAAGCTCATAGATCACGGCCCCTCCTTCCTCCAGCGAGACACGCGGACGCTCCGGGCCGCGGGAGCCCTCGCGAAGCTCCGGCGCGCGCTCGGACCCACGGGGGGGGCCGCTAAGTCCTGGCGATCTCCCGAGCGCTCGGGACTGGCCGCGAAGCCCCGGCGAGCGGCCCACGACTCCGTCCACTCCCTCCAGTACCCGGGACGGCCCCCGCAGCCCCGCCGGCTGCCAGCGCGAGCAGGGGTCGGGCAGTCTGTGGCCATCGACCGCGAACCAGTAGTCGGCGCCCTCGGGGGCGGGGACGACCGCTTCGTAGACCCCGTAGCCGGCGTCCTGCAGGCCGATTTCCTCGGCGCCTAGTGCCAGCGCGATCGACTGCGCGTGCGGGGCCCAGACGCGGAACTCCGTTTGTCCATCGCCGAGCGGGTGCGCGCCGAGCGGGCGCTCCCACGGGTACTCGGGCGCGCTGGGCAGCGCCGGCCTCACTGCGCCTCGGGGACCAGCCAGATCGCCGCCAGCGGCGGCAGCGTCACCTCCGCGGAGAACTGCTGGTCGTGCCAGGGAATCGGCTCGGGCTGCACGCCGCCGAGGTTGCCCAGATCGCCGCCGCCGTAGAAGGCCGAGTCGGTGTTGAGCACCTCGCGCCAGCGCCCGGAGCGGGGCAGTCCCAGGCGGTAGCCGGTCTGCGGGACCGGGGACAAGTTCGCCGCGCACACCAAGACTAGGCCTGGGCCTGGTTCGCGGGCGTCGCCGGCGAGGGCTTCGCCCTCCCGGCCTCCATCGCCCTCGGCGCCCTTTCTCCGGTGCGAGGCGCGCGCGAACGCGATCACGTTGCGGTCGGCGTCGTTGGGCTCGAGCCACCAGAACCCCGATGGATCGCCGTCTTCCCAGAGCGCGGGTTGCGCGCGGTAGGCACGATTCAGATCGCGCACCAGCGCCTGGATGCCGGCGTTCTCCGGTGACTCCAGTAGGTGCCAGTCAAGCGAGCGCTCGTGGCTCCACTCGGCCTCCTGTGCGAGCTCTGAGCCCATGAACAGCAGCTTCTTGCCGGGATGGGCCCACATGTACGCGTACAGCGCGCGAAGGTTGGCGAGCTTCTGCCAGCGGTCACCGGCCATCTTGGAGTAGAGCGAGCCCTTGCCGTGCACCACCTCGTCGTGGGAGAGCGGCAGGATGAAGTTCTCGCTGAACGCGTACATCAGGCTGAACGTCAGCTCGTGGTGGTGGTAGCGGCGGTAGATGGGGTCCTGCGCGAAGTAGCCGAGCGTGTCGTGCATCCACCCCATGTTCCACTTGAAGCCGAATCCCAGGCCGCCGAGGTAGGTGGGGCGCGAGACGCCCGGCCAGGCGGTCGACTCCTCGGCCGCGGAGATGATCCCGGGCTCGGCGCCGTAGATGACGACATTGAGCTCCTTGAGGAACGTCACCGCATCGAGGTCCTCGCGCCCCCCGAACTCGTTGGGGACCCACTCCCCTTCGCGCCGTGAGTAGTCGAGGTAGAGCATCGAAGCGACGGCGTCCACGCGGATGCCGTCGACGTGGTACTCGCGCAGCCAGAAGAGCGCGTTGGCGATCAGGAAGTTGCGGACCTCGTGGCGTCCGTAGTTGAAGACGAGCGTCCCCCAGTCAGGATGTGCGCCGCGGCGCGGGTCGTCGTGCTCGTAGAGGGCAGTGCCGTCGAAGCGCGCGAGCGCGAACTCGTCGCGCGGGAAGTGGGCCGGCACCCAATCGAGGAGCACGCCGATGCCGTGGCCGTGGAGGCGATCGACGAGCTCCCTCAGGTCGTCGGCTGAGCCATGGAGGGGGGTCGGCGCGAAGTAGCCGGTGACCTGGTAGCCCCAGGAGCCGGTAAAGGGATGCGCCATCACGGGCAGCAGCTCCACATGGGTGAAGCCCATGTCGGTCACGTATGCCGCCAGCTCGTCGGCGAGCTCGAGATAGGTGAGCGGGCGATCGCCCTCCAGCGAGCTCAGCCGCCAGGAGCCCAGGTGGACCTCGTAGATGGAGACCGGCTGGTCAAGCGGGAGCTGCTGGGCGCGCCGGCGCAGCCACCCGGCGTCGCCCTCGCTCCAGCGGTGATTGGATTCGAATACCACCGACGCGGTCTGTGGCGGCTGCTCTGTCTCCTGCGCGTAGGGGTCGGCCCTCAGCGCCAGCTCGCCGCCTGCGCTCAGTAGCTCGTACTTGTAGCGCGCGCCCGGCGCGACGCCGGGCAGGAACAGCTCCCAGATGCCGGCGGACCCCAGTGAGCGCATCGCGTGCAGGCGCCCGTCCCAGGAGTTGAAGTCGCCGACGACGCTCACGGCTCGCGCGGCCGGCGCCCAGAGAGCGAACGCGGTGCCGCTGACACCCTCGTGCTCGCGCACGTGCGCGCCGAGCGTGTCGTAGAGGTGCTCGTGGCGGCCCTCGCCGATCAGGTGCAAGTCGAGCTCGCCCACCGTCGGCGAGAACGCATAGGGATCGTCGACGGTGAAGCTGCCGGCCGGTCCGTAGTCGAGCGCCAGGCGGTAGCGCAGTGGAAGGCTGGCGCCCTCGATCACGCCCTCGAACAGACCGGCTGGGTGGACCTGCTCCAACGCGATCGTGGCGGCCGGCTTGGCGTGCGTGGCGTCATCCTGGAGCTCTACCGTGACGCTGCGCGCGGATGGCCTCAGCACACGTATGACCACGCCGTCGCCGCCGGCTTCCCGATCGGGATGGGGGCCGAGCACCGCATGGGGGTCGCGGTGCTCGCGGCGCACCAGCGCCTCGATCTCGGTCAGCGCGACGCTCACGCCCACGCCGGTTTCGGTGTGGTGAGCGCGGCGCTCACGCGGATCACTGTGGTGAGGGCGGCGTTCACGCCGATTCCAGCAGGCGCCGGATGCCCGCAACCGGGATCGAGACCCAATCGGGTCGGTTGTCGAGCTCGTACTGGAGCTCGTAGATGGCCTTCTCCAGCTCGTAGACCGACAGCAGGTTGGCAATCGCCGCTTGGCCGCTGGGCAGCAGCGCCGGGTCGACCTCGGCGAAGTAACGCTCCAGGAACCGTGCGCGCGCCTGCTGCTCGAAGTCCTCCGGCGGCCGCGCGCCGTGCAGGATCTCAACAGCGGTGCTGACGTAGGCGAACGAGCGCAGCATGCTCGCCACGTCGCGCAGGGGCGAGCGCTTCTGGCGGCGCTCTGAGAGCGGGCGCGCGGGCTCGCCCTCAAAGTCGATTATCACCCAGCCCCGCCGCGTGTGCAGCGTTTGTCCGAGATGGTAGTCGCCGTGGGTGCGGATCACGCGCCCGCCGATGCCGATCTGAGCGCGCGTGGCAAGGCGCTCGCGGACATCCTGACCGCGGCCGGCGATCGGCGCGAGGCGCTCGTCGTCGGGCAAGCGCAGGAAGATCCGCTCGATGTCCTCGTCGATCGTGGCGCTCAAGAGCGAAATCGCCTCCTGGCTGGACTCCTCAGGTGAGAACGCTGGATCGTTGGCGTCGGATGCGAGCGCGGTGTGCATCTGTGCCGTGACGGCGCCGAGGCTTCCCAGCCGCTCCAGGAACGCCTCGGGGCGCTGGTCGATCTCGGCCAGCGCCAGCTCCCAGCCGCCCACCGCATCGGGGAGGAACTCCTGCACCACGCCGAGCGTCGCCGCGAGCGCCTGGCCCTCGTACTCGTACCAACCGTGCAGCGGCGCGATGTGCGGGAAGCCGCGTGCGGTCAGGAAGCGCAGCAGCTCGAGCTCGGGGTTGATGCCCGGCTCGAGCTTGCGAAACACCTTCAGCACGAGCCGATCGCCGAACACGACCGAGGAGTTCGACTGCTCGACGCCCACCAGGCGTACCTCCACCTCGCCGGTCAGGGCGGCCGAGCCGTCCGCGCGGTGAAAGGAGAAGCGACCGTCGGGTGTCTCGATCTGTCCGGTCGCCTCGATGCGCGCCAGCAGCTCGAGCGCGTGCCGCGGGTCCGCCAGCGCGTCGTACACGATCCAGTCGACGGTGGTGGCGATCGGGTCGGCGGTGGTGCTCGGGTTCGGGGTCGGGGTGCTGGCGCGTGGCGCGAGCCCCAACGGGAGCTGGTAGAGTTCGTGCGTGCCAGTCGCAAAGCGCGCTTGCACGAGCGCGATGAACAAGAGCGGGAGCGGGTCCTCGCGTAGCGCGACGCTCTCGACGATCTCGATCCCCGCCACGGAGCGTGACTTAGAGGCGTACCAGCGCTGCTGGGCAACCCATTCACGCAGCTCTTCGATGTCGAGGAATTGTGCGATCTCGGCCTCGGGGGAGGAGCCGGGCGCCGGAAGGGAGCCGGGCGCCGGAAGGGAGCCGGTCTCGGGGAAAGAGCCGGCCGCTGAGAGCGAGCCGCTCCTGGGCCTCTGCGCGGGCTCAGGCATCCGTGCCTCCCAGGGACTCGTCGACGAGCGCAAACCAGTAGAAGCCGCGCGGCGCGAGCGTCAACAGGTAAGGCCACTCGCCGATCCGGGGAAAGCGCGAGCGCCCGAACATCTCCACCGGGTAGCGACCCTCGTGGGCACCGAGGTCCAATTCGACTGCCTGGGCGGAACGGGCGACGTTGTGCACGCACAGCACGAGATCGTCCTCGAAGCGGCGCAGGTGGGCGAAGATGCGCGGATTGGAGGACTCGATCGGCTCATAGGTTCCGAAGCCGAACACAGGATGCTCCTTGCGCAGCGCGATGAAGCGATGAACCCACCGCAAGAGCGAGGTTGCGGTCCGGAGCTGTGCCTCCACGTTGACCGCCTGAAAGCCGAACACCGGGTCCATCAGCGGCGGCGCGTAGAGCTGGGCGAAGTCCGCGCGCGAGAAGCCGCCGTTCCGATCGCCGGTCCACTGCATGGGGGTGCGGACGCCGTCGCGGTCGCCGAGAAAGACGTTGTCGCCCATCGCGATCTCGTCGCCGTAGTAGAGCACCGGAGAGCCGGGCAGTGAGAACATGATCGCGGTCATCAGCTCGATCTCGTCGCGCCCGTTGTCGAGCAGCGTCGCGAGCCGCCGGCGAATCCCGAGGTTGAGCTTCATGCGCGGGTCCTTGGCGTACTCCGCATACATGTAGTCGCGCTCCTCGTGCGTGACCATCTCGAGCGTCAGCTCGTCGTGGTTGCGCAGGAAGAGGCCCCACTGGCAGCTCTCCGGGATCTGGGGGGTCTGCTCGAGGATCTCGTAGATCGGCACCGCCTCCTCGCGCCTGACCGCCATGAACATGCGCGGCATGAGCGGAAAGTGAAACGCCATCTGGCACTCATCGCCGCCGGCGAAGTACTCCACCACGTCCGCCGGCCACTGGTTGGCCTCCGCGAGCAGCACGCGGTCGGGGTAATGGGCGTCGACTTCCTTGCGGACGCGCTTCAGGTATGCGTGAGACTCGGGGAGGTTCTCGCAGTTGGTGCCCTCGCGCTCGTAGAGGTAGGGGACCGCGTCGAGGCGAAAGCCGTCCAGCCCGAGGTCCAGCCAGAAGCGCAGGACATCGAGCATCGCCTCCTGCACCTCGGGATTGTCGTAGTTCAGATCGGGCTGGTGGTTGAAGAAGCGGTGCCAGTAATAGGCCCCGGCGATGGGGTCCCAGCTCCAGTTGGAGGACTCGGTGTCCACGAAGATGATCCGTGCGCTCTGGTAGCGCTCGTTGGTGTCCGACCAGACGTACCAGTCGCGCTTGGGGTTATCCGGGGCAGAGCGCGACTCCTGAAACCAGGGATGGTCGATCGAGGTGTGGTTCATCACCAGGTCGGCGATCACGCGGATGCGCCGCGCGTGTGCGGCGTCGATCACGTCCTTGACATCGTCGACGGTGCCGTAGTCGGGGTGCACCTTGTTGAAGTCCGAGATGTCATAGCCGCCGTCGCGCAACGGCGAGTCGTAGAACGGAAGCAGCCAGATGCAGTCGATGCCCAGCCACTGCAGGTAGTCGAGCTTCTCGCTCAGCCCGCGGAAGTCACCGGACCCGTCGCCGTTGCCGTCGTAGAAGCCGCGGATGTGAATCTCGTAGAAGACCGCCCGCTTGAACCACAGCGGCTCGGCCTCGAACCATTGCCGCGCCTGGGGCTGCGGCGGGGCCTGGGCGGCCTGGAAGCCTTGCGGGGGGGCAGCGGTCTCCCGCCTGTCCTGCGGGACGGCTCGCTCGCGCGCCAGGAGATGAGTGAGCGTGGGTGGACCGACCACTAGCCGCCGAGCCTACCTGCGAACAGGGCTGGAGCGTCTGCCGGGCCCGCTGCGTCCGCGGCGGCCACTACGTCAGCACCCGGTTCACGTGCGCCTGGCGCACGCCCGGTTCTAGGCGCACGAAGTTGTGCCCGATGCGCCACAGGTAGCTCTCGTTTGTGAGCAGATCGCGGACGGTGAAGCTGGGCGCCAGCCCGAGCGCCGCCGGGATCAGCGCCGTGCCCTCCTGCGCCTTGCCCGGGTCGAGGTTCACGACGCAGATCACCGTGTTGCCCGGCGCCTGCTTGGCATATGCGATCAGCGCCTCGTTGGCGGTCTCCAGGAAGGTGACGTTCGAGAGCTCCTGCAGCGCGATGTTCTCGTTGCGGATCTGGTTCAGGCGACTGATCAAGGGCAGCAGCTCGCCGTGCAGCGAACGCGCCTTGAGCTCGTACTTCTCGGAGTGCAGGTACTCCTCGGAGCCTTCGGCGACCGCCACGTTCTCGATCTTCTCAAAGCCCGAGTAGATCCCGTAGCTCGGGCTGAGCGTCGCCGCTAGTACGAGTCTCCCCTCGAACGTGGGCCTTCCCCCGTGCTGTAGGTTGGCGTGCAGAATGTCAGGCGTGTTGACGAAGAAGTTCGGCCGAAAGTACTCCTGCTCGCCCGAGTCGGCGAGCTCTGAGACGTACTCGGTCAGCTCGACGCGCGAGTTCTTCCACGTGAAGTAGGTATAGGACTGGCTGAAGCCGAGCTTGGCGAGATGCCGCATCACGCCGCGGCGCGTAAACGCCTCGGCGAGGAACACGACATCATCGTCGCGCGCGCGCACTTCCTCGATCAACCAAGCCCAGAACGCGAACGGCTTGGTGTGGGGGTTGTCGACCCTGAACACCTTCACCCCGCAGTCCATCCAGCCGAGCACGATCGCCAGCAGCGCATCCCAGAGCGCCCTCCAGTCCGGCGACTCCCAGTTGACGTTGTAGATGTCCTGGTATCGCTTGGGTGGGTTCTCGGCGTACTTGAGCGTGCCGTCGGGACGGCGGTGAAACCACTGCGGATGCTCGTGCAGCCAGGGATGGTCCGCGGAGCACTGGATCGCGAAGTCCAGCGCGACGTCGATCCCGTGCTCGCGCGCGGTGCGGGTGAGCGAGCGCAGATCCGCGATCGTGCCGAGGCCGGGGTCGACCGCCTCGTGCCCGCCCTGCGCGGATCCGATCGCCCATGGCGATCCTGGATCGCCGGGTGCCGCCGTGAGCGCGTTGTCACGCCCCTTGCGGTTCTTGACCCCGATCGGATGAATCGGGGGCAGATAGAGCACGTCGAAGCCCAGCTTCGCCAGCGCGGGTAGCTGCGCCTGCACCCCCTTCAGCCCGCCCCAGGAGCGGGGGAACAGCTCATACCAAGCGCCGAAGCGCGCCCGGACGCGCTCGACCTCGATTCTCAGCGGCGCGGGAAGGCAGACGAGATCCGGGCGCTCGGAATCGAGCTCGACGGCGGCGAGCAGCTCTCGCCCGAGCGCGAGCTCGTGCTTTGCCCCCTGCGGGACGTTCTCGTCCTCTAGCGTCATGATCGCGTGCTCGATCAACGCGCGGGGCCCCTTGGCGCCAGTGCGCTGCGCGGCGGCCCGCAGCAGCACGATCCCTTCCGCTGTCTCGCCCACCAGATCGCGCTGGCCGCCGGCCAGCTTGCGCGCCATCTCGTCGTGCCAGGAGCCGAACGCATCGGTCCAGGCCTCGACCGTGTACTCCCAGCGGCCCTGGCGGTCGAGCTCGAGCGGCGCCGTCCAGCGCACGCCGCCGAGATGCGCATCGCTTTGCACCAGCTCGCGTTCACACCACCGCTCCTCGCCCGGCCCCCGGTAGCGGACGACCGCACGGATCAGCTCGTGGCCGTCGCGGAAGATATCGGCGGAGATGCTCACGGTGTCCCCGGTGCAGCGCTTGGCTGCAAAGCGCCCGCCGTCGACGATCGGAGCCGGATGTTGGATCTCGATCCGCTTGGGCGGCTGGTCGGGGGACGGAGGGTCGGGCGGGCTGCCGGGGCCGGGTGGGGTTTGGGCGGTGCCGGGCGGGCTGCCGGGGCCGGGTGGGGTTTGGGCGTGGCTCGGTGTCATCGTCTTCTTAAAAGTAACCCGATCCCCCGATCCGGTAAACCCATCTTCCGTGATCGCGCTTCCGCGCTCAGCCGGCCTTCAGCTCCACGTGACCTCGCTGCCGGGTGGGCGGCTGGGAGCCGACGCGTACCGCTTCGTGGACTGGCTGGCCGCCGCCGGCCAGTCGTGGTGGCAGGTCTTGCCCCTCGGTCCGCCCGACCGCCACCGCTCTCCGTACAAGTCGCGCTCGGCGTTCGCCGCTTGGCCGCACCTGCTCGGGGCGCCCCAGGCTTCTGTGACAGCGGCCGAGAAGCTCGATTTCCGGGAGCGTCAGGCCTATTGGATCGGTGATTGGGAGCGCATGTCGGCACGAGGCGCGCTCGCGGACCAGGTTCGCTTCGAGCGCGAGTGGAGTGCGCTGCGCCTCTACGCCTCCGAACGGGGAGTCGGCTTGGTCGGCGATGTCGCGATCTACGTCGCGCCCGGGAGCGTGGACCATCTCGCTCATCCGGAGCTGTTTCAGCGTGGAGCGGTCGCCGGGACGCCGCCGGACGCGTTCTCGGCCACCGGACAGCTCTGGGGCAACCCGCTGTATGACTGGCCGGCACTGGCGCGCCGGCGCTACCGGTGGTGGGTGGAGAGGCTGCGGCGCACCCTGGAGCTCTTCGACCTCGCTCGCATCGACCACTTCCGCGGCTTCGTGGCGTACTGGTCGGTCCCTGCACGGGCGAGGACCGCGCTGGGGGGACGCTGGCGGCGCGGCCCCGGACGCGCACCGTTCACCGCCGCCGCGCGCGAGCTCGGGGGCGCGCTCGTCGGGGGCGAGTTGCCGATCGGAGGAGGCATGCCGGTGGGGGTCGCGCCGCCGGTGGGGGTCGCGCTCCCGCTCGTGGCCGAGGACCTCGGGGTGATCACGCCCGCGGTCGGGCGGCTGCGCGACGAGCTCGGGTTGCCGGGGATGCTGGTGCTCCAGCTCGGCTTCGACCCCGGCGAGCCCGACAGTCCCCACCAGCCCGCCAACCACCACGAGCATCGCCTGATCTACACCGGCACCCACGACCACGACACCATTCGGGGCTGGTGGCAGTCGCTTGACTCGCTTCGCCGACAGCGGGTGCAAGCCGAGCTGACCCGCCGCGCGATCGCCGAGCGCCAGCCCTGGTGGGCGCTGATCCGGCTGGCCTACTCCTCGCCGGCGCGCGTGGCGATGGTACAGGCGCAGGACGTGCTCGGCTTGGGCAGCGGCGCGCGGATGAACGACCCCTCACGCGCGGGCGGGAGCTGGCGCTGGCAGATGCAGCCCGGCGCGCTCACGGGGGCACTCGCGGGGCGCCTGCGCGAGGCAACAGAGGAGGCGGGGAGGCTGGCTGGTGCCGAACTGTCGCGTCTCCCGCCCACCCCTCGGGCGCCAGATGAGATAGTTCGCTCGGCGGCTCGGATTGCGTCCAAACCTCACATGATGCCTAGCCGCACATGATGCAAACGCTTCGCCGTATAACGATTGATGGAGGCAACCCAAGTCCAGCAGAGCATGATCGGGAGCGACAGCGCCGATCCGACCGTCCTCGACGCGTACGCGGTGCTCGCCTACCTGCGCAACGAGACGGCCGCCGGGCTGGTTACCGAGCTGGTGCTCTCACCCCACCCTGCTCTCGGCAGTCAACGCCACCGACGTCTTCGATCAGCCTCGAGGCCGTCGGGATTGTCACCTCCGCTGGGCGCGCTGCTCGAGCGCAGCCCGATGAACATGATCGCGGGCTGGTACATGATCGACGTCGAGTCCCGTGAGCGCGCGGTTGAGCTCGCCGCGTACGTCTCTTCCGAGCCCGGCCCCGGCGGCGAGCCCCTGTACGGGTGGATCGACGTCCGGGAGATCATGTCCGAGGCGCCGTCGGAGGACTGATCCGTCGTGATCGACGAGCCGACGCAACAGCTGGACGAGGGCGCGCTGCGCGGGTTCGGGCGGGACCTCATTCCTCGGGTGCTCGCCGGCCTGGTCCGGCGGGGCGAGGACTTCGATGCCGCCGAGGATGCGCTGCAAGAGGCGCTGCTGGAGGCGCTGCGGGTGTGGCCCGAGCACCCGCCGCGCGACCCGCGCGCATGGCTGGCGACCGTCGCGACCCGGCGGCTCCTCGACGCCCGCCGCAGCGAGGCCGCCCGTCACCGCCGCGAGGAGGCGACGTACGCCGAGCCGCGGCCCGCCGCCACCGAGGAGGGCGACGACACCCTCTTCCTGCTCTTCTGCTGCTGCCATCCCGACCTCGCGCCCGCCTCCCAGGTGGCGCTGACCCTGCGCGCCGTCGGCGGCCTCACGACCCGGGAGATCGCCGACGCGTTCTACGCGACGATGGCGCAGCGGATCAGCCGGGCCAAGCGCACCCTGCGGGGGCGCCGCCTGGACCAGCCCGGCGACCTCGCCGTCGTGCTGCGCGTGCTCTACCTCGTCTACACGGCCGGGCACGCGGGCCGAGTGGACCTGGCCGGCGAGGCGATCCGGCTCACCCGCCAACTCACCCTCGCCACCGAGGAACCGGAGGCGCGCGGGCTGCTCGCGCTGATGCTCCTCAACCACGCGCGCCTGCCGGCGCGGCTCGACCCCGAGGGTCGCATCGTTACGCTCGACCGACAGAACCGCGGGCTGTGGGACGCCCGCGAGATCACCGAGGGCGTGCGCGTACTGCAGTCGGCGCTGGCCGGTCAGCGCTTCGGCCGCTACCAGGTGCAGGCCGCCATCGCCGCCCTGCACGACGACGCGGCGAGCACGGCGGAGACCGACTGGCCGCAGATCCTCGCCTGGTACGACGACCTCGTCGCCCTCACCGACGACCCGGTGCGCCAGGACCCCGCCGCGGTGCTTGGGCGCGCGGTCGCGGTCGGCCACGTCCTCGGCGCCGCCGCCGGGCTGCGAGAGACCGACCGGCTGCGCGACGTGATCGGCGAGCGGCACCGCTGGCACGCCGTCCGCGGCCACCTGCACGAGCTGGGCTGCAACCTGCCCGTCGCCGCCACGGCCTACGCCAAGGCCGCCCGCCGGGCCACGAACGTCGCCGAGCGCGACCACCTGGTCCGCCAGGCGCCCGCGCGCGGGCGGCCGAGCTATGTAGGAACAGTCGTCTCACTGAGCGTCCTGCATAGGCTCGCGTACCCAGCTATTACCCGATTGAGCCGAGCAGCTCGTCGCCGGTCTCTTCAGACCAATGGGCGACCGTTCCCGCCAGCCGATCGGCAACCGAGAGACGCCGTAGCTGGGGCCGTCGTGTCGCTACGCTCGAGCGCATGACGATCCAGCGCATGGAGCACGTGGGCATCGTGGTCGACGACCTCGCGGCCGCGACGGCGTTCTTTGTCGAGCTCGGACTCAAGCTGCAGGGCGAGGGGCCGGTCGAGGGCGGTTGCGTGGACCGCGTGGTGGGGCTCGAGGGCGTCCGGGCGGAGATCGCGATGGTGCAGACCCCGGACGGCCACGGACGGCTCGAGCTGACGAAGTTTCACGCCCCGTCGGGCCGGGGCGGGGACCGGCACGCGCCGGCGAACACCCCGGGCATCCGCCATCTTGCATTCGCAGTCGACGACATCGACGCGGTCGTCGCTAGCTTGCGAGCCTGCGGCGCGGAGCTCGTGGGCGAGGTGGAGCGCTACGAAGACAGCTATCGGCTCTGCTACGTCCGCGGTCCGGAGGGGATCATCGTCGAGCTGGCGGAGCAGATCGGCTGAGGGCTCCGGCCGGCCGTCAACCGCCTCGCCAGCGTCGGGGGATCGCCCCGGGACAGGATCGGCGGCGTCTAACGGGCAGAGACTCAGGCGGCTACACGGGAAAGCAGCAGTCAGCGATTAGCGCTGGATCTTCGTGCAAGCGGGTTTGTCGCCGCGCCTGCTTGGCCGGCTCCGGCACGATCGGCGCGTGCTGGTCCCTGGCCAGATTGCGGTAACGACCCGACCGCGGCTTCGTCCGCAGCAGACCGGCGCGACGCGGCGCGACGCCAGACGCCGAAGTCGTCACCCGTGGGTCGCGATCGTAGGGAAGGCGTCGAACCGGGCGGGCGACCCTCCTTTGGCCCACGACAGCGTGAACGCGACCGGGGTGCGGTCCTCGGCGGCGCACGTCCTGCCGTTGGTTTGCGCGATGATGAGCCTGTGCTTATGTCTGGAAGTGCGCTTGCGCTGGCAGTCAGGATCGCGGTCGTGGCGGGCGCGGCGGCGGCGGCGGTCGGGCTCGCGGAGCCGGCCGGTACCCCGGCCTTCTCGCGCTCAACGGTCGCGGATCAGGCCGGGATGAGCGCGACGATCGCATACGTCGGCGGGCGCGACTTGTATGTCGTCGGGGCTGACGGGTCAGGGCGCCGCCGGATCGCCGGGACTTCATCGCCGCTTCACACCGGCTCGGTCAACGCCGAGCCGAGCTTCTCGCGGGATGGGTCGGTGGTCGTTTTCGTCAGCAATCGCGACCATCCGGGCGCGCGGGACGGCGCCACCGAGGTTTACGTCGAGCACGCTGACGGGTCGAGCCCGCGCCGGCTGACCGTCGGTGATCGGCTGCTGTCTGAGCCACGGCACTCGCCTGACGGGCAGCGGATCGCATTCGTTCGCGCGATACGCACCTCGACCGACACGCGGGTCGGGAGCTCGGCGCTGTGGGTGATGAACGCGGATGGCTCCGGGCAGCGGCAGCTTGCGACAGGCGGGCAAATCGCGGGACCGGCATGGTCGCCCGATGGCAGATCGATCCTGTTCGAGAGGCAGGTGACAGGGATCGGCACCAGCCTCAAGACCTTCCTGCCTGTGGTTGAGCTGTGGGTGGTCGGCAGCGACGGCTCGGGGCTGCGGCGGCTGACCAGCCATGCTGATGACGGCCAGGCGCTGTGGTCCCCGGACGGCACCCAGATCGCGTTCGGACGCGTCGGGCTGGCGCTCGGGCGTGGTGGTGGCGGTCTCGGGACGGGGCTCGACGGCGTCCTGACGCTCGGTGTCTACGTGATCGGCGCGGACGGCAGCGGCTTGCGGAGGCTGGCGGATCGGAGTACCTCGCCGGCGTTCTCTCCCGACGGGACACGGATAGCGTTCGTATCGCTGCGCGATCGCCGCGGGCAGTCGTGCGGAGAGGACGAGTGCATCTACAACGGCGAGATCTACGTGATGAACAGCGACGGGACCGGACAGCGACGGCTGACGCACGGTCCTTCTGATGACACGGCGCCCGCGTGGTCGCCGGACGGGACGGCGATCGCGTTCGCGAGTAACCGCGCCAACTACCAGGGTTCTGACCGCACCAACGAAGCCGACCTGTACGTGATGCCGGCCGCGGGCGGGTGCCCGCTGCGGTTGACCGACTCCAGCGCTCCGATCCTCCAGCCCGTCTGGAGTCCACACGGCTCCGTGCCACCGGCCGTCTCCACGGCCGTCTGTCGTAACCAGGCGCACTACGCTCCGGGCCGCGCTGCTCCCGAGCTCCACACCGACGAGACCGCCGCCAATCGCCGCTACCCGTTCCCCGTCTACTACCTGGGCGACGTGTTCGAGGGGCTGTTCCTAACCGCTGTGCAGTTCTCGCACGATCGCTCACCGCCGGGCGAGTTCCCGGCCGTGCAGCACTCGCTGTTCTTTGACTACGGCCGGTGCGCCCGCAACCCTGGCGTTTGCGGGCCGGAGGTCCAGCTCACGATCCAGCCCGTGTGCGAGGACGTTGAGCTGCACGCCCTGTACCGCGACTTCGTGCCGGACGTAGTCGAAACTCGCCGTGGCGCGCTCGTCACGATCGCTCACCCGTCGGATGGCAACAGCGCGACCATTTACACCGGCACAGCCAGCATCCAGATCAGCGGAAGCGACGTGCAGATCGCCCGTGCGATCCGTGAGCTGCGACCGTTCGGCAAGCAGGCCGGGACCGGCTCGCTGCCGCCGCCGCGACTCCCCGCCACCCTGCTGCGCTGGATCGGCACGATCCAGCGTGCACACGAACACACACCCGATCTGCACAGGCTCAGCCAGCAGCTCCACGCCGACCCCGCCAGGGTCCGCACCGCCCTGGCAATCCAGCGCGCGCTCGCGGGCCATCGAGGCGGCGCAGCGCCATGCTGAACGGGCGGCATCGTCGCCGCTCGCCATCGCCATCGCCGTGGCGGGGCTCACCTTGACGGCTGCCTTTCGCGGGTCACGGTGTTGCGCGCGGCCCCGTTCCACGCGCGGCGGCTGCCGACCCGAGCACGGTCAGCAGCGCGTTCCTCCTCTATGCGCTCCCGAGGGATGGTCAAGTTGATCTCCGGCACCGCATCCCCGTATCGCTTTCCTCTCGCAGGAGGTCTTCTCACTGGCAGCGGCAGCTCCCT
>JALYUQ010000061.1 GCA_030853685.1 Actinomycetota bacterium | reverse complement strand
AAGGAGAGCGAGTGGGTCACCCAGCAACATCCACCAGCTTTTGGGACGCGATGAGTCTGCGCCTTGCGGCGTCCTCAGTCGCGCCCATATCTCTGGATATGGACGCTCCCTGCGTCCTTGCCTGGCTTGCTCCTCGCGCCCCGGAAATTCGGCATCGTGACCGGGAGGTGCACTAGTGGCCCGCGCATCCGACGGCAACGAGCAACTGCTCTGCAGCTTCTGCGGCAAGAGCCAGCGGCAGGTCAAGAAGCTGATCGCAGGCCCCGGGGTCTACATCTGCGACGAGTGCATCGATCTCTGCAACGAGATCATCGACGAGGAGCTGACTGCCCCGCCGAGCTTCGACATCGAGAACCTTCCGAAGCCGCGCGAGATCTATGACGTCCTGAACGAGTACGTGGTCGGCCAGGAGCAGGGCAAGCGGTCGTTGTCGGTAGCGGTCTACAACCACTACAAGCGCGTCCAGATGATGCAGTCCGACGAGCACGACATCGAGCTGCAGAAGTCGAACATCCTGCTGCTGGGGCCCACGGGGTGCGGTAAGACGCTTCTCGCGCAGACGCTGGCGAAGATCTTGAACGTTCCGTTCGCGATCGCCGACGCGACGGCCTTGACCGAGGCGGGATACGTCGGCGAAGACGTCGAGAACATCCTCTTGAAGCTGATCCAGGCCGCCGACTACGACGTCAAGAAGGCCGAGACCGGGATCATCTACATCGACGAAGTCGACAAGATCGCCCGCAAGGCCGACAATCCTTCGATCACCCGCGACGTCTCCGGTGAGGGCGTCCAGCAGGCGCTGCTGAAGATCCTGGAGGGCACCACCGCCTCGGTGCCGCCGCAGGGCGGGCGCAAGCATCCACATCAGGAGTTCCTCTCGATTGACACCACCAACGTGCTGTTCATCTGCGGTGGCGCGTTCGCGAACCTCGACCGGGTGATCGAGCGTCGGATCGGTCACCAGGGCGTCGGCTTCGGCGCGGCGATCAAGTCCAAGGAGCAGCGCGACAGCGGTCAGATCTTCGAGCACTGCCTGCCCGAGGACCTGATCCAGTACGGCCTGATCCCCGAGTTCATCGGCCGCCTGCCGGTGATGTCGGCGATTCACCAGCTCTCCCTACAGGAGCTGATGCGGATCCTCACCGAGCCACGCAATGCGCTCGTCAGGCAGTTCCAGCGCTTCTTCCAGTTCGATGGGATCGAGCTGGTCTTCTCCGACGAGGCGCTGGCCAGCGTCGCCGACAGGGCACTCGAGCGTGAGACCGGCGCCCGCGGCCTGCGCTCGATCATCGAAGAGGTCCTGCTCGAGGTCCAATTCGAGCTGCCCTCTCGCCGCGACGTCCGCAAGTGCGTGGTGACCAAGGAGACGATCGAGAAGGGCGTCTCGCCGACGCTCGTGACGGTCGCGCCCGAGGAGGAGGAAGGCGAGGCGGCGGCATAGGCGCGGGGCTCTCGTGAGCGAGGTCCGATATGGACAGGTGGGTCCTACACTCCGCCCTCCCGATGCCGGACCCCGAATCGAAGACTCGCTATGACCCCTCCGAGGTCGAGCCGCGGATCATGCGCAAGTGGCTCGATTCCGGTCTCTTTCATCCCGAGCCGGAGGGCACCGCGGAGGCGAGCTACTCGATCGCGATTCCGCCGCCGAACGTCACGGCCGTTCTGCACATGGGTCACGCGCTCAACAACTCAGTTCAGGACTGCCTGGTCCGTCATCACCGGATGCGGGGCCGGCGGACGAAGTGGATCCTGGGGACAGACCACGCCGGTATCGCCACCCAGACCCAGGTCGAGCGCGCCCTTCGCCACGAGGGCTCGAGCCGTCAGGAGATCGGGCGGGAAGCATTCCTGGAGCGCGTCTGGAAGTGGCGCGAGCGCTACGGCGGCGCGATCGTGGAGCAGCTCAAGCGCCTGGGCGCCTCCTGCGACTACAGCGAGGAGCGCTTCACGCTCGACGAGCGATACGCCCGCGCGGTGGCGGACGTGTTCGTGGCGCTGTACGAGAAGGGCTACATCTACCGCGACCGCTACATGGTCAACTGGGACCCGGGCAGCGGCTCGGCGATCTCTGACCTCGAGGTGCAGGAGCGCGAGGTCATCGACACGCTCTACTACATCGATTACCCACTCGCCTCGGGATCAGGAGCGATCACGGTCGCGACCGTGCGCCCCGAGACGATGCTCGCCGACACGGCGATTGCCGTCAACCCCGCAGACGATCGCTACCGCCGGTTGGTTGGGGAAACCGCGATCCTGCCGCTCGTCGGGAGGAAACTGAGGATCATCGCCGACGAGTACGTGAAGCCCGAGTTCGGCACCGGGGCACTCAAGATCACGCCCGGCCACGACCCCAACGACTTCGAGATCGGGCGCCGCCACGGCCTCGCAGAGCTGTCGGTGATCGGCGAGGACGGGCGGATCACGGCGCAGGCGCCCGAGCGCTTCGTGGGCCTACCGGTGTCCGAGGCACAGCGTGCCGTGGTCGCGGAGCTGCGCGAGCAGGAGCTGATCGCGCGTGCCGAGGAGTACCCCCACATGGCTCCCTTCTCGGACCGCTCAGGAGAGCGGATCGAGCCGCTCGTCTCGCTGCAGTGGTTCATGGCGATGGACGAGCTCGCGGCGCCGGCGATCGCCGCGGTCTCGAGCGGCCGGGTCAGCTTCCACCCCGATCGCTTCGCGCGGGTGTATCTGGAGTGGATGGAGAACATTCGTCCGTGGTGCATCTCACGACAGCTCTGGTGGGGGCATCGTCTACCGGTCTGGTACCGCGGCGAGGAGACCTACGTCGGAGCGGGCGCGCCCGAGGGCGAGGGGTGGGAGCGCGACCCCGACGTCCTCGACACGTGGTTCTCCAGTGCGCTGTGGCCGTTCGCGACGCTGGGGTGGCCGGCCGGCACGCCTGAGCTGCGCGCCTTCTACCCGACCGACGCGCTGGTCACCGGGCGGGACATCATCTTCCTGTGGGTCGCGCGGATGGTGATGATGGGGCTCGAATTGACAAACGAGGTGCCGTTCAGCGACGTGTACATCAACTCCATCATCCAGGCGCCGGACGGGCGGCGGATGTCCAAGTCGCTGGGCACCGGCGTCGATCCGCTCGACCTGATCGAGGGTGGACGGCGCCCGCCGGTGTTCGCCCAGGGCTCCTCGCCGGCGCGGCCGGCGGGCGATTTCCCCGCCTATGGCGCCGACGCGGTCCGCTGGGGCCTGCTGGCGATGTCCTCCGGACAGGACGTACGCTTCAGCGAGGAGAAGGTCGCTCAGGGTCAGCAGTTGATCAACAAGCTCTGGAACGCCTCGCGCCTGGTGGCGCTCGGGGTGGGCGATGGCGTGCGCGCCGCGATCAGGCCCGGCGCCGTCGAGGATCGCTGGATCCTGTCGCGCCTGGAGCGCGCCAGGTGCACCTGCTCGGAGCGGATCGAGCACTACGACTTCTCCCACGCGGCCCTCGGTCTCTACGACTTCGTCTACGGCGAGCTGTGCGACTGGTACCTGGAGCTCGTCAAGCCGCGGCTGCGGGCGGTGGCGCCGGGCGACGGCGACCTAGCGGCCACGCTGCTGTATGTCTTGACCGAGACGCTCGCGCTCGCGCACCCGATGATCCCGTTCGTGACCGAGGAGATCTATTCGAAAGTACCCGGTGCTCAGGGCCTGCTCGCCGCGCGCACCGCCGGGGGCGCCGCCGGGCGTGATGGCGCTTCGCTCGTCGATGAGGCGGCCGAAGCCGCGCTTGCTCGTGCGATCGAAGCGGTGCAGGCGCTCCGCGGCTGGCGCGACTTCGCTCGCGTAAAGGTGGGCGCCACGATCCCCGCCCGCCTCGCCGCGAGCGGTTACGAGGAGACCGTGGCCCACGTGGAGCGCCTGGCCCGGCTTTCGTTCTCGATCGGAGAGGGCGGCGGCGAGCCCGTAGCCTCGGTCCCGATCCCCGGCGGGACTGTGGAGGTCTTCGCCAGCGCGGAGCTCGACCTCGGTGCCGCGCAGCGCCGGCTGGCCGCTAAGCGCACGGAGCTGCGGGCCGAGATCGGTCGCGCGCAGAGCAAGCTCGCCAACCAAGGCTTTCTCGCCAAGGCCCCTGCCGCGGTCGTCCAAGCCGAGCGCGACAAGCTGGCGCGGTGCGAGGCAGAGTTGGAGGCCGCGTGAGCCCGGGACAACCTGAGCCGGAGTCCGCGTGAGCCCGGGACAAACTGAGCCAAAGTCCGCGTGAGCCCGGGACAACCTCAGCCGGAGTCCGCGTTGAGCCCGGCGCAGGACGAGCCCGAGCGTTACCTGCGCTCGCTGGAGCTGTTCGGGATGCGGTTCGGCTTGGATCGCATGCGCCGGCTGATGACCGCACTCGGCCATCCCGAGCGCCAGTTTCAGTCTATTCACGTCGTCGGCACCAACGGCAAGTCCTCGACCACACGAATGATCGCGGCGATCCTCTCCCGTCACGGATTGCGGACCGGCGCCTATCTGTCCCCGCACCTCCTTTCCTACGGCGAGCGGATCCGGATCGACGAGGCTGACCTCGACCCGGCGTCGTTCGCCGCCGCGGTCAAGCGCGCCGCGCGCGCCGCTGAGCTCGTGGACCGCTCGCTCTCGGGCGACGATCGAGTGACGCAGTTCGAGGCGCTCACCGCCGCGGCTTATTCAGAGCTCGCGCGGCGTGGGGTGGAGGTGGCGGTGATCGAGGCCGGTCTCGGCGGTCGTTACGACGCCACCAACGTCATCGCGTCCCAGGTCCAGGTTTTGACGAGCGTGGGGCTCGAGCACACGCGCTGGCTCGGCCCGACGATCGCGGACATCGCGGGCGAGAAGCTGGCTGTCATCCCGGAGCGGGTCACGCCGCTGGCCGGCCCGCAGGCTGAGGGCTATGTCCCGCCCGCCGGCCCGCAGGCCGGTCGGGCGGGGGCGGCGGGGGCGCGGGCGCGGACATTGGTATTGGGGGCGGGGCTGCACCCGGAGGCTGACGCGGTGGCGCGGTCGGTGGCGGCGGCGCGAGGAGTCTCGATCGTGCGTGCCGACGCTGATCCGGGCGTGCCGGTCGGAGCGCTTGGCACCTTCCAGCGGCGCAACTTCGCGCTTGCGATAGCCGCGGCACGCGCCTACCTGGGCGAGCTCGATCCGGCCGCGGTGGCCGCAGCGGCGTGGGGGGTCCGCGTTCCTGGTCGCCTGCAAGTGGTCGCCGGCGAGCCGCTGACGGTGCTCGACGGGGCCCACAACCCCGACGGCATGGCGGCGCTGGCCGAGTCTCTGCCCCAGATCGTGGCCGGTCACGATCGGCTGGTGGCCGTAGTCTCGATTCTCGATGACAAGGACGCAGCGGGGATGCTCGCGGCGCTCCTGCCGGCCTGTGCCGCCGTCGTCTTCACGAGCGCTCAGAATCCCCGAGCGTTGCCGCCGCCGACGCTCGGATCCCTTGCGAATCAGCTCGGCGCTTCATCGCGTGCGGTGGAGGTGGAGGTGGTCCGCGATCCCCGCGCCGCCCTGCACCGCGCGCGCGAGCTGGCCGGACGCGGTGGGGCGGTGCTCGCGACGGGGTCGATCTACCTCGTCGCCGACCTCCTGCGCACCGAGCCTGCACAGCGGGCTTTGATCCTGTGAACGACCAAGGACATCCGAGCTTTCTGAGAATGGCTCGGCTCGTCGCGCTGGTCGTGGTGGTCACGGTCCTCGTCTTCTTCGGGCTCGGATACCTGTTCGGGCGTCTGTTCCTGTAGTTCCGCGCGTGCTCCTGTAGGTTCGGCTGCGCGCTCCCGTAGGCGAAGCGTCCGGGGGCATCACTACACTCGCGTCCTCAAATGCTCTCTCCGGCCGTCTTCGGGATCAACAACGGCAGCGTCAACACGGCGGTCGCGCTCCTGATCGTCTTCCTCGTGGTGGTCTGGTTTGCCCTCATCTACTGGACCTACGCGGACGCTAGGCGCCGGATCGAAGATCCCGTCCTCGTTGGTACCGCGACGGCGGTGTCCCTGGTCCCGTTCGTCGGGACGATCGTCTACATGATCGTCAGGCCACCGGAGTACCTGGACGATATGCGCGAGCGCGAGCTCGAGATGCAGGCATCCGAAGCCCGCCTCGCCGAGCTCGGCTACCACCTCTGCCCGCACTGCGACTACGAGGTCGACAACGACTTCCTGCGCTGTCCGAGCTGTAGGGGCAAGCTGAAGAACCCCTGTGAGTCCTGCGGGCGCCCGCTCGAGCCCGAGTGGAAGGTCTGCCCGTACTGCGAAAAGGAGATCGGCCCCGCCCCGCCCCCTCCCCGCCCGGCGCGCCGGCGCCGGGCGAGCACAGAGCAGCCGGCGCCCAGCCCCTTCGACGAAGCCGCCACCTTCGGCGAGGGCCGTCCTTTCGGCGAAGCCCGTCCTTTCGGTGAAGTCGGGCCTCCCGGAAGTTGAACGTGGCCGGCGACACCGTGGAGCGCACGCTCGTACTGGTCAAGCCCGATGCCTTCGCGCGCAAGCTGACCGGCGAGATCATCGCCCGCTTGGAGCGCAAGGGGCTGGCGCTCCTCGCGCTCGAGCGGATGACTGTGAACCGGCGGCTCGCCGAGCGCCTCTACGGCGAGCACGCGGGCAAGCCGTTCTTCGAAGGGCTCGTGAGCTTTATCACCTCGGGACCGCTCGTGGCGATGGTGCTCGAGGGTGAGCAGGCGGTACAGGCGGCGCGTCAGGTGATGGGCGCCACCGATTCGCTTCAGGCGGTCCCCGGCTCGATCCGTGGCGACTTCGCGACCGCGGTCCGCCAGAACCTGGTCCACGGCTCTGACTCGGTGCAGTCCGCCGCCCGGGAGACGGGCTTGTTCTTCTCCGAGCTCGATTGAGCGCTCGCGCACGAAGCAGCGTAAGTCGTCGATCTCGTGGGATGGCGGATCTCGTGGGACGCCAAACGCTGATCTCGTGGGACGCCGAACGCTGATCCTCGCTTCGCGCTCGCCGCAGCGGCGAGCGATCCTGGGGCAGCTCGGGGTGCGGTTCTCGGTCAGGGTGCCGGAGGTCGAAGAGCTCGCAGAGCTTGAAGGTTGGCCACCGGAGGAGGTCGCCGCCGAGAATGCTTACCGTAAGGCAGCCGCGGTCGCATCGAACCTGGTCGATACGCCGGTCCTCGGCGCCGACGCTGATACGCCGGTCCTCGGC
The DNA here is from genome assembly GCA_030853685.1 of Actinomycetota bacterium. Taxonomy (GTDB): domain Bacteria; phylum Actinomycetota; class Thermoleophilia; order Solirubrobacterales; family Solirubrobacteraceae; genus Palsa-465. Next base: position 12,581 of record JALYUQ010000061.1, on the reverse strand, counting down.
GCCGACACGATCGTCAGCGCCGGTGCGCGCAGCTTCGGAAAGCCGGCCGGCGAGGCACAGGCGCGCGCGTGTCTGAGGGCCCTTGCCGGTCGCCGTCACACCGTCCTCAGCGCCGTCTGCCTGATCGAGGACGGCAGCGCGAGGACGGTGCTGTCCAGGACGCTGGTCGATTTCCGGGCGCTTCCCGAGCCGCTGCTGGAGTGGTACCTGCGTAGCGGCGAATGGCGCGAACGTGCCGGCGGCTACGCGATCCAGGGCCGCGGCGCCGCACTCGTCGCCGGGATCGAAGGGGATTACACGGGCGTCGTCGGGTTGCCGGTCGCCACCCTGCTGGAGCTCGCGCCGTGGCTGCTGATCTGAGTGGACCGAGCCCTTTCGGGCCAGCGGAGGCTCGCGCCGCCCAGACTGCGGAGTCCGCAGATTGCAGGTAATTGGCCAGCTCTGACGACGGACGGGCGTCGAGTACACTGGGCTTGCGCTGGACCTGGGCGTCACTGCACCGCCACTGCGCATCTCGTCTGTCCGCCGCTGGTCCCTACCTCTTTACAGCATGGGCTACTTCACGTATCTAACCGGCTTCGGCGGCCGCGACATGGCTGTCGACCTCGGTACGGCCAACACCCTCGTCTACGTTCGTGGTCGCGGGATCGTGCTCTCTGAGCCGAGCGTCGTCGCCGTCGACTCGCGCAGCGGCGAAGTTCATGCGGTCGGGATCGAGGCAAAGCGCATGCTCGGCCGTACTCCCGGGACGATCTCCGCCATCCGGCCCCTGAAGGATGGCGTCATCGCCGACTTCGAGGTCACCGAGCAGATGCTCAGGCACTTCATCCAGAAGGTTCATCAGAACCGCTGGGCGCATCCGCGCGTGGTGGTCTGCGTTCCCAGCGGGGTGACAGGGGTCGAGAAGCGTGCGGTCGAGGAGGCCTGCCTGTCGGCCGGCGCACGGCAGGCGTACCTGATCGAGGAGCCGATGGCGGCGGCGATCGGCGCCGGGCTGCCGGTCGGCGAGCCGACCGGTTCGATGGTCGTCGACATCGGCGGCGGCACGAGTGAGGTCGCGGTGATCTCGCTCGGCGGCATCGTCGTCTCGCAGTCGATCCGGATCGGCGGCGACGAGCTCGACGAAGCGGTCATCAACTACGTCAAGCGCGAGTACAAGCTGCTGATCGGCCAGCAGACCGCCGAGGAGGTCAAGCTCGAGATCGGCTCGGCGTTCCCGCTCGCCGAGGAGGTCCAGGCTGAGATCCGGGGACGCGATATGGTCTCCGGGCTGCCGAAGACCGTGGTCCTGACGAGCGAGGAGGTCCGCGGCGCGATCGAGGAGCCCATGTCGCAGATCGTCGACGCCGTCAAGGAGACGCTGGATCGCACCCCGCCGGAGCTCGCGTCCGACATCATGGATCGTGGCATCATGCTCGCGGGAGGCGGCTCACTGCTGCAGGGGATCGAGGAGCGCTTGCGTCACGAGACGCAGATGCCCGCGCACCTGGCCGAGTCGCCGCTGACGTGCGTCGCGGTAGGCTCCGGGAGGTCGTTGGAGGAGTTCGAAGCGATCCATCGTTCCAGCAAGAATTCACGCAACCGGCGCCGTCGGTATTAGCCGAGCGGTGCGGAGCAAGACCTTGGAGAGAGCCGTCTCGTGCACCAAAAGCAAGTCAGGCGCCGGCGGGCAGTGCTCGCGCTGCTCGTCGTCGTCTCCCTGATCCTGCTAACCGCTTACTTCGGCGAGTCGCCCGGCAGCCCGCTGCACACCGTGCAGCGCGGGATCGTCGAGGTCTTCTCGCCGATCCAGGAAGGCGCCAGCAAGGTGCTCTCGCCCGTGCGCGACGTCGCGGGCTGGTTCTCGGGCACCTTCAAGGCCAAGTCACAGCGCGACCAACTGAAGAAGCAGGTGCAGGTGCTCACCGTCAAGCTCGATCAGGCCCAGCAGCATGCGATCAACGATGCCCAGCTCAGCAAGGAAGTCGGGCTTGACGCCAGCCTCGGCATCTCCTCCTACAGGCCGGTCGGGGCGCAGGTGATCGAGCACGACCCGACGCTGTGGTACGCCACGATCGAGGTCGACAAGGGCTCCGATGACGGCGTGCACACCAACGATCCAGTGGTCGGAGACGGCGCGCTGGTCGGGGTCGTCTCGACAGTGGACTCGACCTTCTCGATCGTGAAGCTGATCACCGACAACCAGTACGCCGTCACCGCTGAGGTACAGGACTCGCTCGGCGATGTCGGGGTGCTCGTCCCCAAGGTCGGCAGCCCCAACCAGCTCCTGCTCCAGTCCCTGCCCAACCATGCCCAGATCACCGCCGGCGAGCAGGTCGTGACCGCGGGCTTCAAGGCCGGTCCGCTTGAATCGCACTACCCGCCCGGGATCCCGATCGGGCAGGTGTCGAACGCTGACCAGAACAACCTGATCAACAACGGCCAGGTCGAGGTCGCTCCCACGGCCGACCTGCGACACCTCAGCGCGGTCCAGGTCTTGACCAGCCCCCACTCGGGCACGCAGCGCGCGCAGGTGCCAGGCACCGGGGCGGGAGCTGGAGCAAGATGAGCGACTCGCTTCAGCTCCCGCTCCGGCTGCTGGCGCTGGCGTTGCTCACGGTCGTGCTCGAGCAGGCCGCCGTGTCTCAGATCTCGATCTTCGGGGTCAACGCCGACCTTTCGCCGCTGGTCGTGATGTCCGTCGGCTTGCTGACTGGCTCGCTCATGGGGGCGGCGATGGGCTTCGGAACCGGCCTGCTCGTGGACCTCGTGCTGGTCCAGACGCTCGGCGTGACCTCTCTGCTCTACATCGCAATTGGATACTGGTCGGGGCGGCTGAGGGAATTGCGCGATCCCGCGCACGGGCTGGTGCCGCTTGCGATGGGGGCCGCCGCCACCGCGTTTGCCGGGCTCGGCCTCGCGTTGATCGAGTTCCTGCTCGGCGTCGACGCGCCCGTCAGCTTGCAGCTCTTCCAGCAGATCTTCATAACCGTGCTCGTCAACACGCTGCTCGCGCTCCCGGTTTACGCGGTTGTGCGGAGGATCATCCAGCCCGCGCTTCCGGATGATCCCCGCCGCCGACGCCGGCGCGCGTACACGACCGGCGGCCTCAGCCCGACCGGTGGGCTCAGTCCGCTGCAGCGCCCATCCGAGCGCCTGCGCACGCTTTCCCGCTCCGAGGCGCCATGACCAGGCCCCCAGACCACGACTCCCTGCTCCCCCCAGACCACCGCTCCCAGCTCTGATGATCGAACTGCCCCCAGACCACCGCCCGCCGCTCAGCCCCCAGCTCGCGGCGCGCGTGGCGATCCTCGGCACCTTCGCGCTGGCGATGTTCGCGATCATCTTCTTTCGCCTCTGGTTCCTGCAGGTCCTCTCCGGCGACCAGTACGTTGCCCAGGCGCGCGCGAACCGTACGCGAAGCATTGCGATCCAGGCGCCCCGCGGGGAAATACTCGACCGCAGCGGCAACGTGCTGGTCAAGAACACCCCGACGATCGCCGTGCAGATCACGCCGGCCTACCTTCCGAGCAGTCAGGTGCGCCTGCGCCAGCTCTACGGACGCCTCGCCGGGGTGCTCGGCACCTCGAGGCGCCTGGGGAACTGCCGCGTCGCCGGGCACGGTGTCGAGCGCCTGGCGTTCATCCCGTGCGAGGTCGCCCAGCAGCGCGCGATGCTGCCCTACGCGAACGTCCTGATCAAAACCGACGTCCAGAAACCGGTCCACTACTATCTCGCCGAGAACGCCGGCGCGTTCCCCGGCGTCAACGTCGAGCAGGTCTACCTACGCAACTACCCACTCGGCGAAACCGGCGCGCAGCTATTCGGGACGATCGGCCCCATCAGCTCAACCTGTACGGTGGGCGTCACTCCCTGCGTCCCCGAGACCCGCCAAAGCCACTTCCGCGGCGTCTCGCACAGCGCGATCGTGGGCCAGTCGGGCCTCGAGTACTACTACGACCATTATCTGCGCGGGAGCGGCGGCGCGCAGAAGGTTCAGGTCAACGCGGCAGGTAACTTCGCGGGCAACCAGTCCACCACCAAGCCCGTCGCCGGCGACTCGCTGGAGCTGTCGATCGACGCGAAGCTGCAGAAGGCGGGCGAGCAGGCGCTACAGCAGTCGATCGACAGCAACTCGGGGGCGGACGCGGGGGCGTTCGTTGCGCTCGACCCCAACAACGGCCAGGTGCTCGCGATGGGCTCGAACCCGAGCTTCAATCCCAACGTCTTCAACGGCGCCAAGCCGATCTCGCAGACGAAGTACAACCAGCTCTTCGGCCCGGGGACAGGCTTTCCGCTGCTCAACCGGGCGATCCAGAGCGCCGAGCCGACCGGATCGACGTTCAAGCCGTTCACCGCCACCGCGGCGCTGCAGAGCGGCGCCTGGAGCCTCGGCGACACATACGACGACAGCGGCCAGTTCTGCGTAGACGGTCAGTGCCGTCACAACTCAGGGAACGCCGCCTACGGTGTGCTCGACCTCGTAAACGCGATCCGCGTCTCCTCAGACGACTTCTTCTACAACCTCGGCGCGCGGACCAACGCCAACCCGATCGCCCACCCCAATGGCGGCGCGCTGCAGCACTGGGCGCGCCTGTACGGGGTCGGGCGGCCGACGGGGATCGACCTCGGCGGCGAGGTGGGAGGGAACCTGCCCACGCCCGCGACGCGGGCGAAGGTCAACCGGCTCGAGACGGAGTGCGACAACGCGACGGGCCCGTTCAAGGGCAAGCCAAAGCATGCGCCGGGAGGTTGCGGGGTCGCCGATGGCACCAATCGTCCCTGGTCGATCGGCGACAACATCAGCCTCGGGATCGGCCAGGGCGACGTCCAGGTCACGCCGCTGCAGCTTGCCGTCGCCTACTCGGCGATCGAGAACGGTGGCACCATCGTGCGTCCTCACCTCGGGCTCGACGTCCAATCCCAGGACGGAACGGTGATCCAGAAGATCGATCCACGTCCGGCGCGCCACATCGCCATCGATCCGCAGAACCTCGGCGCGATCCGCCAGGGCCTGCGCGATGCGGCCTCACAGCCGGGCGGCACCTCCTACGACGTGTTCGGGAGCTTCCCCGAGCCCGTGTACGGCAAGACCGGCACCGCCCAGCAGAATGGTCAGGCCGACTCGGCGTGGTACGCGTGCTACGTGCCCGATCCGGGCAAGCCGATCGTCGTCGTGGTGACCGTCCCGCACGGTGGCTTCGGCGCCGCCGCGGCGGCGCCCGTGGCGCGTGAGATCCTCTCCCAGTGGTTCTCCGGCAAGCGGGGATCCTTCGTGTCCGGAACGTCGCATACGCTGTGAGTACGGCATCCATACACCCCGCTGACGATGCGGTCCTTGCCCGGCCCAGGAGGCTGCTCCTGTTCGACCCGCTCCTGTTGCTGGCGGGCCTCGGCCTCGCCGCGTGCTCGCTGGTGATCCTGCACGGGGCGACAGCGACGGCCGTCCGAGGGTCGCCGCTCTACTACGTCGAGCGCCAGGCGATCTACATCGCCTTGGGGCTGGCGATCGCGGTGCTGATCGCCCGTGTGGACTACTCACGGCTGCGCGAGTACAAGTTCGGCCTGTACGGACTGCTGATCGCGTCGAACGCGCTCGTGTTCGCGCTCGGAAGCACCTCGCTCGGAGCGCAGCGGCGCTTCAACCTGCCGCTGTTCCAGGTCCAGCCCTCGGAGTTCGGGAAGCTGCTGCTGGTCGTATCACTGGCGGCATTCGCGGTTGACCGCTCACGACGGCTGCACGAGTGGTCCACGACGGCGCGGATCACCCTGCTCGCGCTGGGACCGGCGCTGCTCGTGATCGCCCAGCCGGACCTGGGAACCGGGATGGTGCTCGTCGTGGTCGGCTTCGCGATGCTGTTCCTCGCCGGGACCGCGTGGAAGCAGCTCGCCGCACTGGCCGCGATGTTCGCCGTCGCGATCGCGATCGTCCTCGCTGCGGCGCCGGCGCTGGGCGTGCGCGTCGTCAAGCCCTATCAGGTGCAGCGCCTGACCGGCTTCCTGAACCCCTCGAGCAACCCGAGGAGCGGGGGCTATCAGATCCATCAATCGCTGATCACGATCGGCTCCGGTCAGAAGACCGGTCTCGGCGTCGCGAACGCGAAGCAGACTACGTTTGGGTTCCTACCCGAGAACTCGACCGACTTCGTCTTCTCGGTCGTGGGGGAGACGTACGGCTTCGCGGGCGCGGCGCTCGTCCTGTTGCTGTACGCGCTGCTGATCTGGCGCGCGCTGCGTATCCTGACGATGTCCAAGAACCTGTACGGGACGCTGATCGCCGGAGGCATCCTCGCGATGCTCATGTTTCAGGTGTTCGTGAACGTCGGCATGACCGTTGGGATCATGCCGGTCACCGGGGTCCCGTTGCCCCTGTTGAGCTACGGCGGCTCCTCGGTGCTGGTCACGTTCATCGCACTCGGTCTCCTGCAGGCGATCCACATCCAGGCACGGATGGCATCGGCCGGCAAGAACCGGACACTGATTTCGTAAAGCCTGCGCACAGTCGCGGCCAAAATAACCAAAGGACTGAATGACAATTGAAGAAGCAAGTGCTAGTCAGCGTCGACCGTGGGGAGACCCGGGTCGCGTTGTTGGAGGCGACCGGTACTGTCGCCGCACGCAAGCCCGCCTCCGGGGCCACTACGCCTTCCACGGGTTCCGCGGCCACGACGGCCACGACCGTCACCGGCCGGAGCCGACGCAAGAAGGCATCCCGCCCGTCTGCGGGCTATGAGGTCGCCGAGCTCTATCTCGAGCGCCGCGGCGCCCGCTCGATCGTCGGCAACATCTACAAGGGTCGCGTGGACAACGTCCTGGCGGGCCTGGAGGCCGCATTCGTCGACATCGGGCTGGAGAAGAACGGGTTCCTGCACGTCGATGAGATAGTCCTGCCCGGAGTCGAGGCGCCGCGGCGCGGGCGGGGAGCCACCCGCGAAGGCAGGCAAATCGCGGACATGCTCGGTCCCGGACAGGAGATAGTCGTCCAAGTCGTCAAGGATCCGCTCAAGACCAAGGGCGCTCGCCTGTCGATGGACCTCACGATCGCCGGGCGCTACATGGTCTTTGCTCCCTACGGCGAAGGCGTGGGGGTCTCTCGCCGCCTCGACGACTCCGAGCGCGAGCGGTTGCGCAAGGAGGCTGCCAAGCTCGACCTGCAGGGAGCTGGGGCGATCATCCGCACCGCCGCGCAGGGAGCCAAGCGGGTCGACCTGGAGCGTGAGCTCGTGTACCTGTTCAAGCTCGGCGAGGTGCTCCAGAACCGGGTGGCACAGACGCCCGCCCCCGCACTCGTCTTCCAGGAGGCCGACCTCTCCGTGCGAGTCGTACGAGACATCTTCTCGGCCGCCTTCGAGCGTGCGATCGTCGATGATCCCAAGCAGCACCGCCGCCTGGTCTCGTTCTTCTCCCGGACCGCGCCCGAGCTCGTAGATCAGGTTGAGCTCTGGGAGGAGGAGCAGCCGTTGTTCGAGGCGTTCGGAGTGGAGCGGGTGCTGGCCTCGACCCTGTCGCGACGGGTCGACCTGCCCAGCGGCGGCTACCTGGTGATCGACTATGCCGAAGCGCTGACGGTGATCGACGTCAACTCGGGCAGCTTCATCGGGCGCGGCAAGGGCGCGCGACTGGAGGACACGATTACGAAGACCAACCTCGAGGCCGCCGACGCGGTGGTCAGCCAGCTACGGCTGCGTGACATCGGGGGGATCATCGTGATCGACTTCATCGACATGTCCCGGTCGCGTAACCGCGATGCTGTGCTGAAGACGCTTCGCAAGGCGCTCGGCGAAGACCGCACCAAGACCTTCGTGGTCGAGATCTCGCCGCTGGGCTTGGTCGAGATGACCCGCCAGAACGTGACCGAGGGCGTGAGGGAGATCATGACCAGACCCTGCTCGACCTGTGGGGGTGAAGGAGTCGTCAAGTCCGAGGAGACGATCGCGATCGAGTTCGAGCGCCGCTTACGCGAGCTCGCGCCCCGGACCTCGTCGTCGGCCCTCCTGATCCAGATGAACCCGCGCGTGAGCGCGGAGTTCACCGGCAACGACTCGCGCGTGCTGCGCGCGATCGAGGAGGAGACCGGCAAGTGGTTTCACTTCGAAGGATCAGAAGGCTTGCCGCTGGATCACTTCGCGGTGCTGCTCGAAGGGGACCGCGAGGAGGTGCTCGAGCGCGCACTGCCCTTCCGCGAGGGCGAGGAGGTCCACGTCGAAATCATCGAGCCGCACATGTACAACCGCGGCGACGCGGTCGCCAAAATCGACGGCTACATCATCTCGGTCAAAGGCGCCACCAAGTGCGTCGGCGAGAAGCGCCTGGTGCGAATCGAGGAGGTCGGACGCAGCGCGGCGGTCGCATCGTTAGTCGACCTTCCGGATGGAGTGCAAAGGCCCCCGGGGCGCGGGCACGCCGGCGCCCCCGAACCTCGTGCAACGCGGGCGAGCGAGGCTGATGGACCTCCCACTTCCACGCGCGCCAGCGCCACGCGGGCCGGAGCTGCCAAGCCGCGAGCAACGCCGGCGAGCGAGGCTGATGGACCTCCCACTCCCGCGCGCGCCAGTGCCGCCAAGCGGCGCGCAAAGGCGGCCGACGTGGTGCAAGAACCCACCGCTGCCAAGCGCGCCGGCGTCCCAACCGAGCCGGAAGGACCACCCGCTGCCAAGCGCGCCGGCCCCCCAACCGAGCCTGAACGGGTGGAAGGCCCCGCACGGGGCACAGGGGACGCTGAAGTGCACGCGGATGGCGGGGAAGATGCAGATGGCGCTGGGACGAACGATGACGTAGAATCGAAGCCCCGGCGTCGTGGCCGCAGAGGCGGGCGGCGTCGCTCCGGGGCTGGGACCTCGTCAACCCGGACGCCGGCGTCCCCGTCCTCAGATTGAGCAGATATGTACGCGATCGTAAAGACTGGTGGTAAGCAGTACCGCGTCGAGGAGGGTCAAGCCCTACTCGTCGAGCGGTTGCCCGTGGAGGATGGCGCGAAGGTCTCATTGCAGCCGCTTCTGTACGTCGACGGCTCGACGCTCCTCGACGGGCCGGATCTCGCGCAGGTGCAGGTGCAGGCGGACGTCCTGGCCCACGAGCGCGGACCGAAGCTCCGCATCGTGAAGTTCAAGCCAAAGCGCGGCTACAAGCGCCGGACCGGTCACCGCCAGGAGCTGACGCGGATCCGGGTGAGCACGATCGCGCTCGCGTCCGGGATGCGGGAGGCTACCGATGGCGCATAAGAAGGGTTTGGGCTCCTCGCGCAACGGTCGCGACTCGGGCCCCAAGTACCTCGGCGTAAAGGTATTCGCAGGCCAGAGCGTCAGCGGTGGCGAGATCATCGTCCGCCAGCGCGGAACCCGCTTCAAGCCGGGCGACGGCGTCGGCATCGGGCGCGATCACACGATCTTCGCCCGCTCGGTGGGGACCGTCACGTTCACGCGCGGCCGGCGCGGGCGCGTGATCTCGGTGTTGCCCGCCAATCCGAGTAGCCGCCCGAGCGCCCCCGGATAGCAGGAGGGCCGGCGCACGCGCTGGGCCGCCGGCGTGCATCAGGGGGGCCGGCGCATGCGCCGGGCCGCGGGCGCTGGGCCGCCGGCGCTCGCGTATCAGGCCTTCCGGTAGTGATGGAGCAGGAACGTACGGTAAGCTGGGTCGTCGCCGGGCGAAGCTCTCGTGGGCGCGACCGCGAGGCGGGACGCGCTGGAACTTTGGCCGTGTCAGAGCTGCTGGCTACCAGCTGCGGTCGTGGCGTTGGGGTTGCGGCTCGACCCGCGAGCAGCTCCAGCACCCGCGTAGAGATTCGCGCTCTCCAGCGCCTGCCGGCAGCGCGGGCGCGTCCTGGCGCTCGGCGCCGGCACGAGCGCCGCGAGGCCGTACGTGGTCGCCTCGAGCAGCTGGCCAATCTGCGAAACCCATCATCTCGGCTGTAGAAAACCAGGTTGACCGGAGACCATCACGTCAAGTGGCGCCTGGCTTTCCCCTCAGGCGGCGCTGACCCTCGCACGGCCGTCTTGGCGTTTTTCTCAGGAGACCTCTCTCGGCCGAGCTGGGAGGTGTGCGCGTCTCGTTGACCTCTTGCGCCCGTTGTCGGCGAGTAGCTTCAGTCCGTGGACCGGATGTCTGCGATTGCCGAGAGGTGACGGCACAACGTCTGACGGAGCCCCGGTACGGGAGCATGTGTCCAATGAGGCCGACAGCAGGGATGATCGGCGTGTGCCCTACGCGTAGCTGACGAGCCGAAGCCGCGTGAACTTTAGCGGTGAGGCGTCCTTGCCGTTGCCGACGGGGAAGGCGAGGATGGCTACGCGGAGCTCCGCGACGTCGCCGATCGCCCGCACGGCGCCGGTGATCTCGATCGAGATGTGGATCGGCGTCAGCGGGTGGGGTGCTCGGCGGTCAAACGGGCTGGCCGCAGCCGAGATGTCGCAGTGCCCGGCATCGCCCCAGCAGTCACCGTGGGCGAAGACCGTGAAATGTCCGGCGTAGCCGCTGTCGGCGGTGCGGTCGGTGTTCTCGTCGGCGCCGGGCTGGTTGAGATGGAGATGGGCAACGTAGGAGGTGTTCGAATGATCTACCGCGTCGAGCTCGAGGTCGGCCCGGTAGAAGCCTGTCGGGGGTGCGGGCATCGGGTCTGAGACGTAGCGCTGCATCAGCTGGGCCCCGCGGCGGTCGCTTCACTGACCGCGTAGTCGTAGCCGAGCGTCGTGACGTCGAGCACCTGCCGGGGGGTCAGCCCGGGCGGGCCGCCCCGCGGAAACGCCTGATCGAGGATCGCGGCCGGTGGCAGTGCCCCCGGGTTCGTCTGTTGCCAGATGCGCCAAGAGCGGTCGATCATCGTGTGGTGGGCAAAGAACAGCGGATCGTAGGCAGCGTAAGAGATGTCTGACATCGTGCCGCCGACCCAGACGTGGACGTCATTGTGGATCTGCTCGAGGGCCTGGGTGAAGTCGGCGAAGCTCGTCGTGGCCTGCGCCGCTGCGTAGCGGTCTGCGTAGGGCAGAGGCGGGACCTGCGGGTCGGTGCCAGGGCTCCTCTGCGTCTGCCCCTGCGATCGCCCGGAGCCGAAGATCATGATGTCGCCGCCGGTGAGCGGATTCGTGCTCCCCTCAGGCGGGGCGTCGACGTAGGCCCTGGGGACGGTATTGGTCGTGGTCCAGTCCCACCAGGGAAGGGTAACGCCGGCCACGAGGCGCTGGAGGGCGAGCTCGAAGAGGTGGAGGTAGGCGCGATGCCACGGCAGAAACCACTCCGTGCCATGCTCGCACCAGTTGAACGGCACCCCGTGCCAACCAGCGAAGTAGCTGTAGCCGCGGTCGTCGGTGAGCGCCATCGCCTGGCTGACGGCATTGCGAAAGGCGGTCAGCTGCGCGTCGGGAAGCACGGCAATGTTCTTGCGTAGCAGCAGCGGTGAGAGGATCTGCTGCCCCGGAGGGCGTCCGACCAGCGGCATGGCCCCACGCTAACGATTCTCCCCGCGTCGCACAAGCGAACATCAACCCCTTATGCCGTTTCCCGGGGGGTAGACCCGCGACGTGGGGGGTAGCTCCGCCGTGCGTTGCGGTCAACCACCCGCCCTGGAGCCACGGATCGCGAACGATCGTTCACGAGACGCCTGGGCCTGCCAGTCGGAGCCATCAAGCGCCGCAAAGCGAACTTTGTAATGCTTGCCGTGTAAGCGGCAACGTAACGGCTCGGGTGTTCGCGCTACAGGGGCTGCCGATGCGAATCGGCTACGGACGGGTCTCGACCCACGACCAGAATCCCGAAGCCCAGCACGACGCGCTGAGCGCCGCCGGCTGCGAGCAGATCTTCATCGACACGGCATCCGGGAAGCTCGCGCGACGGCCCGAGCTCGACAAGGCGCTCCTCTCAGCAAACCGGGCGGGTGATCAGCTGGTGATCACCAAGCTCGACCGGCTCGGACGCTCGCTCGAGCACCTGATCGAGCTCTCGAGGCTCCTACAGGCCTGGTCGTGATCGACCAAGGGATCGACACCTCGAAGCCCGTCGGCCGGCTGTTCTTCCAGATCATCGGCGCGATCGCCGAGTTCGAGCACGCGCTCATGTCCGAGCGCACGATGGACGGGCTGGCGGCCGGCCGCGCCCGTGGGCGCACCGGAGGCCAGAAGCCCAAGCTCGGGCCACGGCAGGTGAAGCTCGCGCGAGAGATGTACGAGGAGACCGGCAAGGACGGCAAGCGCACGCACACCGTCGCCCGTATCGCCGCCGAGCTCGACGTCAGCCGACCGACGATTTACCGTCACCTCGCCAAGAGCACTGGCCGCTGACCCCTCGCCGTTGTCCGCGACGCCCCGTAGCCTCCGAGCCTCCATTCCTCGTTTCCCTTGGAGGACTCCATGAACAAGACCCAGCTGATTGACACCGTCGCGAAAGACAGCAGCCTCGCGCGCACCGACGCCGCCAGAGCCGTGGAATCCATCCTCAACGCGGTGACCGACACGCTGAAGAAAGGCGACGAAGTCACGATCCCGGGCTTTGGCAAGTTCTCGGTCGCTCACCGCGGCGCGCGTGAGGGCCGCAACCCCGCGACCGGCGCTTCGCTGAAGATCAAGGCGTCCAAGGCACCGAAGTTCACCGCCGGAGCGACCCTCAAAGCCACG
>JALYUQ010000051.1 GCA_030853685.1 Actinomycetota bacterium | reverse complement strand
CGGCAGGCAGGCCCGACGCGCTCGCAGCGATCGCGCAGCGAGCGAGCGCCGAGCGCGAGGACCTCGAGCGCCGTCTCGCCGGCGTAGCGGCCGTGCGCACCTGGCCCTCGGCCGCCAACTTCTGCCTGCTCGAGGTGGCCGACGGACCCGCCACGGTCGCGGCGCTGCGCGAGCGGCGGATCGCGGTCCGCTCCGCCGCGTCGTTCCCGGGCCTGGGCCCCGGTCACCTGCGCGTCACCGCGCGCGCCCCGCAGGAGAACGAACGCCTCGTCGCCGCGCTCGCCGAGGCAGTAGGCGCGCGAATGACGCGCGCGCCGCTCGCCGACGTCATAGACGCGCGATGAATCCGCCGCCGCCGGCCGGGGCCGTTGGTCACACCATGACCCCGCCACCGCTCGTCGTCGTTGGCATCGGCGCCGGCGGCTGGGCCGAGCTCGGCGGGAGCGCCCGATCCGCGCTGATCGCCGCCGAGACGATCGTCGGATCGGCGCGCCAGCTCGCGCTGCTCCCCCAGAGCAGCGCTGTCCACCGTCCGTGGCCCTCGCCGATCGACCCGCTCGTCGACGAGCTCGTCGCGGGGACGGACGCCAGAGTGTGCGTCCTGGCCAGCGGCGACCCGATGCTGCACGGCATCGGCGCCACGCTAGCGCGCCGCATGGCGCCCGGCCGGCTCGTCGTGCACCCTCACCCCTCCGCATTCGCGCTGGCGTGCGCGCGGCTCGGCTGGCCCAGTGATGAGGTGGAGCTCGTAAGCGCGGTCGCGCAGCCACGCGAAATCGTCGTTCGCCTCCTACAGCCCGGGCGCCGGCTCGTCGTCTATAGCGCCGGTGCGGGCGGCGCTGCCGGAGTCGCGCGCCTGCTGCGCGAGCGCGGCTTCGGCGCCAGCCGCCTCGTCGTGCTCGAGCAGCTCGGGGGCCCGGCCGAGCGCATCGTGCAGAGCACGGCACAGGACTGGGTAGACACCGCGGTTGACCCGCTCCACGGTGTGGCGATCGAGTGCCACGCCAACGCGGGCACGCCGGTGTACTCGCTCGTCCCGGGGCTGCCCGACGGCGCCTACGAGCACGACGGCGCGCTGACAAAGCGCCACGTGCGCGCCGCCACGGTTGCCGCACTCGTCCCCGCGCCGGGTGCGCTGCTATGGGATATAGGGGCTGGCAGCGGGTCGATCGCGATCGAGTGGCTACGCGCCGAGCCGACCGCCGCCGCGATCGCTATCGAGGCGCGCGCCGAGCGCGCGCAGCGCATCGGGGCAAACGCCTTGCGGCTCGGCGTCCCCCGACTGCGTGTCGTCCCCGGCCATGCGCCGGAGGCGCTCGACGGCCTTCCTCGTCCCGATTCGGTCTTCATCGGCGGCGGGCTGACCGCCGCGGGCATCCTCGCACGCTGCTGGGAGGCGCTCGCTGCCGAGGGACGGATCGTCGCCAACGCCGTGACGCTCGAGGGCGAGCAGGCCCTGCACGCCGCGCGCGCGGCGTGCGGTGGGGACCTCGTGCGGATCACGATCTCCCACGCCGAGCCCATCGGCGGTTTCGAGGCATGGCGAGCGCAGCTCCCGGTCGTGCAATGGAGTGCACTGAAGGAGCCGGCGGTGCCTGGCGAATGACGGTCCACTTCATCGGCGCGGGACCTGGCGCGCCCGACCTTCTGACGCTGCGCGGCCAGCGGCTGATCGCCTCATCGCCGGTCTGCCTATACGCCGGCGCGCTGGTACCCGTCGCGGTGCTCGACCACGCTCCTGCCGGCGCACGAGTGATCGACACCCAGCACCTGGACCTCGACGGGATCGTCGCCGAGCTGCAGGCGGCCCACGAGCGCGGCCAGGATGTAGCCCGCCTTCACTCTGGAGATGTGTCCATCTACAGCGCTGGTGCCGAGCAGATGCGAAGCCTCGACGGTCTCGCCATCCCCTGGGACATCACGCCGGGCGTGTCGGCTTTCGCCGCCGCGGCTGCGGCGGTGCGCCGGGAGCTGACCGTCCCCGGACTGGCGCAGACGGTCGTGCTGACCCGTTACGGCCGCCGCGCTTCGCCGATGCCGGCCGGGGAGGACCTCGCCGGCCTGGCCGCGCACGGCGCAACACTCGTGATCCACCTCGGCGCCCAGGCGATCGACGAGATCGCCAACACGCTGATCCCCCGCTACGGCCACGACTGTCCGGTCGCGGTAGTCGCCCGCGCGAGCTGGCCCGACGAGCTGGTCCTGCGCGGCACGCTGGCCACGATCGCCGCCGGGGTCCGGGCGGCCGATGTGCGCCGCACGGCGACGATCCTCGTCGGCCCCGCGCTCGCGGCGCACGGCTTCCGCGACAGTCATCTCTACTCCGGCGCGCGGGAGCGCCCGGAGGGACCATGAAGCGTCCGGGCGGCCACCTCGCCACCTTGCGATGGCTTGAGGGAGTGACTCGTATTCGCCCGGAGGGACCATGAAGCGTCCGGGCGGCCACCTCGCCACGGCTCGAAGGACCGCGCGATGGGAGCCGCACAGGCAGCACCTCCCAGGCTAGACTGCGGCAACGACTCGCCGCGACACGGCGGGTCCTTCTGCGTCTGTCCGGTCACGCGGGTGCGGGCGAGGCGATGAGCTGGTTGCTGCGGTGGCCTTTTCCGGCTTGTAGCTGTAGGGCGCTGGTGACCAGCGGGAAGTGGCTGAACGCTTGCGGGGTGTTGCCGAGTTGGCGCCCGGCGTGGGGGTCCCATTCTTCGCTGAGCAGTCCGACATCGTTGCGCAAGTCGAGCAGCCGCTCAAACAGCTGGCTGGCTTCGCTCTGCTGTCCAGCCAGGTGCAGGGCATCGACGAGCCAGAAGGAGCAGGCCAGGAACAACCCTTCACCGCCGGGCAGGCCGTCGTCGGAGTCGGTGGTCTGATACCGCTTGACGAACCCGTCTTCGGTCAAGCCGTTCTGGATCGCGGCGATGGTGCCGCGCACCCGCGGGTCCGTGGCGGGTAAGAACCCGACGCGTGGGATCATCAGCAGACTGGCGTCCAACCCAGTGGCACCGTAGGACTGGACGAACGTGTTGCGATCGGAGTCATAGCCGTGAGACAGGACGTCGGCGTGGATTGTGATGCGGAGCTGTTCCCACCGGTCGGCGGGTCCGTGCAGGCCGGGGTGGGTACGGACCGCGGTGACCATCCGGTCGGCGGCGACCCAGGCCATGACCTTGGAGTGGGTGAAGTGACGGCGGGCGCCGCGCATCTCCCACAGCCCGTTGTCGGGCTGATCCCAGTTGCCTTCGAGGTGATTCATGAGCGCGACCTGGAGCCCCCAGTCCTCCTGCTCGGAGCCGAGCCCGGCGTCGCGGGCCAGAGCAAGGCCGTCGAGGGTCTCGCCCCACACGTCCAGTTGCAGTTGATCGGAGGCAGCGTTGCCGGTGCGCACCGGCGTGGAGCCCTCATAGCCGGCCAGCCAGGGCAGCTCGGCTTCGGGGAGACGGCGGGT
>JALYUQ010000050.1 GCA_030853685.1 Actinomycetota bacterium | reverse complement strand
GATTGAGACCCTGACGCCGTCCGCGAGCTCGGCCCGAGGCAACGTTGCCTCGGCCGAACACCGGCTGCTGACTGCGACGGCTCAAGCCGAGGCGTGTGCGCTCCGCGGTACCGGGCGCTACACGTCGAACCTTGAGGATCTGAACTTGTTGGCGGCCGATTCTGCCGTGATCGACGCAAGCGATAACGATCTGTCGCTGCAGGTCTCAGTGGCCGTTAGCGGTAAGGCCTTCTTCGCTCGTGCGGTCGCACCCGGCTTCGACGACTACATCCAGGTCGCGGCAGAACTGGTGGACCAAGGCGGCGGCCCACGCGTACCAATGCGGTGTCCGTTCAGCAAGGCAAAGGTCCTCGGTGCTCTACGGCTCGGGCGCTCCATAGGCCGAGTTCGATAACAAATTCATCGTGTACCGCCGCGTTCATCAGGCGGCTCGGAGACGTGCCCCTCGGGCTGAGCGGTTCTCGGACCGGGGCTTCGGCGACTTCGAGCTGGGCGAGCAGCCGCGCTGTCGTCTCCTCGTGCGTCAGGGCGAGCAGGTCGGGAGAGTGGCGCACGATTCGATTTCGAGAAGTGGCGCACGTTGGGCGCCCGACGTCATCGGACGCGCGCCAAGTTACATGGATTTCTACGCAACGCCACCTGCAAGCCGCCCCGTCGGCATCGCGCCGGCCCATAGCAGCGAGCTCATAACCCAGCGCCGTCACGGCGCCGCTCCTCGCGGGCAGGCTCGTGTTACACGATCTTCTTCAGGAGCCTAGCGTGCCGACAATCTGATGATCCGTGGCGCCTGGCGAGGTTCGAGGTGAATTTGGTCCCGGGGGCGCGCGTGCTGGGGAAGGATCGTTTCCTGGAGTGCGGGCACGTCGCTGCGTGGTTGGAGATGGCTGCTTCTAGTGCTCTGTGCTTGCAGCCAAGCGGCGTCGTGCTAGCCGCCGGGCTGGCCTGGTTTCCGCGCGAAGGAGGTCGGCAGTGGCGCGGGTGGGGGGATCTGTGCTGAAGTCAGAGCAGGTGCTGGGGCATGTGGCGAGTAGCTTGCCGGCGACTGCGTAATCTGGGCGCTCGGCGACGGCTCATCGGGTGGTGGGTGGGTTCCCATCCGGTTACGTCGTGGAGGTCGCCACAATTCCCGTGGGAGACGTCGGTTCGCTTGTTGCGGACGGTGACGGTTGGGCCGAAATTGCTCGATGCAGGGCCTTCGGGATTCACCTTGCCTGGGTGCGGTCAATCGCGTTGCGGCCGATTGAGTATGCCGGGTGTCACGGTTCTGGTCAGTCGGCCCGCATGGCCAGCAGTGATGATGTGGCGTGTCCGACGAGCCGTCCGTCCTCAGCGTGGGCGTGTGCCTCGGCGAACGCTATTCGCCTCCCAACACGCTGTGTCTTGCCGCGGACGTCGATCGCGCGGCCGTCGTCGGGTAGCGGCGCGAGGAAGCTGACCTTCAGCTCGATCGTCGCGTAGCCGACATCAGCGGCGACCCTCGTCTGGACCGCGACTCCCATCGCGGTGTCCATCAGCGTGCACAGCAGGCCGCCGTGGACGAGGCCGAGTGGGTTGAGGAACGCCGGTTCGGGTCGGCAGCGAAATAGGGCCTCGCCTTCAGAGAAGGAGATGAGCTCAGCGCCGACGACGGCGGCGATCGGCGGTGGCGGGAAGCTCCCGTCGAGGATGCCTTGCAAGTACTCGATGCCGCTGAGACCGACTCGGTCGCGGATGGATGCGGCCGGGTGATACCACGTCGTCGTCTTGACCTGCGGCTCGCCCCAGTTCTCGCGGGGCTTTTCATGATCGACCGGTTCGCTCATGCCGCCTCAACCGTCCCCGCTCGGGTGACCGGATGTGATCGTGGCTGCCGTAGGATGACGGCGCCGGCGAGGGCCGATAGGACGGCGGCGGCCGCGATCGCCTCCCAGCCGTGACGGAACGCCTCAAGCGTTGCCTGGGGCGCGTGAGGGGTTCCGAGGATCGCGATGAGCAGGGCGACGCCGACGGCGAGCCCGACCTGGCGGAGCATGTTGATGACGGCTGAGCCCGCGGCGAAGGAGGCCGGAGGTAGCGAGCTTGTCCCGACAGCCATGAAGGTCGGGAGGACGAGCCCGACACCCGCCCCGGTCAGCAGCGATCCCGGCAGGACCTGACCCGCATAGTTGGGATGAAGGCCGGCCCGGACTGTCCACCAGAGCGCGCCGAGGGCGTAGACGGTCGCGCCGAGGGCGATGACCCGCCCGGGGCCGAAACGCTCGATCAGCCGCCCTGCGACGCCAAAGGCGAAGACAAGGACGAGCAGCGGGCCGGGTGCGATGCTGAGTCCGGTCCGCAGCGCCGAGTAGCCCCACACGCTCTGCATCCACAGGACGATGGACAGGAGCATCGCGCCGAACGCGATCATGAACGTGAGGGAGACGAGTGAGGCGCCGGTGAACGTCCGTACGCGAAACAGCGCAGGATCGATGAGGGGATTGCTCCCGCCCCGCAGCCGGAGGCCAAAGGCGATGAGCAGCGCCACGCCGCCGACAATCGACGCGAGCACGCGGGGTGAACCCCACCCCCAGTCGTTGCCCTCCACGAGGCCAAGGGTAAGGCCGGCGACACCGGCGCTGATAAGCGCCGCGCCGACGAGATCTGGACGCGGAACCGGATGCCCCGCCACGCTCGGGAGCCGGCGCCAACCGACAAGGAGCGCAGCGATCCCGATCGGGACGTTGACCAGAAACACCCACCGCCAGGAGAGGGCGACGAGGACGCCGCCGACGACCGGGCCGAGCGCGGCCGCGAGGCCGCCAAGCGCCGTCCACGCGCGCACCGAGGACTGGCGTTTCTCCGCCGGCGCGGTCGCGAGCACGAGGGACAGGGAGGTTGGGGTCAGGAGCGCCGCGCCGGCCGCCTGGACGATCCGGAAGACGACGAGCATCGGCAGGCTCGAGGCCGCCCCGCACGCCGCAGAGGCCCCGGTGAACGCGAGCACGCCGATCAGAAAGCCGAGGTCGCGCGAGCGGCCCTCAGACAACCGGCCAAACAGGACCAGCAGCGAGGCATAGACGATCGCGTAGGCGTTGAGGATCCACGAGAGGTTCGCAAGGGACCGCTCGTGGAGGTCGCGTCCGATCGACGGTAGGGCCACGTTGACGATGAACAGGTCAAGACTGCCGAGCACGACCCCCGCGCAGACGATCGCGAGGACGAGACCCGGGGCGGCGTCACGACGGCGGAATTGACCCAGACGGAGCTGACTTAGGGATTGCATAGCGAGACCCTATCACAGCTGGCTGAGATGAATCAAAGTCAGCTACAATCGGGTGTATGAGCGACACCGTTCCGTTGCCCGTAGGAACCGAAACAGCTCCGCTCGATCCCCGTGACCCGTGGAGCCGCGAGCGTTGCCCCATGGCCGCGACGCTCGGCGTGGTCAGTACCCGCACCGCCTTCCTCCTGTTGCGCGAAGCGTTCTATGGCGCGCGACGCTTCGATGAGTTCGTGCAGCGGGCCGAGGTGAGCGAGCCCGTCGCCGCGATGCGGCTGCGCGAGCTCGTCGAGCAGGGCCTGATGGAGCGCGTCCCATACCAGGATCCGGGGCAGCGCACCCGATCTGGGTACCGCCTGACCCACAAAGGGGCTGAGCTCCTGCCGGCACTCGTAGCTCTTATGGACTGGGGCGACCGGTGGGCGCTCGAAGACGGTGCACGCGTCGGCTTACGTCACGCTGGGTGCGGAGAGCCCGTGCACGCGATGCTGCTTTGCGACGCCGGCCATGACGTCGACGCCACCGGTCTCGAACTCATCCTCCGTCCGCCAGAGCACCGAACCTAACGTGCCTTCTCGCCGCAAAGGCGGCCGTCACAACTGCGACAGAAAGGCTCATGGCCCGAACCTGGTTAGGTCGGGTAGGCGATCGACGACTTCGTACCGGTTACTCATGGACGCGCGATGCCGCGGCGCTGGACCCGATGGCCGCGGAGGGATAAAAGCGGAACTAACCGTCCTCAGGCTGCGCGGTCTCGCTCCTCGCCAACAGCGGAACCAGGCCGCTGTTAGCTACGAGCCTGTCCGGCTGCAAGCACGCCACCGTGGGAGCAGCAGTCTCCCGTGCGGCGGTCGGACGACCGCTTCGCCGCTGAAGGAGCCATCTCGCACGTTCGCGGCTGACAGCTCCTCCGCGCTGAAGGCGGCAGTCGCTCACTGCCGTCGCGACGAGAGCCGCGCTCGTCGTGCGTCCGACAACGATCGTTCACGAGACATCCACGTTTACTACACGTCAAGCGTGGCAAGGGGTCGGGGTTGTAACGCTTGCCGTGTAAGCGGCAAC
>JALYUQ010000019.1 GCA_030853685.1 Actinomycetota bacterium | reverse complement strand
GGCCGAGATCGCCCGCCTCGAGCGGTTCGTCGAGCGGTTCAGCGCCGGCACCCGGGCTCGCCAGGCCCAGGCCCGGGTCAAGCGGCTCGACAAGATCGACCGGATCGACCGGGGACCGACCGACGGCCAGTCGCTCTCGTTCGCGTTCAGCGCCCCCGAGCGCAGCGGTCGGGTGGTGTTCGAGCTCGAGGACGGCCGGATCGACATCGGTGATCCGCCGTTCACCCTGCTCGACGAGGTCGACCTCTGGCTCGAGCGGGGCGAGCACGTCTCGCTCGTCGGTCCGAACGGCACCGGGAAGACCACCCTGATCGAGGCGCTCGGCGGCCGGCGCGAGCTCGGGGCCGGCAAGCTCCGGCGGGGCCACAACGTCCAGGTAGGCTACCTCTCCCAGCACACCGACGAGCTCGACGAGTCCGGCTCGGTGCTGAAGGCCGTCCAGTCGGCGACCGGCCTGACGCCCAACAAGGCCCGGGCCCTGCTCGGACGGTTCCTCTTCTCGGGCGAGGAGGCCGAGAAGCCGGTCATCGGGCTCTCCGGGGGCGAGCGCCGCCGCCTGGCCCTGGCCGTGCTGGTCAACTCCGGCGCCAACGTCCTGATCCTCGACGAGCCGACCAACCACCTGGACCTGGAGAGTAGAGAGGCACTGGAGCAGGCGCTCGGTGCCTTCGAGGGCTCTTTGCTGCTGGTATCGCACGATCGGGCGCTGTTGGACGCGGTCGGGACGCGGACCGTGGCCTTCGAGGACGGAAGTCTGCGCAGCTACGTGGGAGGCTGGCCGGAGTACGTGCGCGTTCGCGCGGAGCGCGCGCAGGTTGGGAAGCGGAGGGAGCCGGCTGCGTCTGGGAATGGGGGTGCGCGGGGCAAGCCGGCGGCGCCTGCGAACGGCGGTGGGCGGGGCAAGCCGGCGGCGCGGGCCAAGCCGGCCCCGCGTTCCAAGTCCGCGCCCGCCAACGGGCGGGATCGGCGCCCGCTTGAGCGCGAGATCGAGGTTGCCGAAGCCGAGCTGCGGGCGCTCGAGGACGAGCTCGCCGATCCAGCCGCATGGGCCGGCGGGGAGGCCAGCAACCGCTCCGCCGCACGGCACAAAGCGGCCAAGCTGGTGGTGGAGGAGCTCTACGAGCGCTGGGAGGCAGGGGCGGGGTAAGGGCGTGGACCAGGGGGGCGCGATCGTGAGCGGCCAACAGACCGCCGCGGGCTGGTGCCCGCTTGGGGCTGCGGTGAAGCCGGCGAAGGGAGAGAGTACAGCTATGTCTCAATGCATGCGAGCGACGTCTCAATGCTCGCTCTGGCCGGCGATCCGCCCCGGAAGCTTGCCCAGCAGCGACTCGCACGCGGATTGGGCTATCACGAAGGCCGGCGAGCTCGGGTCAAAGCCCGCCGACTTGCCGATCTTGATCTGCGCTCCGGCTCCCCCACCAGCTTTGTTATCGCTGAACGTTGGGTTGGGGAAGCCCGGCAGGCCGTGGGAGCGCATGCAGGCTGAGTACTGGAGGATCCCCTTGCGCTGGCTGGCTGGCAGCGGCGTCGCGACGCCCTTGTTCGGGAGCGTCGAGCTGCACGCCCGCTGCGCGGACTGGAATGCCGGCGAGCCCGTGTCGATGCCTGTACCGGTACCAGTGCCAGTGCCTGTACCAGTGCCAACGATCAGAGCGCCCCCCGCCCCCGGATCGGGAAACTGCGGCAGGCCGTGCGCGCGCATGCACCGTGAGAACGCCAGTGCCTCCTGGTGCGCGCTGGCGCTCGCCCCAGACGTCCTCGACGTCCCCGAGGACCCGCAGGCGCAAAGCCCCAAACCGGCCACGAGAACTGTGCACAGCATCAGCAGGCTTCGCAAGGCGCTCCTCTCAGAAGACGATGCGGCTGAGGTTAGTGAACCGCGGCGGCGTCCGCGAAGAAGCAGCACCCGGGTGACCGCGAGCGGCGTACTCTTTGAGGCCGATGGGCTCCAACGCGCGCAATGTCCTGATCGTGCTCTTGCTTGCGGCGCTGGTCGCACTCGTCCCGGGCGGCGGCTCGGGGGCTCAGGTCGCTCTGCAAGCCGTCTTGCTGGTGTTCCTGGCGTCGATCGGGTGGTTCGCCTCGCTGATGTATCGCCAGCACCGGGTCGAGCTCTTCTCGCTCGGTGACCGGCGCCGCGCGGTCCTCTACGCGTCGGCGGCCGCCGCGGCGCTGACGCTCACTGCGACCTCGCGCCTCACGGCCACCAGCGCCGGGTCGATCCTCTGGCTCGTGCTGATCGCCGGTTCCGCCTACGGACTGTTTGCCGTGCTCTGGGCCGCGCGAAAGTATTGACCCCCCGCGGGAAGGAGGCTGAGGGGAGGATATGGAGATAAGGCAGGAGGATCGAGAGATCCTCGCCTTCGGGCTGATCGTGCTCGGTGCGGTCGCGCTGTTCGCGTCGCTGTTCTTGACCTGGAGCCACCAGCTGAGCCGTGGGGTGCTCGCTGTCCCCGGAGCCTCCGCGGCGCTGCGCGGAGTGGCGTCGGACCCAACGGGGTGGCAGGTCTACTCGGCTGCCGATGTCGCGCTCCTGCTGCTGGCGGCGGCGCTCTTGACGGTGGCGCTGGTCGGATCGCGCCCCGCGCGGATTGGAGTGTTCGTGGCTGCAGCGCTTGGTTTCGCGTTCGTGATCCACGCGGCGAACGTACCCGCGAGCAACGGCGCCGCTGGCGGCTTGCCGGCGCTCCACATACCGGCCGACCTGCGCCGCGCGCCGAGCCCCGGTCCCGGGGTGACGGTGGCGATCTTCGCGCTCGGCGTCGCGCTGGGCGGGCTCGTACTGTCGTTCACCACTGCTGACTGAACCGCCGCCGAGCGTGCCTATGCTGGGATGACGGTGTCCCTCGTCCCAGCCGACAAGCGACGAGAGCTTCCCGATCAGCCGGGCGTCTACCTGTTCCGCGAGGAGCGCGGGAAGGTGATCTACGTCGGCAAGGCCAACTCGATCCGCAAGCGCGTCGCCTCGCACTTCTCGAATCCGAGCACGCGGGGCGGGAGCGATCTGATTGGAATGATCGACCAGATCGAAGCGCTAGTAGTGCACACCGAAGCGGAAGCGCTACTCACGGAGCAGACCTTCATCAAGCAGTACAAGCCGCGCTTCAACATCCGCCTGCGCGACGACAAGTCCTATCCGTACATCGCAATCTCGCTGGACGAGGAGTTTCCGCGGGTGTACTTCACCCGCGAGCGCCACCGCCGCGATCGCGCCTACTTCGGCCCGTACAGCAACGCCAAGCGCGTCCGCTCGACGCTCGAGGTGCTCGGCAAGGTGTTCATGTTCCGCTCCTGCGAAGGCCCGGCGCCTGGGCGGCGCAGCGGCTCGCCGTGCCTTGACTACTACATCAAGCGCTGTGAGGCGCCGTGCGTGGGCTATGTCTCGAGCCAGGACTACCGCGCCGGCGTCGATGGCGTGATCGACTTCCTCTCGGGGCGCTACAGGGAGATCGAGCGTTCGCTGGAGCGCGCGATGCGCGACGCCGCGGCGCAGCAGCGCTTCGAGGACGCCGCACGCGAGCGAAACCGGTTGCGCGGGGTTCGCTCGCTGCTCGAGCGCCAGCGTGTGGCCAACGAGGCGGTCGGCACGCTTGACGCGATCGCCGTCGCGGTCCACGAGAGCGAGGCAAACGCGCAGGTCTTCCAGATCCGCGACGGGGTGCTCTCCGACCGCCAGAGCTTCTATCTGGAGAACGTGTCCGGCGCGGGCATCGCCGAAGTGGCCGAGGCTTTCATCCTCCAGTACTACGCCAACGCGATGATGGTCCCGCCGCTGCTAGTCGTGCAGCGCGAGCTAGCCTCAGCGCCGGCACTCGCGCAGGCGCTGAGCGCGCGCCGAGACGCGAGTGTCGAGATCCGTGCGCCCGAGCGCGGCGACAAGCGGCGGATCCTCGAGCTCGCCGAGCGCAACGCCCGGCTGGCACTCGACCAGGAGCGGCTTCGCTCCGAGCGCCGCCGTCAGCAGCGGGTGGAGGCGCTGGACCGCCTCCAGCGGGCGCTGGGGCTCGACGCCATTCCCCTGCGGATCGAGTGCTTCGATATTTCGACGCTGATGGGTACCAACACCGTCGCCTCGATGGTGGTCTTCCAGGGCGGGGCCCCGAAGAAGTCCGACTACCGGCGCTTCAAGATCGCCGTGGCGCTCGACGACTTCGCGGCGATGGAAGAGGTCCTCACGCGGCGGCTGAACCAATGGGAGCGCCAGCGCGAGGTCTCACCCCACGACAAGGACTATGACCCGAGCTTTGCGGCGCTCCCCAACCTGATAGTGATCGACGGCGGCAAGGGGCAGCTCTCGGCCGGCCTGCGAGCGCTGCCGGGCTTTCGAGAGCGCGGCGTGGTGGTGGTCGCCCTCGCCAAGCGGATCGAGGAGGTGTTCATCCCGGGACGCCCCGCGCCGCTTGCACTCGCACACGACACGCCAGAATTGCAATTGCTCCAGCGCGTGCGCGACGAGGCTCACCGGTTCGCCGTCACCCACCACCGGATCAGGCGCGACCGGGAGCTGACCGCTTCGATCCTCGACGAGTTGCCGGGCGTAGGGCCAGCGCGCAAGCGTGCGCTGCTGGCGCACTTCGGCTCACCCGATGCGATCGTCTCGGCGACGCGGGAGGAGCTCGAGTCGGTGCCCGGAGTGTCGGGTAAGCTGGCGAGAGATCTGCACCGCGAGCTGCACAAGGCCGGCGTCTGACCCACTTGGAAGCTAACACTCATGGCTACCTCCTCCGCGCTCACCGACCTGGTGGTCATCACCGGCTTCTCGGGGGCCGGGAAGTCCACGGCGATGGCGGCCTTCGAGGACGAGGGCTACTTCTGCGTGGACAACCTGCCCTCGGAGATGATTCGTTCACTGGTCGAGCTGTTCATGCACGAGGGCTCCAAGGTCGCCCGCGCCGCGGTCGTCTCCGACGTGCGTGGCGGGAGCTACTTCGAAGGGCTCGCGGCGATGCTCGACGACCTGCGCGCCAGCGGGGTCGGTCACCGGGTGCTGTTTCTGGAGGCTGACGAGCAGTCGCTACAGACCCGCTACAAGGAGACGCGCCGGCGCCATCCGCTCGCGCCGACCGGAAGCGTGGCGGACGGGATCGCGCGCGAGCGAAAGCTGCTGGCGCCGTTGCGGGGGCGCGCCGATGTGGTGATCGACACGAGGGGCATGACCGCGGCGATGCTGCGTCGCAAGCTCGCCGACGAGCTGCTGCCCACGCGAACCCCGGGCCGGCTCGCGGTCACCTTCCAGAGCTTTGGCTTCAAGTACGGGCCCACGCGCGACCCGGACCTGCTGCTCGACGTCCGCTTCCTGCCCAACCCCCATTACGAGCCCGAGCTGCGCCCGCTGACGGGCGCCGACGCCGGCGTCGTGGACTTCATCAACCGCGACGGGGAGCTCGATGCGTTCTACGAGCGCCTTTACCCGCTGCTGGACTACCTGCTGGCCCAGTACCTGCTCGAGGGTAAGGCCCATCTGGTGGTGGCGCTTGGCTGCACCGGGGGACGGCACCGCTCGGTCGCGATCGCCGAGCACCTCTGTGAACGGTACGGCAGCGTGTCGGAGTACCTCGTGGAAGTCGTTCACCGCGACGTGAGCAGGCCAGCGTGATGATCGACCACGCCGGCTTCGAGGTTTCAGACCTGCCCCGCTCGGCGCGCTTCTATGACGCGGTCCTGTACGCGCTGGGTGGGCGCCGGATGCTCGAGTCAGAGCGCGCAATCGCCTACGGCATCAACGGTCCTGAGCTCTGGATCGTGGTTCGGGGCCGGGCTCCGGGGCCCGGGTACGGACACGTGGCGCTGCAGGCGAACGGCAAGGCCGCCGTGGACGCGGCCTACGCCGCCGGACTGGCCAACGGAGGCGCCGGCGACGGGCTCCCCGGGCCACGCCCGCAGTACGGGCGCCGATGCTATGCGGCGTATCTTCTCGATCCCGATCGCCTGCGGGTCGAGGTGGTTTCACGCAGATAGGGCTACGGGCGTGGCAGGGCGCCCCAGATCCGAGGTTTGGGTAGCCTTGAGCGGGCCGGTGGTGCTCGCGAGCCCCTCGGCGTTCTTTTTTCGCTGCCAAATGGGAGGAGCACGCGCATGTCGGTACGGGTCGGAATCAACGGCTTCGGGCGGATCGGCCGGAACGTCTTCCGAGCCGCGTACGAGCAGGGAGCCGAGATCGAATGGGTGGGGGTCAACGACCTCGTCGATCCCGAGACGATCGCCCATCTGCTCAAGTACGACTCCAACTATGGCCGCTTTCCGGGGGAAGTCGAGGCGACCGGCGATGGCTTGCGCGTGGACGGGCGCGAGATCCGCGTGCTGGGCGAGAAAGACCCGGCCGCGCTGCCCTGGTCCGAGCTCGGCGCCGAGGTCGTGATCGAGTCCACAGGCCTCTTCACCGACCGTGAGAGCGCCGCCAAGCACCTCCAGGCGGGGGCCAAGAAGGTGCTCATCTCGGCACCGGCGAGCGACCCCGACGTGACGGTCGCGCTCGGAGTGAACTTCGAGCAGGACTACGACCGCGAGCGCCACGACGTGATCTCGAACGCCTCGTGTACCACCAACTGCCTAGCCCCGGTTGTGAAGGTGCTCCACGACACCGTGGGCATCGATCACGGGCTGATGACGACGATCCACTCCTACACCGCCGACCAGAGCCTGCAGGACATGCCGCACAAGGATCTGCGGCGCGCCAGGGCGGCGGCTGTCAACCTGATCCCGACCTCGACCGGCGCCGCGAAGGCGATCGGGCTGGTGATCCCGGAGCTCAATGGCAAGCTGCACGGGTTCGCGGTGCGCGCACCGCTCTCGGTCGGGAGCCTCGTCGACCTGACGATCATCACGCGCCGGGAGACCACCGTGGAGGAGATCAACTCCGCGATGAAGGCGGCCGCCGAGAATGGTCCGCTGAAGGGGCTGCTCGCCTACACGGAGGATCCGATCGTCTCCTGCGACATCGTCAAGCATCCGGCCTCCTCGATCTTCGACTCCCAGCTCACGGCGGTCATGGAAGGGACGATGGTCAAGGTGCTCGCCTGGTATGACAACGAGTGGGGCTACTCCAACCGCTGCGCCGACGTCGTGCAGAGGTTGCTGTGAAAACGCTCGGGGACCTGAATGGCGGGAGTGACCTGGACGGCAAGCGGGTGCTCGTGCGGGTCGACTTCAACGTGCCGCTCGAGGACGGGGCCGTCGTGGACGACATGCGGATCAAGGCGGCGCTGCCGACGATCGAGGAGCTCCGGCGCCGTGGCGCAGCACTCGTGCTCGTCTCCCACCTCGGCCGGCCCAAGGACCGGGACCCCGAGCTCTCGATGGGACCGGTCGCCAAGCTCCTGTCGGAGCTGATCGATGCCGAGGTCAAGCTCGCCCCGGCGGTGGTCGGCGATGAGGTGCGTGAAATGGCGTGGGAGCTTGGTCCGGGCGACGTGCTGCTGCTGGAGAACGTCCGCTACGAGCCGGGGGAGACCAAGAACGATCCTGAGCTTGCTGCTTCGCTCGCCGAGCTCGCCGATGCCTACGTCAACGACGCCTTCGGTGCCGCGCACCGCGCCCACGCATCGACCGAGGGCGTCGCGCGCCTGCTAGCGGATCACGCCGCGGGGCTGCTGCTGGAGCGCGAGGTGGCCACGCTCGCCAAGCTCCTGGAGGAGCCCGACCGCCCGCTGGTCGCGGTGCTGGGTGGGATCAAGGTGAGTGACAAGATCGCGGTCATCGACCGCTTCCAGAAGGTCGCCGACACGATCCTGATCGGGGGCGCGATGTCCTATCCCTTCCTGTCCGCGCTGGGGCACGAGGTCGGAACCTCGTTGTGTGAGGAGGATGACGTCGAGGTCGCGCGGGAGGCGCTCGACGCCGCCTCCAAGGCGCACGCCACGCTCGAGCTCCCGCGCGACCTGGTGGTCACCGACCGTGTCGAGGAGGACGCGGAGCCGACAGCGCTCGAGGGCGTCGACGTGCCGGACGACTTGATGGGGGTGGACATCGGTCAGCGGACCGCCAAGGAGTACGCCTCGATCATCAGCGCTGCCGGGACCGTGTTCTGGAACGGGCCGATGGGCGCCTACGAGCTGGCGCCGTTCGCCGCCGGAACGCGGGCGATCGCTGAGGCGATCGCCGCTGCTCCGGGCGTGACGGTCGTCGGCGGCGGAGACTCCGCCGCGGCGATGCAGCTCTTCGGGCTCGACGACGAGGTGACGCATCTGTCGACCGGCGGCGGCGCGGCGCTCGAGCTGATCGAAGGCAAGTCCCTGCCGGGCGTCGAGGTGCTCGAGTGAGCCCCCGTGGCCCCGCTCGAACGCCGCTGATCGCCGGCAACTGGAAGATGCACAAGACGGTCGCGGACGCCGAGGCGTTTATCGGGGCGCTGCTGCCGCGGGTGTCGGCCGCCGACGGCGTCGATGTCGCGATTTGCCCGGCATTCCTCGGGCTGCAGGCGATGGTCGATTCCGCGCGTGGCTCGCGCGTGGAGGTCTACGCGCAGAACATGCACGACGAACCGGAAGGCGCCTTCACGGGCGAGGTCTCGGCACCGATGCTGCTGGAGGCGGGGGTGCAAGGTGTGGTCCTCGGGCACTCCGAACGCCGCCAGCAGTTCGGGGAGACCGACCGCGCGCTGCAGCTCAAGGTGCCCGCCGCGCTGGGCGCAGGGCTGGCGCCGATCCTGTGCGTGGGAGAGACCGAGCAGGAGCGCGAGGCCGGGGATACGCAGCGCAAGCTGCGCCACCAAATCCAGGAGGGTCTCGCGCGAGTGAAGAGCGAGCGTCTGGGCGAGGTGGTGATCGCATACGAGCCGATCTGGGCGATCGGGACCGGGGCGGTCGCGACTCCCGAGCAGGCACAGGAGGCGATCGCGTTCGTGCGCGCGCTCGTGGGCGACCGGTCACGCGAACAGGCGGCGCGCACCCGGGTTCTCTACGGCGGTAGTGTCAGCCCGGAGAACGCCGCCGAGCTGTTGGCGCTAACGGACGTGGACGGCGCGCTCGTCGGCGGCGGCAGCCTTGACGCCGAGTCCTTTGCGGCGATCGTCGCAGCCGCCGGCGGATGACGCTGGCGTCCGGCGTTTCTACGGGTGACCCGCCCGCGCGGTATTTGCGGATGACGCTCGTGTCGGGCGCTTGCTGATGGCGCGCCCGCGCGGCGCTTGCTGATGGCGCTCCCGTCCGGGGTGCAGCGACTGCCCGCCGCCGGTGCCGCGTTGATCGTGCTCGATGGCTGGGGGCTGGCGCCCGCAGGGCCTGGCAATGCGGTCTCGCTCGCCCGTACGCCGGTATTCGACGAGCTTTGGCTCTCATATCCCCACACCGAGCTCACCGCCTGGGGTGCCGCGGTGGGCCTTCCGGACGGCCAGATGGGAAACTCCGAGGTCGGCCACCTCAACCTCGGCGCAGGGGCGATTGTCAAGCAGGACCTGACCAAGATCGACGAGGCGGTGGCATGCGGCAACCTGGCGGCCAATGCCGTGCTGCGGGAGGCGTTTGCCGGCGCGCCGCGCGTGCACCTGATCGGGTTGGTTTCCGAAGGAGGGGTTCACTCGGGCTTCAGTCAGCTACAGGCGCTGATCGGACTCGGCGCTGAGCTTGGGTTGGGGGTTAGCGACCTGGTGCTGCATGCGTTCACCGATGGCCGTGACACGTTGCCTCATGCGGGCGCCGGCTACCTGGATACGGTGCAGGGCTGGATGGCCGCAGCGGGTGCGGGCCGGATCGGCACGGTCATCGGGCGCTACTACGCGATGGACCGCGACAGCCGCTGGGACCGGGTCCAGCTCGCCTACGACCTGCTGGTCCACGGCGCTGCTGAGCACCACGCGCGCAGCGGCGAGGGCGCCGCGCGCGCGGCCTACGAGCGGGCCGAGACAGACGAGTTCATAGCGCCGGTGCTTGTCGGCGCGGAGGCGCGGATCCGGCCGGGGGACTCGGTGCTGGCCTTCAACTTCCGGCCTGACCGCATGCGCGAGATAACACGCGCGCTCGCAGAGCCGGGCTTTGCGGAGGTTGACCGCGGCGGTGCGCCGGCGATCGATCGCTACGCGACAATGACCGAGTACCGAGCAGGCTGGCCCTACCCGGTCGCCTTCTTGCCCGAGCACCCAGCCACCACGCTGCCGGCGGTGATCGCCGGCCGTGGTGCATCTCAACTCCATGTCGCCGAGACCGAGAAGTATCCCCACGTGACGTACTTCTTCGGTGGCGGCGAAGAGCAACCCCACGACGGCGAGCGTCGTGCAGTGGTGCCCTCACCCCGGGATGTGCCGACCTATGACCACAAGCCCGAGATGAGCGCGCGTGAGGCCACCGCCGCGTTCGCGGACGGGTGGCGCGGGGACTGCCCTTCGTTCGGGATCATCAACCTCGCAAACGCTGACATGGTGGGGCACACCGGGGTGATCCAAGCGGCCGTCAAGGCTGTCGAGACCGTCGATTTGTGCCTGGGGGAGATCGTGACAGCGGTGCACGAGTCCGGTGGCGCATGCGTCGTGACCGCCGATCACGGCAACGCAGACCACATGCTCGAGCCCGATGGCAGCCCCAACACGGCCCACTCGCTAAACCCCGTGCCGCTGGTCGTGACGGTGCCTGGTCTCACGCTGCGCGACGGCGGCCTACTGGCCGACGTCGCGCCGACGGTGCTGGCGCTGCTCGAGATTGCGCAGCCGAACGAGATGACCGGGGAGTCGCTGATCGTGGGGTAGGCGGGCCCGGGGGGACCGGGTCCGCGCCGGCGTCAACCAGAGCCCAAGGCGCGCAAACCGCGCAAGGTGTCGATCTCGCTTGGCGGCAGTCGGACTGCCGAGACGATCGAGAGCACCGCGGAGTCGGCTGGCACTGAGCGGGAGTCCGCCGGCGCTAGACCCGCCTCTGCGGACGCCGAAGCCGCTTTCTGAGCGTCCCCCGCGAGTAGGGTCTGGGTCGTGTTCACGGTCCGGACCCGCTCGTCTGACTCGCGGGCTCGCACCGGGACGCTGCATCTGGCGCACGGCGATGTCCAGACGCCGGCGTTCGTGCCGCTGGCGACCAGGGGCGCGGTCAAGACGCTTGAGCCCCACGAGGTCGCGGCGCTCGGCTATGAGCTGATCCTGGGCAACACCTTTCACCTGCTGCTGGCGCCGGGGCCGGAGCTGATCCGCGCGCTCGGAGGCCTGCACGCGTTCATGCGCTGGAGCGGGCCGATCATCACCGATTCCGGTGGCTTCCAGGTGTTCTCGATGGGCCACGGCGGGGTCGCCGACGAGATCAAGGGGCGCGGGCGCCAACGTGAAAGCACCGGGGCACCGCGCGGGGGGCCACGCGCCGGCGCCGGGCGCCAAGCTGACCGCGCCGGCGCGGTCCTCGCGATCGACGAGGAGGGGGTGCGGTTTCGCTCCTACGTCGACGGCCGGGAGCGCTTCCTCAGTCCTGAGAGCTCGATGTCGGTGCAGGCGGCGCTGGGTTCCGACGTCGCGCTGTGCTTTGACGAGTGCACTCCGTTTCATGTCTCCCGGGACTACACGGCGCGCTCGGCGCAGCGCACGCATCGCTGGCTGGCACGCTGCCTGAGCTGGCACGAGCAGCACGGCCGCCGCGATCAGGTCGTGTACGGGATCGTCCAAGGCGGGGTGCAGGAGGACCTGCGCCGCGCGTCCGCATCCGCGGTCGCCGCCAGTGCCTGCGCCGGGATCGCGATCGGGGGCTCGCTGGGACGCGAGAAGGCTCAGATGCACGAGGTGGTCTCGTGGAGCACGGCCGAGCTCGAGCTCCACGCGCCGGCACGCCCGCGTCATCTGCTGGGAATCGGCGATGTCGACGACTTGATCGCATGCGTCGCGCTGGGAATCGACACGTTCGACTGCGCGTTGCCCACGCGCCTGGGCCGGCACGGCGTAGCGCTGGTTCCCGATCCGCGCAACCGCTGGCGGATGGACCTCGTGAAGGGGCGCTGGCGGGAGTCCCCGGAGCCGATCCTCGAGGGCTGCCGGTGCTCGGCGTGCGCTCGGGGCTACTCGCGGGCCTACCTG
>JALYUQ010000008.1 GCA_030853685.1 Actinomycetota bacterium | reverse complement strand
CGTGGGAGCCGCGCGGGTGCTCCGCGCCTTGGCCACGGCCGGCGAGGTCGGCGCCGCCTCCGTGGCAACCGGACCTGCGGGCCGACCGCCGTTGCCGGCGTGCTCACCGTCGCCGGCGCGGCCACCGCTGCCAAGCGCGCGCAGTGCGACCTGCTCGTCGACAGTCGAGGAAACCGCCTTGAGGTTGAGCCCGGAGGCCCGGAGGCGATCGAGGACGTCCTTAGGGGCCAGCCCACGTTCCTTCGCAATCTCCTGTACACGCTTGTTCATGAGCGTCTCAGCATCTCAGTTTATCTCGCCCTGGGGCGCCGCGCCCTCGGTCGCCTGCGCGCCGGGGTCGCCAGCCGGCGCCTGCGCGCCGGACGTATCCGCGCCGGCGGGCGCCTGCGCGTCGGCGCCGTCGCCATTGGCGCCAGTAGCCTCAACCTGGTCGGTGTCCTTGCCCGCAAGCGCCTGGTGGGCATCGATGCCGCAATAACGCGAACCGGGAAGCGAGGCATTCGGGCAGCGACGGCCGTTGGACAGGATCGCTGCACAGCGCCCCTGAGCCTCCTCCTCCTCGTATCCGTGCTCGGCCTCCTCGGCCGCGAACTCGGTCTCCGAGCGGATGTCGATTCGCCAGCCCGTGAGTCGCGCCGCAAGCCGCGCGTTCTGGCCTTCCCGGCCGATCGCCAGCGAGAGCTGGTCGTCGGGGACGATTACCGTCGCCTGCTTGCCCGCGTCATCGACCAGCACCTCGCGCACGCGGGCGGGCGACAGCGCCTTGGCGACAAACCTCGCCGGCTCATCGTTGTAGGGGATGATGTCGATCTTCTCCCCGCGCAGCTCTGAGACGACCATCCGCACGCGCGAGCCGCGGGGACCGACGCAGGCGCCGACCGGATCCACCCCGTCGACGTGCGAGACCACCGCGATCTTCGATCGGTACCCGGGCTCACGCGCGACGCCGGTGATCTCGACCAAGCCATCGGCGATCTCGGGGACCTCGAGCTCGAACAGCGACTTGATCAGCTCGGGATCGCGTCGCGAGACGATGATGCTCGGTCCCTTGGTGGAGTTGGAGACATCCTTGATGACTGCCTTGATTCGCTGCGAGTGGTCGTAGCGCTCGCCGTCGACCTGCTCGGACTTAGGAAGCAGCGCCTCTACCCGCTCGCGTAGCTGGACGAGCGTGTAGCGCGAGTCTGACTGCTGGACAATGCCCGTGATCAGCTCGCCGACCCGATCCTGATACTCCTCGAACATCATGTCCCGCTCGGCTTCGCGGATTCGCTGCAGGATCACCTGCTTCGCCGTCTGCGCGGCGATGCGGCCGAAGTCGTGGGGCGTGACGTCCTCGGTCTCGATCTGGTCCTCGTACTCCTTGAGCTTCTCGAGGTCGATCTCGGGCTCGGCCGGCTCGCGCATCTCTCCGGTCTCTGGATCCACCGCCGGCTCGGAGTCGGTGGTCGCCTCGACAAGGAGCTGCTCCTCCAGCTCAGGCGGGATCTTGAGCTCCCAGACGATGAAGTCACAGCTCTCGGGGTCCATCTCGACCTTTGCGTACGGCGCCGATCCGGGCGTCTTCTTGTACGCCGAGAGCAGCGCATCCTCGAGCGCCTCGATCAGCTTCTCGTGCGAGATGTTCTTCTCTGCTGCGAGGCCTCGGACGGCTTCCACGATCTCTCTGGACACGGGCTCAGCTTCCCGGAACGAGGTTTGAGCGGACGATCTGCTCGTAGGGAATCGTGACTACGGCATCGGCTGCCGCGATCGTCACGTCGCGCTCGGAGACGCCGAGGAGCTCGCCGGTCACGCTCTTGTGGGGCGCGTCGCGCAGCCGCACGCGCGCGCGCCGGCCGAGGAAGCGCGCATAGTGCTGTGGCTTGGTCAGCGGGCGGTCCTGCCCGGGCGAGGACACCTCGAGCGAGTAGCGCTCGCGGTAGTCGCTCAGGTGTCCGGAGACGCGTTCACAGAGGGCAAGCGTCACGCCATCAGGATGGTCGATGAACAGACGCAGCGTGGTGCCCGAGAGGACCTCTACAAGCAGCAGCTCGACCTCAGGCTCGCTCGCCGCGAGGAGCTGTTCGATCTCGATCTGCAGTGCACTCACGATCTCCTCCATGTACACGTCATCGGGGTCATAAACGTCATAAAAAAAGCGGGCGAGCGCCCACTTCCAAGATTCCGATACTGCCACCGGAAAAAGGGCCCGGCGCGAAAGCTGTTCGCTCAGAGTAGCACCAGGCGAGGGGTCGCGTGGCCGGTCGCACGCGGTGCGCGGGCCCGGGCGGCGCATGGCGCGGGCGCTCGCGGGTCCTGAGTACAGCTCAGGAATCGCCCGCAGCCGCTCGCGCGCGGTCGCGATAGACCTCGTAGTCGCGGCGCCCGGGCTGCAAGCACGCAGCCAGCACGAGCGGCTTGCGCGCCTCCGCGTGGCGGCCGAGCATCTGCAGCGAGCGGCCGAGGCAGAAGAGCGCGAAGTCGTTGGTCGGCGCGCGGTCGATTACTGCCTGGAACTCGGTCGCCGCCTGCTCGTATCGCTGCGAGCGGAACAGCGCCCGGCCGAGCGCCTCACGGATCGAGGCCTTGTCTGGGGCGAGGTCGCGCGCGCGTGAAAGCGGAATCGTCGCCTGGTGGTTGTGTCCGGCTTCGAGCAGCTCGGTCCCGCGACAGAAAAGCTCATACACATCATCCATCAGCGCTTCAGTGTAAGGGAACTTGGAAGGTGCTCGGACCCGCGACCGCGCGAACTGTCGCGTCGCGGGCGCGAAATGCGACAGCTCGGCTATGACCTAGCGCATCCCCCGTGGCGGCAGCGCCCAGAGCGCGCGCAGCCCTCCGGTCACACCCAGCCCGGCCCGCAGCGACGCACGCAGCGCGCGTCGCTGCGAGCGCGTCGGCAGCTCGCCCCCGCCGCCGAAGCGCTGCAGCCGGATCGCCTGGACGTAGGC
>JALYUQ010000005.1 GCA_030853685.1 Actinomycetota bacterium | reverse complement strand
GGTACGCACGCGGACGTCTGGACGCGGACCCGAGAACGTCCCCGCGCCTGTCCTCGAGGGTACTGTCGGGAAAGCCAACAAGGGAGGTGAGCATGCTCTTCGCACTTGCAGTCATTTTGTTGATCCTCGCCGTAGTCGGCGGCGTGACAGTGCACCCACTGCTGTTCCTGATCGCGATCCTGGCCGTCCTGGCCTTCTTCGGCGGACGGCGCGCGCCGCTGCGCTGAGAAAAAGCTTGGCGAAAGCCGAGGGGAAGGGTGGCCGGCGCCAAGGGGAGGCGCCGGCGCAGTGCAGAGGAAGGCCGGCGGTGCCGAGGGGGCGCCGGCGAAGCTGAGCGGAAGGCCGGCGACGCTGAGGGAAAGCGTCGCCGGCCCTGCGAAGCTCACTGCCCGGGTCGGCTGGTCGCCACCGTGCATGCAGAGCTTGCGGCACTCAGGTCATCGCGGCGGCTAACCGATGGTGTCGCAGCGCGTCCGGCGGCGAGCCGTGGAGTGTCCAGGCCCCGTCCTCTCGCCTGCTGACTGACCCCGCGCGGACGAGATCGCCCATCGCGGTCGTCACGGAGGGGCGGTGTGCACCGACCAGGTCGGCCAACCGCTGATGGGATAGGGGCAATGGCACTGCGATGCCATCCGGTCCCACGCGTCCCCAGCGCTCGGCGAGGTGCCAGAGCGTCAGCAGTAGCCGGTCGTCGATCCGCTGATGATGGGCGATCGCCAGGACCACCGCCAGCGAGTGCGCGCGCCGGGTGCCGCGGCTGAAGAGCTCCACCCCAAGTGCGGGCCAGGGTGTCATGCGCGTCACCAGGCCGTGGTCGAGTACTGCCAGACGCGTCGGTTCGAGCACCACCCAGCCCACCTCGGCGTGGACATGGGACCCATCGGCATCCCAGCTCCACGGGCGCATGACATCGCCGGGACCCAGCAGCTCGACGCACCGGCGCCCCAGCACATGAACCTCGCGCGTGAGCAGACCGTCGATGATCAGGAAGCCGCGGTGGTGCATGTCGGACTCGATCGCCCGTGCGGCGTCCCAGTCGCCCGGAGAAAGACGGCGTATGCGTGTCAGCGCCTCTCGGCGCGCCCCCTCCCGCTGCGATTCGTCGAGCAGCTCGGCGAGGTCGGGGTCGGCATCCACGATGCTGATCAGCGGTCCGGCAGATTCGCTTACAGAGCCCACGTCCGCTTATTGGCTCAGCGCGTCAGGAGAATGACCACGAGCACCACGAGCACCACGATTAGACCGGCGCCGGAAAGCGGCCAGTGGCTTCTCCAAAACTCGGGCTTCGCACGGTCGCGCGTGTAGTGACCCTCCGGAGGCTCGCCGACCCAGTCATCGTCGTCATAGCCGGCCATGGCCTCGAGACATTACCCTGATTGATCTGGTTGCGCCAAACGCCGGCGCACCGAGCGTTGCTTGCGGACCAGCTCCGCCTCGAGCTGCTCGAGCTCGAGCCGGCGGCTGCGCACGAGCTCGAGCTGGGTCTCGATGTGCCCGAGCGCCTGCTCGAGAATCGTCCTGCGCGCGGCCGGGTGCTCAGCCTGCTGGTACTCGCGGCGGAGCTCGGCGCGAGCGCTCTCGGCGTCGAGCAGCTTCGAGAGCTGCTCGAGCGAGAGCCCGAGGAGGTTGCGAAGCCGGACGATCTCGCTGACGCGATCGGCATCGGACCGCGTGTAGCAGCGGTGCTTGCCCTGCGCCCGGTCGTTGGCTCCCGGCAGCAGTCCGATCTCCTCGTAGTAACGAATCGTCCTCGGCGTCGTCCCGGTGAGCTGCGCGACCTCGCCGATCCGCAGCGACCTCTGCGCCGTGGCGCTCATTGCACAGCCGAGGCCGGCTGTGGTGCGCCCACGCTCGATTCGGCGTGCTCCGCCTGCGGGCGGGGCACGCCCATGACCGACTCGGCGTGCTCCGCCTGGAGATCGCTCGAAGCTACGTGTGCGGGTCGCGCGCCAGCCACCGCCGCTCCGAGTAGCGATATAGCCGCCAGGCACCAGAGTGCCGTGTGCATGTTCGCGATGAACGGGTGCAGCTCGGCGCTGGAGATGTGATTCGCGAGACCCGAGAACACCTTGAAGAGGACGTTCTTGGGAACCGCCGAGGTGATGACCGCGAGCACGAACGCGATCGAGATGACCGCGCCAGTGTTCTGAACCAGCACCCGGGCACCGGCCGCGATCCCGCGCCGGTGAGCAGCCACAGTGCCCATCATCGCGGCGGTGTTGGGTGAATTGAACATCCCCGACCCGAGGCCGACCACGAACAGGTACACCGCACTGGCGACATAGCTCGTGTCGCGGCCGAGAGCCGTCATCGCCACCAGCCCGAGCGCTGTGACGAGCATGCCCAGCACCGCCATGCCCCGGGACCCGCGCTGGTCGGCCCATATCCCTGCCAGCGGTGAGGCGACGAGCATCCCCAGCGCCAGCGGCGCGAGCTTGACCCCGGCCAGGATCGGTGAGTCGCCCTGGACCCCCTGGAAGTAGAACACGAACACGAACATGAGCGCGAACCGCGACAGCCCGTTGATGAAGGCGGTCGCCGCGGCGGCGGAGAACAGCCGGCTACCCGTGAAAATGCTCAGATCGAGCATCGGCGAACGGCGGTGGCGCTCGATCAGCACGAATGCGGGTAGCAACACGGCGGCCGCGATCAAGCCGCCGATCACGAGCGGCGAGCTCCAACCTGAGAGCCCGCCCTTGGAGATCCCGAAGACGAGCCCCGTGAGGCCGACCAGGAACGTGACGGTGCCGGCGAAGTCGAACTCGCGGTCCTCCGAGCGCCCGCTCATCTCGCGCAGCACCAGTGCCGCCCACAGGCATCCCGCGAGCGCGAACGGGACGTTGAACCAGAACACCCACGGCCATGCGATCGCCACGAGCGCGCCACCGAGCACCGGCCCGATCACCAATCCGACCGCGGCAACCATCGTGTTGGTGCCCATCGCAAGGCCGAGCTGCTCGCGCGGAAACGCGTCGGTGACAATCGCCGCGGAGTTCGCGAACAGGAACGCTCCGCCGATCCCCTGCAGGATCCGCCACAGGATCAGCTCGGTGCCGTTGGCTGCGAAGCCGGCGCCCAGCGACGCGAGCGCGAACACTACGAATCCCCCGATGTAAGCCTTCTTGCGCCCGAACTGGTCAGACAGCCGGCCGGCGCTCAGCACGAGAACCGTGGAGGCGATCATGTAGACGAGGATCACCCACACCAGCTCGAGCAGGCTCGTGTGGAGGCTGCGCTCGAGGTTTGGCAGCGCGATGATCAGCGTGCCCGAGTTGATCGTCGCCAGCAGCATCCCGAAGCTCGTGCACGACAGCGCCCACCACTTGTAAGAACTGTGCTCGGAGTTGACGCCGAGCCGGCGTGCGAACCCTTGCGCGGGCTTGCGTCGCCTGAGTGCTGGCCCAGGCTTTGCGGGCCGCTCTCGCGCAGGCTGGTCCGGTGCGGGCCTGTCTCGCGCGGGCTGGTCCGGCGCGGGCCTGTCTCGCGCGGGCTGGTCCGATTTACGCGGGCGGCGGGGTTGGGTTGTGAGCGTAGACAGCGCGGCACGTCCTTTCAGCCGATTCAGGGTCCACCGGCTCGGTGTCCCGTCACTCGTAAAGCTACTCCTTACGTAAACGTAAGATAGCAGAGCCTTCAGCTGATGGTTTGGCGGGTGATCGGCAACTCCGAGGGCCGTCCATTGCCGCAACTACGTCTCGAAAGCGGCTACGGTCGCGAGGATCACGAATGTCGCGATCAGCGCCGCTCCTTCGAACACGGTCGCCTCCCCATCGCCGGTGATCTGCCACACGATCAGCGCGCTTCCGAACAATGCGCCGATGTAGACGGGCGCCAGCGAGAAGGTCAGCGTCGTGGCCGTCAGCAGCGAGACCAGCACCAGCAGCGGGTACAGGAACGCCGCGATCTGCGCGACCGAGTTCTTGACCACCGAGATCGCGAGCTCCGAGCGGCCCTTGGCCGCCAGCACGATCCCGGCTACGTTCTCGACCGCGTTGCCGGCAATCGCGACGATCACCAGACCCGCGAACGCCTGCGAGATGTGAAGCGTTTGGATCGTCGGCTGGAGCGCGTGCACGAACCAGTCCGAGACGAACGCAGAAGCCGTCCCGGCTATTGCCAGCAGCGCGATGCTGATGCGGGCCGGCAAGCGTGGCTGCTCGGCGTCCGGATCTCGGGCGTCCGCCTGGTGAGCGGATGGCTGCTCGGCGTCCGGATCTGGGGCGTCTGCCTGGTGAGCGGACGGCTGCTCGGCGCGCTGCTGCTCGGCGCGCGGCTGCTCGGCGCGCGGCTGCTCGGCCCGCGGGACAGGATTGCCATCAGGGCGCAGGTACTGGCGTAGCCAACTGGCATAGACGACCAGGATCGCCACCGCGCCGACGATCGAGATCGTCTGCGTGTGGTGGCTGGCGGTGTCATGAGCCGAGTTGGCGAGCCCGATCAGGACGATGATGAAGGTCGAGACCAGCAGCAGCGTCGCCGTGTCGTTGGGAAGCCTCGGACTGAAGCGCATCACATGATCGCCGGCCCTGCGCGCGCCGGCGACGATCACGAGCCCGAGCACGAGCAGCGCGTTGACCAGGATCGAGCCCAGGATCGCCGTCTCGGCGACGATCCGCTGTCCCGCGCCGAGCGCGAAGATGACCACGAAGAACTCGGGCAGGTTGCCGACCGTCGACTGCATCAAGCCGGTGATCGCGGGGCCGAGCCGTCGCCCTACCTGCTCGGTCGCAAACGAGACGATCCAGGCTTGGCCGGCCAGCGCGAGCGTCGCCAAGGCGAAGGCGAGCACTTGTGAGACGCCGTGCGCGTAGCGTGCGATCCCCGCCAGCACGGTGCTCAGCGCGATCGCGGCCAGAGCCGCGCGCTCGGTCCGGCCGAGCTCGCTCATCTCGCCGCGCTCGAGTCGGCCTCATGACGGGGGATCACTGTCCCACCCGCTTGAACTCGCCTGTGTCGAGGTCCCGACGCACGCGCTCGTCGATCTCGTGCTCGCGCGTCGCCGGGTCGGCAAGCGCCGCTGGGTCGGTCTGCTCGAGCTCGCGCGCGCGACGCTTCTTGAACTTCAGGATCTCGAGCACGTACACGAGGTAGACGCTCGCGGCGAGTGCGATCAGGATGATCGCGGTCATCACCAGCGACCAGCCGAGGTGATACTGGCGGTGCGGACCGTTCCGGTCGTGGTAGGGGACGAAGCGCAGCGCGAGCGCCACCCCCGCCAGCATCAGCGTCCAGGCGTATAGGTACGCGACGGTCCTGCGCTGGCTGAAGCCGATCCGCGCCATTCGATGATGGAAGTGATTGGCGTCCGCAGACCACGGCTTGCGCCGGTACTTCAGGCGCTTGGCGATCACGAAGCTCGTGTCGAGGAAGGGTACGGCGAGGATCACCAGCGGCACCGCCAACGCGACCACCACGCCTGTCTTCAGCGAGCCCACCACCGCGGCGACCCCGAGCAGGTAGCCCAGCAGGTTGGCCCCCGAGTCGCCCATGAAGACCCTCGCAGGATGGAAGTTGTGAAACAGGAAGCCAAGCGCGGCACCCGCGGTCAGCGCCGCGAGCACCGCGGCCCCGCCGACGTGCAAGTCGAACGCGATGATAGAGAACGCCACACCGTCGATCGTGCACAGGCCCGCCGCCAGGCCGTCGACGCCGTCGGAGAAGTTCACGACGTTCATCAGCCCAACGAGCCAGATCACGGTCAGGACACCGCCCTCGTTGGGGAACTGCAATGCGCCGAAGAACGGGAGCGTCACATCGGTGACGACCACGCCCCCTTCGACTACGATCACCGCCGCCATGATCTGGCC
The DNA here is from genome assembly GCA_030853685.1 of Actinomycetota bacterium. Classification (GTDB taxonomy): domain Bacteria; phylum Actinomycetota; class Thermoleophilia; order Solirubrobacterales; family Solirubrobacteraceae; genus Palsa-465. Next base: position 8,694 of record JALYUQ010000005.1, on the reverse strand, counting down.
GAGCAGCTTCCACTGCGGGCGCAGGTCTCGAGCATCATCGATCGCGCCGACCAGCGTGATCACGCACGCGCCGACGATGACCGTCCAAGTGTGGACCGTCCCACCCGATCCGGGCGGTGCTCCCAAGGAGCGGGCGAGCTTGATCGTCTCAGGCATCCAGATCGCCGCCGCGACCAGAACCCCTGCGAGGATCGCCAGCCCCCCGAGCTGCGGCGTCTCGCGCTCCGAGAGTCCCCGCTCGCGGGGCTTGGAAACGGCGCCGATCCGCCGGGCGAGCGCAGCCGCGAGCGGCGTCAGCGTCACGGCCACGGCCATCGCGACAAGGAAGGCGAACACTGCGTCCCAGTAACGCATGGCGTCTGCGTAGCATGGCAGCCGCTCAGGACCGCAGGCCGCGCGCCCGGGTGCGACCCCTGTCTTGCCACTGCGGCCGCTCCGAATCAGGCCATGAGCAGGCCGGCGTCGGCGCTCAATTGGGTGCTGTGACTCGCCGGCGCTCCGCCCACCATCCGGGCCAGAGCCGGACGGGCAACCGCGGGTTGCGCAGGGGGGCCAGGGCGAGCGCCGCCAGCATGACGAAGAAGGGATCGAGGGCCATCCGGAAGCGGATGAAGCTCGTCACGAAGAGAATCGTTGACAGGAGGACGGGAATGGTCCACAGCCAGCCCGGCGAGCCACGCGCGCGGCCGAGGAGGAGTCCGCCGAGGGCCAGCACGAGGAGTGGGTAGAAGCCAAAGATCTCCCAGAGCCCGGCCGGTTGGGGGATGCCGGTGTTGCGCAGGTTGTCGACTGCCAGATCGAGCTCTCCGAGATGGAAGAGGCGCACGGAGTTCCAGTAGAGGACCTTCAGCGGGTAGGCGGGATGGCTGCGGATCTCGGCGAGCGCTTGTGCCTGGAGGCGAGCGCCGAAGGTCACCTCATTCCAACGGCCGATCGACGCATCGAAGACGATCGGCTGGTACTCGGGCGAGGCACCATGCTCGGCCTCCTTCCAGACTGCAGGCCAGCGGTGGTCGTTGCGCGAGGCGTCGTCATAGGTGCCGGCGATGGTGTATCCCACCTCGGTTGAGACGGGTACGAAGGCGTGCAGGACGGCGGCGTTGCGAATCGTCCAGGGCGCCACGGTCGCGGTTGCCGCGAGGATCACGATGCCTGGGGTGAGCAGCGCGCGCCATTGCCACCGTGGCCGCCGCGTCCAGACGGCAAGGCCGAGCGGCAGGAGGAGAACTGCGGCGTTCGTGCGCGTCAGCTCCGCGATGCCGATCAGAAGCCCGGTCGCGGCCGCCCAGCGCAGGGGATGCGGCGAGCGTCGGGACTCGATCGCGGTGAGGATCGCGCCGAGCACGAGCGGGACGAACAGCGCCTCGGAGATCAGCGCCGTGCTCATAACGACCATCGGCGGCACCACGGCGGCGAGCGTCAGCGCGATCATCCCTACGCGCCTACCCCAGATGCGCGCGGCGATCAGGCCGGTCAAGGCGGCAGCGATCGTCCCGAGCAGAGCGCTGAGGACACGGCCGGCCGGCGGCGCCTCCTCGCCGGCAAGCGCGTAGACACCCGCCAGCAGCGCCGGATAGGCGGGCGGGCGGAAGGCGCTCGGCCCGCCCCCGGGCGCACGGTTGGTCTGCGGGAAGCCGTGACCCTGCGCGATCGACAGCCCCGTCCGGCTGAAATCCGCGGGATCGAGAGTCGTTGGGGTATCGGCGGTGGCCGCAACCACACCCAGGCGCAGCACGAGCGCGAGCACGAGCGCGAGGAGTGCCCAGACCGCACGCTTGGAATGAGAGCGCGGCGCGGCCATCGCGGGCTCCTCGGCGGCCATCGCGCGCTCCTCGGCGGCCATGCCGGGCTCCTCTAGCAGGCGCGCGCGACGGCCGTTCCCGGAGCGCCTTTCGAGCTGCCGAGGATCTGCTCGGAGGGACCCGTGGACGTGCCCTTGCAGGGCGGGACTACCACGACGCGGACATCGCTGCCGGTGCTGACCACGAGCTGTGACGTCGCGGCGCTCGGGTCCGAGACCACGGGGCCGCTGCTGCTCGAGGACCCGCTGCTGCTCGACGAGCTGCTGTTGGCGGTTCCGGTGCCGGTCGCCGGAATCGGGGTGCCCGGCTTGGGCACGAATGCCGCCGAGGGCAGCAAGCTGGTGCCAGTCGCCGCGCCGCTGCCGGCGGCGCAGCGCGGGACCAGGACGAGCCTGACGCCCGAGCCCTGTGGAAGCTGCACGATCGTCACCCCGGTGACGCCGGCGAAGCTGGCGGTGGCGCCCGAGGAGATCGGCGCACCGGTTCCGCAAGGGGGCACGACGACCGTTCGCGCGGCGTCGCCGGTGGGGACCACGACGGCGCGCATGCCCTGGGTAATCGTGCTACTGGGCGTGCTGCTCGTTTTTCCCGAAACCACGCCCAGGACCACCAGGAAAACCAGCAGCCCGAGCATCACGGACCAGACAGTGCGGTTGGCACCGGGCACTCTGCGCTCCGCGGGGCCGGAGTCGCCAGATGGCCCGTGCGTTTCGGATTGGGCGGCGATCGCTATCCCTCCGCTGCTTGGCCTAACGTCGCGATCGGCATCGCAACCGCGACGCTCACGTGCACATTGACCATTCTTTCGCGCCGGCCATCTAATAGCCCGGGCCGATGCTCAGCTGCTCGAGCTCGATGACGACGCCATAGCCATGCAGGGAGCCGCCGTAGCGCTGGCCTTCCCCTTAGAGGATGGAATCAGCGCGGTCTGGCTGCCCCCGCTGCTGGAGCTGCTGCTGCTGCTGCTCGAGCTGCTGCTGCTGGCGCTCGATTCCGTGCACGGCGGGACGATCAGCGTCGTGATGTTGCTATTCGACGGCACGACGAGCTGGTTCTGGGGCGTCTGCCCGGAGCTCGCCTGTGCAGCCGAACCGCCTCCGGGGGTGACCAGGATCGTGCTCGCCGGAGGTGGCGACGGAGGCGGCGCGCTGCTGCTGCTGCTGCTAGAGCTGCTGCTGCTCGAACTCGACGAGCTCATCGGGGCCATGCACGGCTGGATCGCCACCGTCTCCGTCAAGGAACCGGGTGGGATGACGATCTCGTTGGAGCCAGGCGGTACCGCACCGCTGCCCGACTGCACCACCTGCGCCTCCGAGCAAGGGGGAACGGCGATCTTCAGGGCAGTCTTCTGCTTGGGAATCTGCACCGTGCGAATCCCGGGGTCCATCAACGCCGTCGATATTGCGTCGGAGCTCGACGAGCTGCCACCGCTGCTGCTGCTGCCACAGCCGGCGAGCCCCAGAGATACAACGGCGACGGCACCCATGACCCATCTTCCTACAGAACGGCGCATCACCACTTGGTCTCCTCCCTTGACTTACCGGCGCGAACCGGCTGGCGGCAATATACCCGACAAAGAGCGCATAGCGCACGTGCGGGCCAGAAACTCGCTGCTGCTCCTTCGGGCGCCCGCAGGGCGCGGTTGCTCAGTAAGGCCTTCTCCCAACGCCCGACGGGCGCGATTCCTCAGGCAGTAGCCGGCGTGGGCAGCCCCGTGTACAAGGGATAGCGCTCGGCGACAGCCGCTGCCCGCTCGGTCAGCTCCGAGCGCCGCCGCGTGAATGCCTCCCCGGGCTCCAGCGCCTGCGCGATGATCTTTCCGACCTCCTCGAAGTCCTCGGCCTGCAGCCCCCGCGTGGCGAGCGCCGGCGTCCCGATCCGCAGCCCCGACGAGATCGCCGGCGGCCGCGGATCGAACGGCACGGCGTTGCGGTTGACGGTGATCCCGATCGACGCAAGGCGGTCCTCGGCCTGACGGCCGTCCAGCTCGCTGGCGCGCAGATCGCACAGCACGAGGTGCACGTCCGTTCCTCCGGTCAGGACGCGCACCCCGTGGCCGGCGCCGAGCAGCTCGCAGGACACGGCCTGCGCACCGGCCAGAGTGCGCTCCTGGCGCTCGCGGAAGGCCTCTGAGCCGGCGATGCGCAGCGCGACCGCCTTGCCGGCGATCACGTGCTCGAGCGGACCACCCTGCTGGCCCGGGAAGACCGCCGAGTCGATCTTCTTCGCCAGCTCCTCGGTGCACAGGATCATTCCCCCACGGCCACCGCCGATCGTCTTGTGGATCGTGGTCGTCACGACATCGGCGTAGGGGACCGGGTCCGGATGCAGACCGGCTGCCACCAGCCCCGCGAAGTGAGCCATGTCGACGACGAGGTATGCACCGACGGAGTCGGCGATCGCACGGAAGCGCTCGAAGTCCAGGAAGCGCGGGTATGCCGACCAGCCTGCGAGGATGAGCTTCGGCTGGCGCTCTGAGGCGATCCGCTGCACCTCGTCCATGTCGATCAGGCTCGTCTCCCGGTCGACCTGATAGGCGGCGATGTCGTAGAGCCGGCCCGAGACGTTGATCTTCATCCCGTGCGTGAGGTGGCCGCCGTGGGCTAGCTCGAGCCCCATCATCGTATCACCAGGCTGCAGGAGCGCCTGGTAAACGGCGGTGTTGGCCTGGGCACCGGAGTGCGGCTGGACGTTCGCGTGCTCGCTCCCGAAGAGCTCGCAGGCACGATCGATGGCGAGCTGCTCGGCGATGTCGACGTACTCGCACCCGCCGTAGTAGCGCTTTCCGGGGTAACCCTCGGCGTACTTGTTGGTGAGCACCGAGCCGTGGCACTCGAGCACGGCGACCGGGGCGAAGTTCTCCGAGGCGATCATCTCGAGCGTGCGCTGCTGGCGCTCGAGCTCTGCGGCGAGCGCCCGCGCGATCTCGGGGTCGACTTCGGCGAGCGACCGGTTGAAGAAGTCGTGCGGCAGATCGACGCTCACGGCGGCCGACGATAGCAGCGCGTCTGACTGCTTCTTCGCTACTCGACCACCTAGCAAGACGCCATCCGCACGCGCCTTACGCGGCGGCTCCGTACGCCTGATCCGCCGCCACGCGCGCCCGAGCGCCAGCCCCCTCAGCGCGGCCTTGCCCTCCCTTTATCCAAGCGCGGCCCTCAGCGCATCCTCATCCACGGCCCCGGGGCGGACCACCGACCACGAGCCTCCCTCCTCGTAGCGGCGCAGATCGACGACTGTCGACGCAACACCCAGCAGCTCCCCGCCCTCGATCACGAGATCCGCGACGTCACGGATCGACTCGGGGACATCCTCGAGACAGCGCGGATCAGGCCCGCCCGCACAGTTCGCGCTCGACTGCAGCGCCGGCCGGCGCGCGCCCGACAGCGGCCCAGACTCGACCACCGGAACCCGCAGGCCGAGGGTCCCCGGCTCGCTGCCACACGCGAGCGGAAAGCGAGCGGCCGGATTGGCGAGCAGCACGGTCAGGGCGCCGGGGAGCAACGCGCCAAGGGCCGCCCTCGTCCGGTGCCCGAGCTCGGGTAGCGCCGCGAGCGCCAGCGACAGGTCGAAGAACATCACTGCCGCGGGCTTCTCGGGCGCGCGGCGCTTGAGGAGGTAGAGCCGGCGCACCGCGGAGCCGTTGCGCGGATCGCAGGCGAGCCCATAGACCGTGTCGGCGGGGAACACAGCCACACCGCCAGCCGCCAGGCAGCGCTCGAACGCCTGCGCCTGCGCGCTCGGCGAACCGGATGCGCAGGACGCCGCGCTCACGGGTCATCCTCTAGTCGCCTGCACCACCGTCGGGAGTGCGCCAGTCTCATCGGCGTCCCACAAGGACGCGCTCGTGCCCCGCGAGGTCCCGCCAGCGCTCCACCGTTGCGAACCCGCGCTCGCCCAACAGCTCCGACACCGGCCCCGCCTGGTCAAAGCCGACCTCCAGCGCCACCAGCAAGGCGCCCCCAAGGTCCGAAGCGAGGAGGCGGCGCACCAGGTCCAGGCCATCAAGCCCTCCGAAGAGCGCGCACGATGGCTCGTAGCGCGAGATCTCGGGAGCCAGGTGCAAACGTTCACCGTTGGCGACGTACGGAAGGTTGGCGAGCACACCGTGGTACTCGCCGCCATCGAGCAGATCGGCCTTCACGAATCGGACCTCCAGATCCAGCGACCAGGCGTTCGCCCGGGCAACCGCCAGCGCGCCGGCGCTGCAGTCGGTCCCAGTAATGATGAGGTCTGGGCGCTCCTGCTTGAGCGCCAGCGCGATCGCTCCGCTCCCGGTACCCACGTCCACCACGCGCGCGCCTGTGGGCAGCCCTAGGCCGACCTCGACCAGCAGCTCTGTCTCGGGCCGCGGGATCAGGACCCGCCGATCGACCGCGAGCGTGATGTGGCGAAAGCCCTTGCGCCCGAGGACCGAGGCCACCGGCTCGCGCGCCGCCCGACGCCCCAGGAGCACCCGGAAACGGGCGGCGCCATCCGCGTCCAGGGTCGTGGCGGCGTCGAGCACGAGGGTCTTCCGTGAGACCCCCAGCGCCTCGCCGAGCAGCAGCTCGGCGTCCAGCCGCGGTGTGTCACAGCCCGCGGCGCCCAGCGCCGTCGCGCCACTCGCCAACGCATCTCGGATGAGCCACGGCCCCCCCGGCAAAGGCTCGTCCCGCGCGGGCGAGGGCGCCCGAGCGACCGCCTCGGTTTCCCCCAATCCAGTCACTCCTTGCACCGCCGCGCGACCGCCTCGGCCTCTCCCACTCCACTCACTCCTTCAACCGCCGGCGCTTCTCGTCGTCCTGGAGTGCGGCCGTCAGCTCGTCGAGCTCCCCGATCAGGATGCCCTCGAGGTTGTGGACGAGCAGGTTGATGCGGTGGTCCTTGACACGCTTCTCGCCGAAGTTGTAGGTACGGATCTTCCCGGCCCGTTCTCCCGTTCCCACCTGCGCCTGCCGATCGGCGTCGGTGCTGGCCCGCTGCTGTGCGATCGCGCGCTCGTATAGCCGCGCGCGCAGGACCCGCATCGCGCGCTCGCGGTTCTGAAGCTGGGACTTCTCGTCCTGCATCGAGACGACGATCCCAGTCGGCCGGTGCGTGATCCGGACCGCTGAGTCGGTGGTGTTGACCGACTGTCCGCCCGGTCCCGAGCTGCGGTAGACGTCTATCTGCAGATCGCCCGAGTCGATGCCGACCTCGACCTCCTCGGCCTCCGGTAGCACCGCGACCGTCGCCGTGGAGGTGTGTATGCGCCCCTGGGACTCCGTCTCCGGCACGCGCTGGACGCGGTGGGTGCCACCCTCGAACTTGAAGATCGAGTAGGCACCGGCACCCTTGACCGCAAAGGTGTATGTCCCATCGCCGACCGACAGCAGCTCGACCGCGAGACTGCGGCGCTCGGCGTACCGGCTCAGCATCCGGAACAGGTCGCCGGCCCAGAGCCCGGCTTCCTCCCCGCCCGCCCCCGGGCGGATCTCGACGATCACGTTCTTCTCGTCGTTGGGATCGCGCTGGACCATCGCCAGCCGGATCTCCTCCTCCAGCGCTTCGATCCGCTCGCCTGAGGACTCGAGCAGCGCCCGCAGCTCGGAGTCCTCCCCGTCCTCGGCCAGCAGCTCACGAGCACCGCGTAGGTCATCCACCGCGTGGCGGTACTCGGCGGACAGCTTGGCGGCCGGCTCGAGCTCGCTGTAGGCCCTGCTGGCAGCGGTGAACCGAGCCCGGTCCGCGATCACGGACGGGTCTGAGAGCTCGCCCTGCAGCTCACCGAATCGCGCCTCGATCTGGGAGACCAACTCGTCGATCATCTCGCAGGCGAGTGTAGGCGGGAGGCTGGGACCCGTGGCCGAAAGGCGTGCTCATCAGCCGCTGCACCCCGGCAGCGCGGGCGCCGATCCGCTCCAGTCGCGATACCAGAAGCCAGCTCGTCACCAGACTGACCGCCGCAGCACAGAGGAACACGACCGCGAGCAGCCCGTCAGACACAGCAGTCCACCACCCACAGCACGCCGCCGCTGGTGCGGACGAGGAATCTCGGGGTGTCGAACTGGTCTGCGCACATGGCTGCACCCCCTTGCGGGCACGCCGACCAGACTTCCCGGCACTCCGTAGCCCAGGCTACCCGGTGGCGCCCCGGGCCCGCGGTCCGCTGCAAGGGTCCGCGTGACGGGCGCCCCTCGGCGTGCCGTCCGGGTCCTCCGCCAACGGCGTTACCTGACGACGAACCCGATTGAGTATCGGTGCTATATAAACTGACGAGTCGGTTTATATGCCGTGCGATCCTTGCTTTCACCTTGCCTAAGCTTCGTCCCGAAACTCGTACCGAGCGCCGCCAGCTGTTGATCGACGCCGCGTGGCGCTGCGCGGGCGTCCAGGGGTTTCGCGACCTCACCGTCGATGATGTGTGCGCCGAGGCGGGGGTGAGCAAGGGTGCCTTCTACGGCTACTTTGACCACAAGCAGGATCTGCTGCTCGCGCTGCTCGAGGATGACTCCGCGGCGCTCGACTCAGAGCTCGAGGCGATCACACGCACCAGCTCGTCTGGGGTCAAGCGGGTGCGGCGCTTTGCTCAGGCGATGCTGGCCCGCGGCGAGGACACCGCGCGGGTGCAGGTCCGCGCTGACCTGTGGGCCGACCTGCTGACCGAACAGGCGGTCCGCGAGCAGCTCGCGCTCGCGACTCAGCGGCGTCGGGAGCTGGTGCGCGGATGGATCGAGGAGGCGATCGCCTCCGGAGAGCTGGGCGCGATTCCCGCCAACGCGCTGGCCTCGATCCTGCTCGCGCTCACCGACGGGCTGATGCTCCACGGCGCGCTTGACCCGGGCGCGTTCCGCTGGGCCAACATCCGTCGCGCGATCGACATGCTGCTTGCGGGGATCGCCGCCTGATGAGCGCGAGCGACCCAACCCCG
>JALYUQ010000001.1 GCA_030853685.1 Actinomycetota bacterium | reverse complement strand
TTGGTCGGCAGGTTCACCTCGACGATCCGGGCGACGCCGTCGGGCATCCAGTCGCGGACGGCCGCGACGACGTCTTCGGTGCGGTAGTTGACAACGAGCTCCGCGCCGGCCTCCCTGGCGAGCCTCTTCTTCTCAGCGGAGCTGACCGTGGTCGCGACGCGCGCTCCGGCCCACCGAGCCAGCTCGATTGCCGCGTGGCCGACGGCGCCGGCGCCGCCGTGGACCAAGACCGGCGTGCCCGGGGCGAGCAGCCCGTCGGCGAACAGACAGCGGTGAGCCGTCATGTATGGGATCCCGAGGCCCGCGCCGAGATCGAACGAGACGCTGTCGGCAAGCGGCACCGCCCGCACGGATGGCAGCGTGATCAGCTGAGCGGCCGTTCCGTGGTGACGCTCCCACTGCGCGTCATAGAGCCAGACGCGCTCTCCGACCCGACCAGGGTCGACGCCGTCGCCGATCGCGGTGATCGTCCCGGAGCCGTCCTGGTTGGGGACGATCGTCCCGGACAGCCGAGTCGGGTCGCCAATCATGCGCGTCTTCCAGTCAGTCGGGTTCACGCCGGAGACGGCGACGCGGACGAGCACCTCACCGGCCCCGGGAACGGGGTCGGGCAGCTCACGGATGACGAGTACGTTCGCGTCCGGGCCCTCGGTCTCATAGGTGGCCGCGATCATGCCCACATTCTGACCGGGGCCGGCCCGGAGACGCTCTGTCGCCCCTGCAGCCACGGGCGGCCCGCTTCTCCTTTGCGAAGTCGACGGAGCGAAGCGGAAGCATCGTCCCGGTCGTCTGAGCCTCGTTTCGTGGCTGGTGCTTCGTGAATGCGGGAGCGAGCCGTCCGCCTGATCGGGCTCGTGGTCGTGCTCAGAGGCGCAAGCGGGGGGTTGCATTTGCGCTTGCCCAAGAGAATGCAGCAGCACCTGCGCACGGCGGTCGCTCTCGGGGCCTCGTGCGCCAATCAGGCAAGCGCCGGACCCGTCGAATCAGAATTAACGACATCGCCGCTGATTGTTCGCTCACAGGCCCGCCGCGCGCGGCCGGGACGCTGTCGGCAAGACTCGGCCGTCGCGTGTCCATGCAAGGTGTCCCGGTTATTGGATGGCGCCTTTGGAGAGGCCGACGATGTGGCCCTCGGGGTCGGCGAAGAACGCGATGGTCAGCCCGAAGTCGGGCAGTTCGGTGGGGGGCATGATCGTTTGGCCGCCGAGCGTTTGGGCTTTCTCGAGGTAGCTGGCGGGGTCATCGACCTCGATGTAGAAGGTGACGTGACCCGGGTCGGCGCCCGGGGCGCCGCCGATCCCGCCGGCGATGCCGTGGGGTCCGGCGTCGACCAGGCCGTAGCCGGCGTCGCCACCTGAATCCTTGACCTCCCAGTCAAACAGGTCCCCGTAGAAGCGCTGTAGCGCGGGACGGTCTTTGCCGGTGATTTCAGAACCAGGCCACGGTGGGGGTGCTCATCGGGTGGTGTCCTTTCGTTGGGTGGTGTTCAGATGGAGGGTGTGGTTCAGGCGGTAGCGGCGATCTCGCGCAGCTCACAGCGGGTGACCGCGACGCCGGACTGGGGTGCGGCCCCGACGCCGAACCGCTGCGCAAACGCGTCGGCTTGCTCGTCGGTCTCCCACACCGTCAGCGACAGCCCGACGCCGTCGTCGTTGCCGGTAAGCCAGGTGCCTGAGCGAAAGCCCGGCATCTGTGAGATGGCTGGTACGAGTTGGTTGCGGATGCCGCGTAGGCCGGCCTCGCGGTCGACTCCGGCGACGTTGACTTCGATCAGCACGGCGCGCATGGGCTCCTCGCTTTCGGGTCGGTTGGTCAGGGCAGCTGGGATCCGGGCAGGCTGTGGCAGGTGTGGATCTCGTATCTGAACACGCCGGCCTGAACCCCAGGATCGCCGTCCATGAGCGCCCGGGTCTGCTCGGGCGTGCGGTCGAAGATCCCGACGCCGGAGACGGTGTCGTCGCCGACCGGGCAGACGATCGGCAGTACGCCGGCGAGCTGCAGCTCAGCGTTGCGACGGCCGTGCTCAAAGACGATCCGCTCGGCGCCCTCGATGTCGCGCTGCGGACCGGGGCGCAGGATCACGACCGTGTACGGTCGGGCGGCTTTTACCCAGTCGCCCAGCTGCTCGTCGGTGATGTGGGTTGTGCTCATGGTCGGCCTCCTTTGGTCCTGTGGTGTGCAGTCCGGCATCAGTTGTGCTCGTGGCCGGGGCCAGTTCTGACCAGGTCGGCGTAGCGCTCGAGCAAATGACCCCAGCCGCCGGCGGAATCCACTTGGTTCCGCAGCCCCTCGCCGCCGTCGCCGTAGCGCTCAAAGCCGCGGTGCTCGAGGGTGACCGTCGTCGCGCCCTCGTCCGCGGTGGTGAACTGGACGTCGACCTCGCTTGCATGGCCCGGATCGGGCTCGTACTCCCAGTCGGGGCTCAGCAGCCAGGCAAAGCGCAGCCGGCTCGGTGGCTCCCAATCGAGCACCCGTCCCCAGTCGGTCTCGGTGCCATCGCCCGCGCGGGCGTAGCAGCGTCCGCCCGTGAACGGTTCGATCACCGCCTCGGCGGGAGTCGGGCCGACATGCTGCATCGACGGCCACCAGGTCCCGATCTCGGCCGTGAAGACCGCGAACGCCCGCGGGCGCGAGGCACGCACAGTCACCGTCCGGCGGACCGGGTCGATCGCCGCGAACTCAGCCATCTCGCTCCGGCCGCTCGGCTCGGTCGCGAAAGCCGGCCAGGGCCTGGTCCCAGAACGCGCGGAAGTACGCCTCGAGGTCGGCCAGGGCCTGCGGGTCGGCCCGGTAGATCCGCCGCGTCCCCACCGCCTCGTCGACGACGAGCCCGGCGTCCTTGAGCACCTTTAGGTGCTGGGAAACGGCGGATCGGCTCACCGGCAGGCGCTCAGCGAGCTCGCCCACCGCCGAAGGCGCCGTCGCGACCGCCTCGAAGATCGCCCGGCGGGTCCGATCCCCAAGCACCGTCATCGCCTGTGAAGCGTCAGTAGCCACTAACCGGAAGCATAAACTTACGAATGGTGCCCTGTCAAGTTTGCGGCGGCGCTCCCAACGTCCGCCCAACTCCGGTCTGCCGGGCGATGAGGACTGGTCGCCGGCCGGCCGCGCATAGGATCGGACGCGCCAACGGATGGGGCGGCGGCGCCTGACGCTGTCGCCGTAGCCGCTGGTTCGTGGTCGCGACCCTCAACGACCGCGACCCTCGCGAGACGTAACCGGGCTCAACGGTCGTTCCAGCCGGCGCCGGTCGCTGCGTACTCCTCGACCCGCGCCCGCATCAGCGCCTTCAGGAGCTCGGTCGGCAGCTCACGGTCGTAGGGGACCTTGATGAAGCCCTCGCCGGCCTCGTAGCCAGCGGCCTCAACCGCGGCCTTCTGGGTGGCGAAGAACGGTGGCGGGAACCGCAGCGAGCAGTGGTTCTTGAAGTTCTGAAGCATCCACAGGTTCGTCTTCTCGCCGCGGACGTAGACCGGCAGGTTCCACTTCAGTTCCTCCCGCGCCTCCGGCTCGGCATCGAGGCTCAGCTCCCGGAGCGCCTCGAGGTGCGCCGCTGGACGTCGTTCAGTTGCGCGAAGAAGTCAGCGACGCTCGACCGCTTGGGCATCGGCATGACGTCAGCGTACCCCTGCAGATCGTACTGCTGGCGTTCTTCGTCCTCGGCCCAATCCTCTGGGTGTCTACCTGGCACGTCACGCACGCGGTCGCCCGGCCTTGGTCGGCGCCCCGGCGACCTAGCCACCCGGCACCTCCCTTGTCGCCCTTCCGGCACTCTCGTCTGGACGACCGCTCTCGGCCAAGACCGGCAGTCTGGCTGTGCAGAAGAGGCGCACGCTGCCTCGCGTAGCCTAGAGCCTAGATGAATGATTCCGTCTGGAGCGGTTTAGTGGTCGTAGGCGATGAGGCTGCGGATGGGGTGGTGGAGGTTGTCGGCGTCCCAGAGGGCCCAGTTGTGCCAGATGCCGGCCGGAGCGCGAGCAGGCGTTGGGTGATGCGGGTGATCAGTCCGGGCATCGTGCGCGCGCCGTGGCGTTCGAGAGAGAGCTGGCCTTTGGTGGTGTCGATGATCGATTCGATCCACTGGCGCATCCCGCCGAGCTTGCCGAAGCGGGGTTTTTCGCCTTTGCGGTCGGGGCGAACGAAGATCGCGCCGAGCTCTGCCATCAGCGCCTCGAACTCCTCGCCGGCGAACCCTTTGTCGGCGATCACCGGTGTAGCCGTCGAGCGTGACTCGGCGCAGCATCTCGGCGGCGACCTCGCGCTCCGACGCGTTGGCGGGCGCAAACTCAAAAGCGATCGGCATCCCATCAGACGCGCACAGCAGATACAGCCGAAACCCCCAGAAGTAGCGGCTGTGGCTGGCGCAGTAGCCGTAGGCGGCGTGCCCGGCGAACTCCGAGCGCTTGAAGGTCTCTCGCGAGTTGCCGCACGCGACCGGGCGTGGAGTCAAGCAGCCGGATGTTCTCGCACCACGACGGGGACGCGAACGCGATCGCGTTCAGCAGCCTGACGATCTGCGGCGCCAAGGCGCGCATCCGCTTGTTGTAGCCCGGCTGCTTGGGCAGATACGGGAACAGGTGCCCCAGGCGACAGATCGCCAAGCGCAGAAACCGCCGTTCGCTGGGGATATCGAGCAGGATTTGCGCCGCCGCCAGGCACACCAGCTCGGCGTCGGTGATCTGTGGGCCGGCGTCTTGCGCGCGGGCGCCGCGGCAGGATTTCATCAGCCAGCACGTAAAGTGCGGTCAACAGGGTGTCAAGATCGGCGGTCACGAGGCCACCTCCGTGGTCGACATTGGCGTTAGCAACGCCGATCTTCGACACCCTTCTTATGTCTCCTTGACCCCGTCCCGGCCACCCACCGGAACGGAATCACTCATCTAGAGCTCGGACTACACGGCTGGAGAACCGGCGCCCGTTCGCATCCTGCCCTGGATCCGAACGATCCCTGAGTCGCCCACGCGATCGCAAGGCACGCGCGGTCTGCAGGGTCAAAGCAATCGCCGGGTTGCCCGGGTCGGACGTTCGGATTGGCACCCAACGCAGTCACGGCGAGGGACGGAGAACGCGCCGGTCGCCGAACGAGGCGAGGCGTCGTCAGAGTGCAGCGCCTGCGGGTCAATCCGTGAGACGGCCGAGGCATGACCCTCGCCCATCGTCATGAGGACTGGGCGACGGCCGTGCGGGCTAGCCGAGCTCCTTGCGCGCGTTCCGCTAGGGCACGGTCGGTTGCTGTTCCAAAGCGAGCTATTAGATCGTCATAGGTGGCCACGGACTTCGTTCGGAGATCCTAGGCGGTGAAGGCCGTAAGCCTTGTTGATGAGCCCGTTTGCGACCTGTACTTGGATCTCGGGCGCGGTGGCGTCTCCGAACAGGGCGATGAGCTCGTCACATACGGCAACCGCGCCGCTGTGGTCTCCCTCACGGCCGAGCGATGCGCTCTTGCTCACCAGTGCGCGAGCGGCTGCCTCGCGGAGTCCGAGGTCCGTCGCGTCCGCGAACTTCTCGACGAGTTGGTCGTACACCTTCCGAGCGTCCTGGCCGCGTCCTTGCTCGTCCATGGATCCACCGGTCATGACCAGACTTTGCGCCGCGCGTCTCTCGACTGAGTGGCGGTCAGGGTCAAGCTGGACAGCGATGTGATGGCCGATTGGGATTGACCCAGCCTCGCCTTCAGCCGCGAGGTCGAGCGCTTGGTGCAGTAGTTCGAGGGCCTTGTTGGTTGCTCCGCTGACGCCGTGATGCGCGGCGAGGGCTACTGCGGCACGACCGCTGCCGAGGTCGACGCCGAGCGTGTACGCGTCGATCGCAGTTGGATCGCCGAGCTCCTGAAGCAGTGAGCCGCGTCGAAATGCGGCCTCAGCCCCGAGTGCGAAGTCGGCCACGACTGCTGCCTCGCGATACACATCGGCGGCTTCGCGCAACTCGCCACGGTCAGCGAGAATGGTGGCTAGAAAGAACATAGCCACCGGCCTGCCGCGCTGATGGGTGCTCTCGCTTCCACGACGCAGAAGTTCCTCGGCGCCAACATCGTCACCTCGTCCGAGCAGCAGCACACCGAGGTACGCGGATGCACCATCGTGACCTTCCTCGGAGGCGCGGCGAAGCCAAGTGATTGCTCCGTCCGCGTCGCCGCCGCGCCATTTGATGATCCCGATGTTGAACGCGGCTTTGGGGCTTCCGTGGTTGTAAGACTGCTCAAACGCCTGCACGGCGGTTGCCTCGTCGTGCTCCGCGACGGCGTGCAGACCGGCGTCGAATGACTCCTGGGCCAATCGCCGCTCAGACGGAGGGCCGTGTGCCAGGCTTCGCTCGTCTACGCCTGGCCCCGGCAGCATTTCGTCGATGTCTGGGAACGTGGTGCCGAGATTGGGGTCGCGCTCGACACATTCCGCGACGAAATCCATCAGCGAGAACGCGAGGACGATGGCGTTCGCTGCTTCTTCGATCAGCGGCCGGTGGCCGGCGTGGACGACTTTGTTCCGCAGCGGGTACGCGATTCGCAGCCACGTGCTGACCGGGTCATCGCCTGATGCCGACGCGTCGACGGTCACGCCGAGTGCCCGCGCGAAATGTGCAACGAACCGGTTGCGAAAACCGGTCGCCTCGCTGAGCACGTTCTCCAGCCGCTGGGGGTCCCAGCTCTGGGACATCCCAACGCCGCGAACGACATTGCTAACCAACAACTCCACGGCTGTGCCAGAGTCGAGAACGGCAGCCGCGAGTCGACCGCTCTCCAGCGATCGCCGAGCGGCGAACAACATTTCCATCGTCGGGAAAAACGGACCATGGCCGCCACGGCCGGCTATGGCGAGGGCGTGATTGATGACCGTTGAGTCGTGATCGACGACTCGGCGCGGTTGCCCCTCATGTAGAAGCAACGGAACCAATCGTGGCTTCCTTGACGGAGTGTCCAGATCACGAAGGTCCTGCTGCCAACCGAGAATGATCGGGGGCAAATCGGATTCGGTTACCGGACTGATGTGGTGGTCGTCCGCGGCGGCACCCAGAGCGATCAGTATCTCATTCAATTTGACCAACACGATTCGCAGCTGGCCACGCAGCCATTGTTCATCGAAGTCTCCGCTCGGTCCGGTCGCGATCACTTCGGCCTTCACCACGGAGACCGACGTTTCGAATGAGTTGAAGTCCGCCTCGGCTGGAATAGCGGATCCCAGCTCAGCGCCGTAGGCTCGACGAACGTTCGCAAACGGCGAGTCGTTGGGCCGCGAGACCCGCCTGAAGCGCAGCACAACGCAGGGCCGCACGCAGGGCTCGGGAAGCGGCGGCATGCCGAGGTACGCCTGCAGATCGAAGTCTGCCCAATCCTCGAGACAAGGATGCGAAAGCTGAATGCGGTTGAACGCCCCCACTTCGATGCCTACGTCAAACGGCAACTCGAAGTAGAACTGGAGGTGAATTAGCGGAGACCGGCACGCCCGCTCGCGTGCGGCCGCGTTGAACTCCATTCTGGCCGGATCCGCCTCTCTGACCGCCGGCGCGGCCGCGGCCGCTGGCCGACCGGATCCCCGGCCAGCCACCTCTTCAGGGACTTCATTCGCACCGTGGCGCGCCCACATAGTCGATACCTGCCGTCTCGCAACTCGCGCGGCTGCGCGGGTTCTACCGACCTTGCTCGCTGACGGCTCAGTGCCATCCCGACCTCGTCCGCGGGCCAACTTTCGCGCGAGCCAGTCGCGGAAGTCGATCCACCAGATCGAGCGTAGATGGTCGCTCTTCTGCGGCCTCCAGACGTCGACCTTCCACCTCCTAACTCGCCTCGGCGCTGTCCCCGACCCAAACGCCTTTTTCGTACGCACGGCGTATCGGACCCCCCGGATATCGGAGAACTCGGTTTCGACGTACCACAGGACGTAGTTGGGCTCAGACGAGCCGGGTGGAGACTCGGCCTTGCCCAGTTCGATGTCCGTCACGCCAGGAGGGGCCGTGAACGGTATGGAGCTCTTCCGCTCGGCTCGGGGGGCAAGCGATCCGATTTGGGGGGTCCAGTAGGTGTCGATGCCTGGCTGGGTCCAGCTACGAAGCCGACAGCTGACTTCCAGAGCGACGCCCGCGCCCTCATTCCGCAGCAGAAACCCAACGACCCCAAGGCTCGGAACCTCGGGCTCTATTCCGAGTTCCGTCCAGTCGCGGTACTCCTCGCCGATAACAAAAGGACGGTGGCCGAGGGCGGCACCCGCGTACGTCCAGAGCGCAGTCAGCGCGGCCGCGATCGCGCTCACTGCGGCGATGATGATGCTGATCTGCTCCAGGCCGAACTGAGTCGTCGTGCGTGTGGCAGCTTGTGCTGCGTGAAGCGCCGGTGCATGCGAGTGCGCCAAAGTCGGAAACGGGCTTACGAGCTGCGACATGGTGGGTAGTCTGAGACGACAGCCGGACGGCGGGCGCTGGCAGTCGGCGGAGCACAAGACGCCGGCTCTCGAGACACCTCGAGCGCTCCAAGCCTCGCTCGGGTTGAAGCGCGTGACAAATGTCTGGCTGGCTCGTCACAGGTATTAGACGCACAAACTCGACGAAGCGGGTCCCTCCACTCGATCCGTTTC
>JALYUQ010000307.1 GCA_030853685.1 Actinomycetota bacterium | reverse complement strand
AGCCCTTAAGCCCTCCCTTTTCAAGACCTCTGACGGGCTATCTCTCGAAGCCCTTCCCGCTCGCCCGCTGGCGAAGCTTTGGGCGTCAGTTGGAGCCCTAGTCCGGGTCCTGCTTCCTTCCCATGGTTGTCCTCGCCTGGCGCGCTTCTGTGGGATGCGCGCGACTCCGGAGCGCGGGCCCACAGATGCCGTTGGAGGTAAGTGCGGGGGTAGTAACACCGCACTTTTGTCTCAAATTGAGCACAAGGGCAGGCACCAGCCCATAGACAGCCGGAAGTACGCATGATCCAATAGACGCTCCGCGGCACTCCATGAAGCACTCTAAATGCCATCGCAGAAACCTCGGGTCGCGCTCACGCTCACTCCGGAGCTTTACGCGGCAATCAAAGACTTGGGTGATGCACTTGGGAAGCCTGTCGCAACCGTTCTCGTTGACTTCTTGGTCGAGCTCATTCCGGAGCTTCACGGTATCGCCAAGATGGCTCGCATGGCTCAGTCGGGAAACAAAGCCGCGACGCGCAGGGCTCTCGCTCACATGGTTGGCGATCAGTACGCGCAGGTGATGACGATGCAGCAGCCGGAGCTGTTCGGGAAGAAGCGCAAGTGATCGACTGGCTCACCTTCGTCGCGCCGCTGGCGCATGTCGGAGGCGAGAAGGGGCCGTTTTACGCCGGCGAGGTCATGGCCACCAAGCCTGATCCGACACACCCGGACGGCTTCGCGCTCGATTGGTCGATCTGGAAGCGCAAGAGCTTTGAGGGAAGCTACAGCAACGTCATTCAGATACAGAGCACGACCGATGAGCTATGCCGCCCCGCGATCTGGGTGAGTGGCAACCCGGCTAAGTGGTTCCAAGGCCATAACGTTTTCGGCACCGCTGACATTCGCGGCCTCGTGCTCGAGATGCTGCATCGAATCTGCCGCTCTGTTGGGGTCACGCCAAGTCCCGAGGATCTCTCGCTGTGGCACGCTGGCATCATCAAACTTTCCCGCGTTGATATCACGCACTCGTTCGATCTTGGCACGCTCCCCAGAGTCCGCAATGCCCTTCGATCGCTTGATTCCACTGCCAATCTCAAACACCGCGGGCGAGGCCACTTCAGGGGGGATTCGTTGCTCTTTGGCAAAGGTTCGCGTCGTTGGTCGCTCACGCTCTATGCGAAGGGGGCCGAGTTGAACGTCAAGGGGCATGCGCTTCCCCTCGACCTGGCTGATAGCTCCGTCGCCAAGATCGCGCAGGGCTTGCTCCGTGCTGAGGTACGCATGCAGTCGCTCCAGCTCGTCGCGGAGCATCTTGAATACCTCGCTTACTGGGGAGAGAATGCAGGGTCGGAGCTACATTCCCGCTTCCTTTCAGGGCTCCAGATAGCAGAGGCATCAATGCTCGACGCTGAAACGCTCGATGGTCTGCCCGGTCGGCTGCAGCTTGCGTATAACAACTGGCGCGAGGGTCACGATCTCCGCGCCATCCTCTCTCGCCCGACGTTCTATCGCTATCGGCTGGAGCTGCTCAAGCGCGGTATCGACATTGCTGTGAAGCAAAAGCGCACCTCACCCGATCTCTCGAACGTGATCCCGCTTCGCACCGTGTTGCACGCCTACCCGATGACCGTGCCCGATTGGGCTGTCGGGACGCCGCTTTATTTCGAGCCGCGCGCGAAGGTCGCCTAGGCCCATCTTTAGAACAGCCGGGATTGACCGGCAAAGTCGGGGAACGGAGGTGCTTGAAACGCCTCCGCGCCCCTAACCATAACGAGCAGTTGGAGTGCTAATCATGGCTGATGGCGAGTCTAGGGCCGGTGGGTCGGTGCGCAGTTTTGTGTTCGGGTTGCCGCTTTCTCGGCTGCCCGTGTTCCGCGCGAGGCGGTGGCAAGTTTGGTACTGGGAGCACGACAGGTGGCACCGCTTCCCCGCATCGATGCCTGAGGGCGCGGCGGCTAGCTACGTGGACATCGATCGCCGGCATGCGGGTGCTGTTGCGATGGAGGCCGTATGAGTGACGACCTAGAGCTAGAGGCTTGGTTTCTGTTCGTTATGCGCCTCGACTTGGAGGATGCAGTTGCAATGCGGCTGTTTTGGCGAGGATTGAAGGAGCGCACCAAAACCGGGATCGATTAGCGGGCCTACAGTCGATTTAAACCGACTAGGCGAGGCTAGGGGTAGGGCTTCCGCGAGCCCTTAAGCCCTCCCTTTTCAAGACCTCTGACGGGCTATCTCTCGAAGCCCTTCCCGCTCGCCCGCTGGCGAAGCTTTGGGCGTCAGTTGGAGCCCTAGTCCGGGTCCTGCTTCCTTCCCATGGT
>JALYUQ010000263.1 GCA_030853685.1 Actinomycetota bacterium | reverse complement strand
GTGACCCTGAACTGGCGCGGCAAGCCGCTGGAGAGCCTGGAGGTGATCATCGACCTGATCGCGTCCACCACGACCAGCACCGGCCTCGAGGTCCACGCTCGCCTCGACCCCGGTCACTACGAGAAAGGGATCAAGGTCAGCGATGCCCAGCTGGCCGCCGTGAACATCGAACGAGATCAGTTCCATCCAGACTGGAACTACACGATCCATCCCCACCACAAAGACCCAGTAATTATTTCGTAGGTCCTATGGGCGTCGGCTCGTTCCTTGTCGCGGTCCCTCGGCTCTTCCACGCTGCGCGCCCGCAACTGGGGTTGGGCTGGGAGAGCATGGCCGCCCGTGTCGAGCGTCTGCGCTTCGCTGCGGAGACCGTCGGCTTGTTCCTGGTCGCGATCGGCTCCGTGGTGCTCGCTGCTGTGGAGCTCGGCCCGCTGTGGTTCGTGCTCACGGTGGCAGCAGCCGCACTGGTCGGCGTGTGGCTGGTCGCGGCGACGAAGTTGCGTCAGCTCTGGCTCATAAGAGCCAAAGAGCTCCGCGACTACGGCCCAGCCGGCCCGTCAACGACATCCGCGATCGAGCAGCAAGCGATCGAGAACGCCGGCTGGCGCAAGTGCCTTCGTGGCGCGTTCGCACAGACGCCGCCGTGGCCGCCAATGCCCACCTCCGGCGCATCGGGCCCGGACGGGCCAGACGCTCGCCTACAGCCACGCCATATCGCCGAGCTGCACGCGCGCGACGCACGGTTGGAGGACGCGCACATCCCGCCGAAGATCGCCCGCGATGTCGAGTTCATCAAGCAGCAGCCAGGCTGGGTCGTGCATGTACACGGGGATGCTGTCATCGCGACGTCGCCGGACGGACGCAGCGCGCAGGTCAGCAGGAGCTTGGTCGCCGATTCCAAGGTCGGGCTCCTCCATCATCAACTCTGGCTCCGAGACCTTGAATGGCTCGGGCTGGAGGTGCGGCGGGGGGCCAGAGGCCAGATGCACGTTGGCGCTGGCGGGGAACGGCACCTGCAAGACCCACCTGTCGGCTGAGAACCGATCAGGCGTGCCATCTGAATTATGTCCGATGACGGCGATCCAGAACTTCTCGCTTTCCTTGGCGAAGACGCGATCATCCATGCGATCGAAGACTGGGCGGCTGCGCACCCAGATGACTTCTTGAGTGCCATCGGCTCTGGGTTCGATGTTGCACGTGAGCGACGGGCCGTGCGTGCACGGGCTGTGCGTGCCAAACCGGACGCGGTCCGACAAATCGAGCTTCGCGACGGAAAGCTGTTCGCGAGCGTCGACTTCGAGATCACCTATAAGAACCCCATCGACGATGAGGATCGGGACATGTCGGCGGAGAACATCGTCAGGCACCCGTTTGAGATTCAGCTAGACGAGCCAGTCGTAAGCTCCTTCGAGTTCGGCGACTTCGACATCGCCCCTGACTCGTGAAGGCGTGTTCCCGACCCACGCGGCGGGTAGTCACCCTCCGGCGGCGAGACCAGTCGTATCTAGCTTACGTCGATTGAAACGTCCACCGGCAACCGCACCGAGATCAGCGCATAGAGATCGATATCGACGTCCCCAGCATCGATGGTGATGACCATGGCGTACGGCACCTCGCGCCCGGCGCGCTGTTTGAGGTGGTCCTTCCACCACCCGCCGGCCGGGAACACGCCGACGAGCAGGTCTCCTGCGAGCGCGGCGGCTTCGATCTCCAGCCGGTCGCCCTGCACGCTTCCGCGCCGCCTAGCCTGCGTGCCGATCTCCCAGTTCCAGTTGTCCGACGGGTCCGGTGGAGCGTCGGGGTCCCGATCGTGTTCGTTGACCCGCGCCAGGAAGTCGCCTTCGGACTCCGACTGCCGCTGCAAATCCCACTGAAGCCATGCACCCGCGTATCGCGTTGACCGCGTCTCATGGGGTTCGACAAAGTACGACAACGTCACGGCCAAGGAAACCGACGCGTGGCCGAGTGCCAGCAACTCATCATGCGGAAACGGCAGTCGCAAGAGGTGCAGCGCGTCGAGCTTGCCTTCGGCCGAATAGGGCGCCATTCGGCCTTCGTGGATCAGCGTTGCCCGGCTCGATGTCGACGCGAGGGCGTGCTCGCGTCGCGGGACCCCGTAACCAGCGCAGCGCAACCGCTCATTTCTGTTAGGGACCTGGGACCGCAGGGCCGCCGGCCACCTCGCCGAGTTGACGATCAACGCCCGGATTGTCTCTGGGCGTCGAGCTCGGTTCGCGTCCGCTACGTCGCTCGCCAGTCCAGCCAACGCAGCGGCCGCAATGCTCGTGCCGTCGTACGACTCGAGATATCGCCCCATTACGTGACGGCTGCTCGTGGTGAGCACGCTGAGCTCCTCGATTCCCACGTTGGCGAGCGTCCCATCCGGGCAAGCGTTGCCGGCCTCCGTGAGCACGTCCGGCTTGATCGGCGCCTTGAGCGTGCCGGTCGTCGTGTGCGGGGAAAGCTCGCCGGCTTTCGCAACTGGGACCAGGCCCGCACGGCCAGACCGAAGCGCGTCGAGGTTCGTGAAGCCAGCCACCGTCAGCGCATTTACGGCTTGAGCTGGGTCGTGGAGCTCGGCTGCCTGATTGGTCGCCGGATATACCGCGGGATCCGCTTCTGGCGGCACGTTGCCGGCCGCGACGCAGATCAAGCGGCCCTCGCCGTTGTTGTAGGCCAAGCTGTCGACGGCATACGACCACGAGGTCCTTGGCGTCAGCGGGCGCCGGCCGCTCGAAAGGCAGAGCAGCTGAGCAGCGACCTGCCCTGGCATGGCGTCGGCTTCGGCGACGGCCTCCTCTGTACGGCTTGCCCAGAATGCGGCGGGGTCGTCGCTCCAGAGCCGAACATTGGCGATCCGACATCGAGGGGACACCAGACCACCACGTGCGATGTCGGCGGCGAGTGCGCGGTAGGCCGCTGCGCCGGCCATTCCCGTCCCGTGCCCTTGTGGGAATGCGTCTTGCGCCGACGTGACGCCCGGGACGACGCTTACACCGGGCGCGACGAGCGTTCGCTCGAGCAGCGGGTGGTCCTCCGCAATGCCAGTGTCCAGGACCGCCACGGTCGGCGCGCTCGCTGGCGGAGGTTGAATCGCATCGTCTGCGATCACCTGGCCCACGACGTCCTGCGCGACACGCTCGAGCCGCGCCTGGCTTGGCTCGTGAATACGTGTCACCGCTGGTACCGCGGTAGGCAGCAACCGCACCCCCCCGGGGCTCAGCCGCGCGAGATAGATGTCGTGATCGGCCGCCTCGTACCGCTCAACGTGGCCGTCCGCGCTGTGATCACGAGCGAAATGCCCGATGGCCGATTGGATCGCCTCGCGCAACTCAGGCGCACCAAACCTGCCGCCAGGAGTCCACAACTCGACCCAGATCGCCGCCACTCCGCTGAGAAGTTCAGACTCGAGATCCCAGGGGTCGGCGAGGTCGACCAGCGTGGGGCGCCTGATCTGCTCGATCGGGGCGACGAGCTTGTTGTTCCGCGGCGCGCCGCTCTTGACGACCTTCGCTGGGTCGCCGTACTGGCTGAGCTTCCCACGGAGCGTCTTGGCTTCGGAGTCTGGGAAGTAGACGACCGCAGCGTGCTCCCCCGCGTCGACGTAGGCGGCAGCCCCTTTGGCGAGCTGAACGGGATCGGAGACAACGCCGGGTGCGAGATCGATCGCGGCATTCGCGCCCAGTCCAGGCTCTGCTCCGGGCGGCGTCGGGACGAGCGCGGCATCCAATTGACCCAGCAGAGCTTGGCTGTGTGCCGAGGCGGCCCGCTTCGGCAGCGGTCGGGGCTCGAACTTCTGCCGGCGCCGACGATACGACCTCGCGGGCTCGCGCGGCAGGTTGAGATGGGGCCTGGACTGATCGGTCACGCAGACAGCGCGCCCGAGCGGGAACGCACGCTAGTCGCGGCATCGACGAGATCCGTACGGCACAGGCGACGTCGGCCCGCGAGAACCATCGTCTTGCGCGCCTCGATCACGACGCGATCGGCCTCGGCAAATGACAGCTTTTCGAGATCGGTTGCGACCGCGTCGATGACCGCCGCGACCATCGGTTGACCTGTAGTGCGAAGCCGCAGCAGCCTGATCAGGGCGTCGCGGCTGGGGAGCGGTACCTCGACGACGTCATCGAATCGGCGGAACGTCGCCGAGTCGACCTCCCCGAAGCCGTTCGTGGCGGCGACGATCAACGAACCGCTTTCGTCCGCGTCCACGAGTTGCAGAAACGTGCTCACAACCCGACTGGCTTCGCCGACGTCAGAAGCTGAGAAGCGGGCACGGCCGAGAGCGTCGAACTCGTCGAACAGGAACACCCCGCGGACCCGCTGCATCTCCTCAAAGATGGAAGTGAGCATCGTCGCGGTCTGGCCCAAGTAACGAGAGAACAGCGTCTCGATTCGGACCCGTAAGAGTGGTAGGCCGAGCTCCCCCGCGAGCACCGATGCGGACAGCGTCTTCCCACAACCAGGCGGACCGTGAAGAAGCAGGCGGCGGCGCGGTAGCAGGCCAAACTTCTCCAGCACGTCGCGCGAGCGATGCTCCTCCAGCAGCCTAGGAAGAACTTCGACGAGAGCGCCTTCGAGGACGATGTCGCCGAGCTTCTCCCGAGGGTACGATACCGCGAGAACCGACCGGAGCTCCTCAGAGGTTCGGGTGATTGGGGTCGCGCTGGGCGCCTGCGTCTGCTGAGCGACGCCGGCCTCGTCAAGCAGATCCCGGATCCGGCCAGCCACCAGGCGGTGGCCCGCGCGCGCCTCGCGCGCGGCTAGCTGGAGCGCGACGGTCTTGAACCGCTGATCGTTCCGGTCAACGTGCGCACGGATCAGCTCTTGGATGAGTTCGGACGATGCCATGGCAGTCGTGATCATCCCACGAGGACCGGATCAGCTTCGCCGCCGCGCGACGATCGCCTGCATTCCCGACGACTTCTGCATTCCCAGCGGTTTCGGGAGCGAGCCGTGGCGCAAGCGCCTTGCCGGGGGTCACCGCGTAGATCCCACGCGGAGACCAGACCGTCTGTCCGAGCGCGGCGAGGGCGAACGCCTCGAACTCCTGGTTGGCGAAGACCGGCTGCTCCTCTCCCAAGACATCCTCGGTAGGCGCGTTTCGCCCCGAGGGCGCACGGCCTCATGAATCCGACCGCACGCTTTCTGCGGTGGCCGTCCACCGACGGCGCTCGTTGCGTCGCCGCCGGCACTCAGGCAAAAGGGGGTCTCCTGTCGTTTCCGTGGGTATTTCACCGGGGTTCGGGGCGAACTGTGTGACGGCGTGTGCCGCGGAGCCCCGGTCAAGTGAGGTGCCGTTCCTGAAGAGGTTGCGCGTCAGCGCAACGTTCA
>JALYUQ010000257.1 GCA_030853685.1 Actinomycetota bacterium | reverse complement strand
CCGATCCGCATCCTGTCGGTGCAGTTGACGGTGACCCTTAGAATCGCCCGCAGCGCGGACGTAGCTCAGTTGGTAGAGCGTCGGCTTCCCAAGCCGAAGGTCGCGGGTCCGAGCCCCGTCGTCCGCTTTAGGCAGGACTTGTTGATCAGCAGCTTTGTCACGGTTAGCCGACTGGTCTCAGGACTTGTTGAATGCGGGCAACTGTCGCGAGGCAACCTTCGGACGCCAGGATGATGATTGACAGGGCGCTTGCGTGTACGCAATACGGTACACTTCGGTTGTGGGCCAGACAGTGCCGGTTAGGGAGTTCCGCTGCAGGCTCAGCGAGCGGCTCCGGCGGAGCCGAGGTGGTCAACTTTCGGGTTGCCGGCAGAGTTAGCTGAAGGTGTCGCCGTCCAGCCCGACGGAAAGATCGTGCTCGCCGGCCACGAGCAGGGATACAACACTAGTGGAGTATCCATCTAACCGGAGTAGCTCGGGGTAGCGCGCCGCCACGGCCGTTGCGCCCGGGGCCGCTCCAGACTTGGAGGCCGGCCACGGGTCCCGGGCGGTGGGTGGCGCTGTCTCCCGGGCTTCGGATTCGCGATCAGGTCGCGGTAACGGACCGGGTCGTGGGCTGCCGCGAGCTCCAGCACGCGGTAGAAGACCAGGCCCCGGCTGCGTGAGCGCCGCCGGTTGAAGCGAAACACGAACTCGTTGAGGTAGCCGGGCAGGTGCGCCTCATCGACGGACCCCTGGTGGGTGCCGAGCAGCCAGCGCTTGGCCAGCGAGGAGACCTTGTGCACCCCGGGCAGCAGCTTGGAGGCCTCGGCGCCGGTCGCGCCTGGGATCGGCTGGTGAACGTAGAGGTCCTTGGTCGCGGGCGGGTAGGACAGCCAGCCGTCGGTGATCACCTTGGCGCCCGGCTCGACGTTCTCGAGCAAGAACGAGCGCAGCGACTCCCCAGAGAGGTCAGGCAGCGGGACCATCCGCCAGCGCCCGAAGCCCTTGGGGCCTTCGCGCTCGACGGCGACGCCGACCAGCACCTTCCTGCCCTTCTGCCGCCCGCCGCGCAGCCCTGGCTCCTCGCCGCCGATATAGGTCTCATCGACCTCCACGTCGCCCCTGAGGCGCTCCCTGCCAGGGCGGACCAGCACCGAGCGCAGCCGGTGAAGCATCGCCCACGCCGTCTGGTAGGAGCCGATCTCAAGCGCGCGCTTGAGCGCCAGCGCCGAGATCCCGTCCTTCTGGCTCGCCAACAGCCAGCAGGCCATAAACCACACCGTCAGCGGCGTGCGCGTCTTGTCGAAGATCGTTCCGGCCGTCGGCGAGACCCGCTCGTGGCACTCCCGGCACTCAAAGCGCCCGTCCGCCAGCTCCCACGCCTTCGGGTGGGCGCACTCGGGGCAAAGAAACCCCTCTGGCCAGCGCAGCCGCTCCAGATAGCCCAGGCAGTCAGCGTCTGTCCGAAACCAGGCGTGGAACTCGCCCAGCGACCGCGGGTAGTGCATTCCGGCTTGGAGACTAGCGATTCAAGCATTCTACTCCGTCAAAATGGATACCCCACTAGAGCAGTTAGCCGCCACGTGAGCAGGATCCTGTCCCGAGCTGCCAGATAAACATCCTCGCGACCTCGAGACGACCCGCCGCATCGGCGGGCACGAGGTGCGCCGACTCTGGGCCGCCCGGGTCATCGGTCAGAGAAATGATGAGCAGCTCGCCGCTGTCGGTGCGCACCTCGATCCGCCAATCGTCTGAGTCGACGGTGCCGACTTCGATGGCCGACTCGACCGTCGCGTTGATCAAGGAGCACAGAGCGTCCCGGGAGCCCGGCGCCGGAAACTTGAAGCGCCGACCGTCCGCAAGCTGAATCTCGGGAGGCACCAAGGCGCGAAGCACGTTGCAGTCGATCCGAAACTCGACATAGTTCCTGACGAAGGAGACGGTGTCGACGTCCCCGCCTCGCAGGCGGCTCAGGCTAGCGTTCCCGTCCACCAACTCAGAATGTCAAAGCGGGCCGCGTCCGATGGCGCTGGTCGTCGGACGTGATCAAGTTCGCTCGCGGGACCAAGGCCGGGATGCGCGAGAGAGTGAGCCCTGGCCGATCAACACCACGGCTTGTGAGCTATACCCAGATGTTGTGTATGGGGTTGAGAAGGAAGGCGGCGTACCTTCCCGGTTGTTGAAGACCGATGCCGGTGTTGGCCGGCAGGAAGGCACGCCATGGATGATGTTCGCAGTCTCCCCGC